>JAWOIQ010000059.1:0-31476 GCA_046484585.1 Desulfurivibrionaceae bacterium
CCAGAAGCCAGAAGCCAGAAGCCAGAAGCCAGAATGACTGATTTTAAAGCTTTTCTCTTGGATTCTGACTCCTGTCTTCTGGCATATGTCATTTCGACCGCAGGGAGAAATCTTTTGTTTTAGGTGCGATAAGATTTCTCACGTTCGTTCGAAATGACAGAAATCTGTATTGTATGGGAAACACGCCAGCTGAGTTTTCATTAAGAGCCACTAAGACAAAAGGATAGATGAAATGCCGAATACTTATCGTGAGCCGGATATCATCAGGGAGATGGCGCCGTTCAAGGTCGACGGCATGGCCATGCCCTACGCGGAGTTTGTGCCCCGGCTCTATAATTTCTGCATGGAACTCGGTTTCCGAAAAGGCTTGATCATGCCTTCCCGGGCCTTCTGTTCCGACGAGAACCAGGGATTGCCGATCATTCTGCTTACCAAGCACTTCGGCACCTTCCCCTTCAATCACGGCCGGGTCGGCGGAATTATCGCCATTGACCGGCACGGCCCCCATGCCCATCACGGCGAGGACCTGGTGATAGTCCAGGCCAGCCATGTCGGCTATGACCCGGATAGCGGGGTTTACGGCAAATACTGCCGGCCCAGGATGATCGATAACTGCATTTCCGACTCCTGCGGCAAACTCACCCATGTGATCACGCCCTATCTGGAACAATATCAATTCGCCCGGGAGAGGATCTTTCTGCATCGAGGCGATCGGGGCAGGTATCTGATCACGGTTAAAAATTCCTTTATCGACTTTGACTCCCATCCGGTCAAGGATGGCCTGGTTCTCCGGCTTAAAAAGGTAGCCAAGGTCAATGAAGATGGCAATATCAAGCCGGTCGAGGTCTACAGCACCTCCCATGCCTTTGAAGTTTCCGAGGAGTTCCGCAAACGGATCGATGCGACCAACTACGACTGGAAGGCAAACGGCGGCGATCCGATCGGGGAGCTCTTGACCGAGGATCTCTTCTTTTATCGGGAGGATTTTCATGAGACCGATGAGTCGATTCTCCTGGAACGGAACCTGATCGAGTTCATGCCCCAGATCGTCACTTCCAGAAATCCGCCTCTGCGGGCGGCGAAAATCAACATCCAGCTTGAGTTTGCCCGGGCGGTTGAATCGATCCGCCGGGGAGATGAATACAAGGGCCGCAATTTACTCTATGTGGCCGGTCTGAATATCGATATTTCCGAATATGGCGAATACCCCGCCACCACTTATTTTGTGCCCTGGGCCGCCCATGTCCAACTGGAAAAGGGTACTCCCAAAGAGTATTTCCATCCCATCGAACAGGACGCTATTTTCAATAAGATAATGGAGCAGAGTATTGATAATCCCGACCAGGCCAACCTGAAAGAGGAGATCGGCAGGATGCTGGAAGCGCCGCGCTTTGATATCCGCTCGCCGAAGTAGATTTTCTTGCGGGCGGAATTGGGAATTTGTAATTCAGAAGCCAGAAGCCAGAAGCCAGAAGCCAGAGGCCAGAAGCCAGAAGCCAGAAGCCAGAAGCCAGAGGCCAGAAGCCAGAAGCTAGAAGCCAGAAGCCAGAAGCTAGAAGCCAGGAGCCATGAGCTAGAAGCCAGGATTTAGGGGCCGGGAGTTCGGCGTAAGTTTAGCAATCAGCTTTTCCGCCTCTGGCCCTCACGAGGTCGGAAGACTCGGTTTACTCGGTTCGAATTTCTTTGCCCGGATTCAGGTAATGGTCGATGTCAATGCCTTCGTCCTGGTATTTTTTCAATTTTCGCCAGAGTGAAACCCTGGAAATTCCCATGATTTCGGCGGCCTTTGACTGGTTGCCGGCGGTTTGTTCGAGAACGGAAAGGATATAGCGTTGTTCGGTGTTTTTCAGGCTTTTCAGGGGGCGGTCGCCACCCTGGGGGGTGGGCGGCGGATGGGCCGGCGCGGTTGCTTCCCGGGGCAGGTGTCTGGTTTCGATCTCGGGGCCGGTACAGGTCGCGAGGCTGCGCTCAATGATATTTTCCAGTTCCCGGACGTTGCCGGGGAAATCGTAATCCATCAGTAGGGCCACCGCTTCATTACTCATGGTTTTGGTCTGCCGGTCCAGACTTGGATATTTTGTCAGAAAATGGCGGATCAGGGCGGGGATGTCGTCCCGGCGTTCCCGCAAGGCCGGGATGTGCAGCGAAAAGACATTGAGCCGGTAATAAAGATCCTGCCGGAACGTTTTATGGAGAATCTCCTCCTTGAGATCCCGGTTGGTTGCCGCGATAATCCGGATGTCGATCGGAATTTCGCGGGTGCCGCCGACCCTGATGATCCGCTTTTCCTGTAAGGTCCGCAAAAGCTTGACCTGCATGGGCAGGGGGGTCTCTCCTACTTCGTCCAGGAGTACAACCCCGCCTTCGGCGGATTCCAAAAGACCCTTCCTGGTTTTGCTTGCCCCGGTAAAGGCATCCTTCTCATGGCCGAACAACTCGTTCAGCATCAATTCTTCGGTAAGCGCGGCACAGTTGATCGGCAGAAAGCGTTTGTTGGCCCTGGGGCTGAGTTCGTGGATAATTCTGGCGACCAGTTCCTTGCCCGTCCCGGTTTCGCCGGTGATCAGGACATTGCAGTCAAGCTGGGCAACCTGGGCTATGGTGTCTTTCAGTTCAAGGATTGCCTTGTTTTGCCCGATAAACTGGGTGGCCCCCGGCTGGATTGCCCTGGCGCCCTGGAGCTTATTCAGTTCTTTTTTGAACTGCGATTTTTCAAGGGCGCTGTGGACGATTTCCTTGAGCTGCTGGAGTTTGAAGGGTTTGGGAATGTAGTAGAAAGCGCCTTTGGCCATGGCTTCGACCGCTGAGTTGACCGTGGCATAGCCGGTGATGATGATCACCTCTATCTCGGGTTGGAGCTGCCGGGTGGTTTCCATGACCTGAAAGCCGTCGATATCGCCCATTTTCAGGTCGGTGACCACCAGATCGAAAGGGGACTCCCGCAGTTTTCCGATTGCTTCGCTGCCGGAATTTGCCGGTTCGGTCCGGTAACCTTCCTTGTCCAGGACGTGACAAATGTTTTTCAGATTGATCCTCTCGTCATCGACAACGAGGATTCGACTTTGTTTGATGTTCGTCATTATCAGATACTCTCAAGGTTTTATCCGAAGCAACCATTCAGCAGCACCACATCTTCGGACGATCGGCCCGGCTTACATACACGAGGTACGCGGCGCCGGTCCGCTTGTCCAAATCCGCACCACTGCTGAACGGTTACAGTCCGGCGGTTTTGGGTCTCTTTGGCGACCATCCGGTGAACGGTTACTATCCGAATCCGGGCCGGTTGCCGGCGTTCTGCCATGGTCAGCCTGTAATTGCGCGCCGGTCTGAGCGTGTGCCGCGGTGGTGAACTTGCCCGCGCCGCCTTTCTGGGCGCCTGTTTACGGATTCGGATTTAAAAAATTTTGCAGCTCTTCGGGCCAGGGCAGAGTGATGATGAATTCGGTGCCGGCGTCAATTTCACTCTCAACCGTGATCGAGCCCTGGTGCTTTTTGATAATCCCATAGGCGACCGAAAGGCCGAGGCCGGTGCCGTCCCTGGAATTTTTCGTACTGAAGAACGGGTCGAAAATACTGCGCAGGTTTTCCGGCGCAATGCCTTTGCCGTTGTCTTTTATTTTAACGATGACCTGTTCTTCTTCCGGCACTCCGTGGGCGGAGATCAAGACGTGGCCCGGGCGCTTTGCGATGGCCTGGATGCCGTTGGTCACTAGATTGAGCAGGGCCTCGGTCATTTTCTGGGAATCCAGCAGTAGAGTGATTTTCGGTGGAATGTCCTGTTCGACCGCGATGCCGGCAGGAATCTCGCCGGCAATGAGGCGCAGCACTTTATTGGTAACCTCCTTAAGGACGACCGGCTTCAGGGTGAACTGGTGGGTTCGGGAAAACTCGAGAAGCCCTTTCACCGTATCCCCGGCCCGTTGCACTTCCTGCTCTATATCCTTCAGTAAATCCTTGATGAATTGCGAGCCGGCGATGTTCTCCATTTCTTCGATGGCAATCTGGCAGGATGTCGAAATATTGCTTAGGGGGTTGTTGAGCTGGTGGGCCGTTCCGGCCGCCAGGGTCCCCAGGGAGGAGAGTTTTTGCGCCTCGACCAGGCTTTCCCGCTGTCTCTCCAGCTCGACCGACATATTGTTGATCGCCTTGAAGACATTATTGATTTCATCGTCCGCCTTGCCCACCTTAAACGGGGCAAAGTTGTTTTGAGCAATATCATTGGTTGCTTCGGCAATGGCGCGCAGGGGAAGAAACAGTTTCCGCCAGAGCCAGATTGAAGTAACCAGCGCCATCAGGGTCGCGATGACGATGATGGTAATCAGCAGCCAGGCAAAGCGGCGGATCACCCTCTCGACGTAGTTTTGTTCCGCATTGACCAGGGAGTTCATGGAGAGACTCAAGTGCTCGCCCCTGATCTTGACGTCGTCAAAGATTTCCGGCGATGAACTGCCATCCTCCAGGGTGGCTTTGAGGATACCCAGGTCTTCACCGTATATTTCAAGTTCCTGGATCATATCCTGGATCAGGATTTTCGATTTCGCCCGGCGCCGCTCATCCTTGAGGTTCTCCAGCTTGGACTTGGCCAGATCGATGGAATCCAGGTATTTATGGAAGTCGACCGCCTCTTTTAACAGAAAGCTTTCTTCAAGCTGCCTGATCTGGAGAACGATCTCGCCGAGACCGTTGGCGTGGCTCAAGAGAAGAAAGTGCGAACTGATCTTCTGATAGCCGTTCAGGAGAAGGACGCAGAGCGAACTGATCATGATTAATCGCGCGACCTGCAGGGCGACCAGCTTATTTCTGAGGGTTGGAGTAAACCGCATAGTAAAAATCAGACCCGCTTGCGCCCTTCGGATCAAAGAGCGGTTGAATATCGACATGGACCGGAGAATTAAGTTCGTACGTAAGGTTAAGCAATTTGCAGGCCATTATAACACGATAAACCCTATCAGGGTATAATTAGCCCGCATTTAGAACCGTGGATCCTCGGCAAATCCGGTAAGGTCGGGAGTGTATTGGCCATGGCGGAGCGGGGAAAAATTCATTTGCCGTTAAGTGGCAATCACCCCGGTTTCACCTTCCTGGCACAGGGGGCGCCCGGATTCCCGGATCCGGGCTGGGAGGTCTTCAGCCGCGAAACTCAAAACATCACCTTCCGTTACATTGAGCCGCGGGCCTTCGCACGCTGAAGCCGCTTCTACGGCGAAATTCGGCCGGTTTCAAGCGGGATGGCAGGGCCAGATGCCCATCATCATTTCCGGCTTTGTCTGACGATTCCAGCGCGATAGGGCGGGATTGACCTGGACCGCCTCGCTTTCACTGTTGCACTTTGCAGCAGCCTTTCATTTTGTAACATGTCGCGATCGGGCAATTTAAAACGATCCCGCCTCCTTGATATCCTGCCGTTTATACAGACAAAGCCGCACCCCGCCTTCATTCGGGCGTCGCTCTTATCCATTTATCCCCCCGCCGCCAGATTCATGGCGCCGTTACGCCGCCGTTTGCTTTCCCCTCTCTAAGTTGCCGATATAACGAACAGAAAACCATACCAATCATCCGGACGTTGCAAGATGTAACGGTCCGGGCCGCTCCGCCTGGAAAATCCGGGCCCGGCAAAGGGGCTTTTCAGGAGGACATGACCGGCTAACCAGCCGAAAATAAAGGTCATTCTGCTTAAAAGCCCCTTTTGGCACGGCGGTTGCAAACTGGGAAGGCATACCGCATGTCTCTTTACCGATCAATTTAACGAGTGCCTGTCCATAAATGGTCTTTTTGCCCGATAACTTCGTCGCCGCAGAGTCGGAAAGTGCTCACGTACCCAAGTACGCTGCGCTTTTCCGACATCCTTGCTTCTCGTTCTCGGACAAAAATCCTCATTTCCGGACAGACACTAACGAGAGGAGCGAGGAGAAATGGCATGACATACCCCAAATGGTTGAAAATTGTCCAAAAGGAAACCGAAGAGATTCACGTCGCCAAAGTCAGGCCGGAAGTGATCGGTTCGGGGGAAATGGCCGCCGCCGCACCGTCGGAGGCCTCCCGGAAACTGGCGAGAATTATGGAACAGCGCGACGCGACTGCGAAAATACTGGTGGTGGGGGACGGCGCCTTCTCAGCGAAGCTTGCGGACTATGCCATAAAAATGGGCCAGCGGCTTGATTGCGAAATTGTGGCCTTAAGTATCTTTGTCGGCGGCAATCGTAAGGAAAGCGGCGCCGCTGAAGGGGGAAAGGGCCATTTTCTGAAACGGGCCGAGCTGGGCGGGGGCGGATTTGCCGATAAGGCCGCTTTCTGCGGAGTCAAATTCCATCAGCTTGTCAAGGTTGGCCCCAGGGAAAAGATTGTCGACCGGGTGGTCAGGGAAATTGCCGGGATCCGCTTCGTGCTCTCCGAACCGGATCAGGCGGTGGCGGAAGAGCATGGCGGACGCATTCAACTGCCGGTGATCGATACGCCCGGCTCGAAATTATAGTGAAGAAAAAATCAACACGAGAGGTAACGACAAGCAATGCGATACGAACTCATTTTCATGACTGCTGTTCTGGCAATTGCGGGCATCCATCTGCTTACGGGTCTGGTGAATTTCATGGCCCGCTTCCGGCGTGCCGGAGCGGTGCGGAGCGGGAAAGGCAGCCGTATTGACTGGTATGTCTTTTTCGAAAGCTCGGCTCTCCGCGGCGACAGGATCAATACTGGTGCGCCCACCGGGATTACGGATGAAGGTCTCTTGAATTCCGGGCGGGTTCGCGACGAGGTCGGGCCGGCGGACGAGATTTATGCCTGATCTCGGCAATACCCGGAAGTAGCGGCAGGAGCGGTCGGGCCGGTTTTGCCCGGCGCCATTCCATCCGATAAAAAAAGCAAGGGCCTGTTTCGCAGATCAGGCTTTTCCGTTGATATTCAAATAAAACTTATCAAGTTAATTTCAGGAAGGAGAAAAACATTATGACAAGCATCAACCAGGAAAATCAGAAGAGGAGCGCCGGAAGAGAAAAGAAACCGGTTGCGGGAATGCTGCTTTTCGGCGGCATCTCCTTAATCATGTATTACCTGCTGATGACAAATCAGGGGGTGATTACCGAATCGACTACCAGGGGAGGATGGTATGCGGCTCTTCCGATCCTGGCCGCCTTTGTGTTTTCTTTCATTCACGGGGCCTTTGCCAGTAACATTTTAACCGTTTTGGGAATTGTCGCTAAAAAATAGAATCATACCTTTACCTGCGAGGAAAACAGCATGAAACGAATAATTACTTTATTTTTTACCCTAACCCTGGCTCTGGGCATGGCCGCTACCGCCATGGCGGCGGGGCCGCCGCCCAAGGACCTGCTCAAGGGCTATTTTATCGAAGTGGATGAAGCGGCGAGAACGGTTCAGTTCGATAAAGGCGGCAGCGCCGCCTTGACCACCCTTCATTTTAATGAGAATATGAGCGCCGACGATATCAGACTCAATAAAAAGGTGATGGTGTCCCTCGACACCCATGCCGGCGATAATGTCATCGGCGACATCTCGATTATGTTTATGGATTTGCCGGCCAAAAAGATTCTGGCCCTGATCATGATCGGTCTGATCGGCGGCCTGTTAAGCGGCTTTATCGGCTCCGGCGGCGCTTTTGTAATGACCCCGGCAATGATGTCGCTGGGGGCGCCCGGCGCGATCGCCGTGGCCAGCAATATGTGTCACAAGTTTCCCAAGGCCATGGTCGGAGCGTTCAAGCGCTACAAGTATGGCCAGGTTGATATAAAGCTCGGCCTGGTCATGGCGGTTACCGCCATTATCGGGGTGGAGATCGGGATCCGGATTCAGAAAGTCATTCTGGACAACTGGGGCAATGCCGGCTCGAATCTCTATGTCAGCGTGATTTTTGTCGGGGTTTTGGTTGTGGTCGGCGGGTTCATTGCCCGTGATGCATATAAAATGAGCAAGGGCGACGGAGAAACCAAGGTCCCCAAACTGGCCCTGGCTCTGATGAAACTCAACATTCCGCCAATGATGAATTTCAAGGTTGCCAAGGTCAGAATTTCTGCCTGGATCACAATTCCGGTTGGCCTGCTTACCGGGATGCTGGCGGCAACTATTGCAGTCGGCGGTTTTATCGGGGTTCCGGGGATGATCTATGTAATCGGCGCTACGGCGACCATCGCCAGCGCAACCGAACTCGTGATCGCCTTTATTATGGGCGCTTATGGTTCCACCCAATGGGCGATCTCCGGTCTGGTCGATATCAGGATGACCCTGCTGATCCTCTCCGGTTCATTGATCGGCGTCCAGCTCGGCGCCCTGGGAACCACCTATGTCAAGGATCATATCATTAAAATCGTCATGGCCGCGGTTATGTTGATTGTTGCGGTCAGCCGTGGCGCCAAGGTTCCGGGCTACCTGGCCGATGTCGGCGCCATGGAGGCGCTCGATCCTCAGGTTACCGTGGTGCTGAATTCGGTAAGCTTCTGGGCTTTGATGGCGGCTCTTGGCTCGGCCGGCGGGCTCATTACCTATTTCATGATAAAGGGAATGATTATCGCCCGGCGTGACGAGAGAAAAAGCGGGCTGGAGACCGTCCATGGGTAAATACAAAAAAATCCTGGTGGCCTACGACGGCTCGGATACCGCCAGGAACGCCCTGGTTGTTTCCGCCAAACTGGCCAGGCAGGACAACAGCTGGATCAAGGTACTGGCGGTGGTGCCGCCTTATCTCGGCGATCTCGAACTGGTAGGGGTCTCCAATATCAAAAAAACCATCGAAGGACATGGTGAGGAGCTTCTGGCCGAGGCCGGCGCCATTGCCGATAAGGAAGGGGTGCATATCCTGACCAACCTTGTCCAGGGCGAGCCTTTTGAACGGATCTCCGCCATCGCCCATGATGAAAATTGCGACTTGATCGTCATGGGTCGCCAGGGAATCAGCCATCTGGAGCGCGACCTGATGGGCAGCGTTACGGCGCGGGTTATCGGTCATACCGACCGCAAGGTCTTGGTCGTCCCGGAAAAGTTCACCTGGGACGGCGCCTGGGGGTCCATTCTGCTGGCAACGGATGGATCCGCCAACAGTGATAGCGCCTGCCATGAGGCCTTGCGGATAGGTCAAAACCGTTCCGCCCGGCTGGCGGTGATCGCGGTGGCCCGGACCGATGTCGATAACGAATTCGTCACTTTTTCCCAGGCCGCCGCCCGGGAAGTTGAGAAGAAGGCGCAAGATATCGCGGATGACTTCAAGGAACATGCGGCCAGGTTGGATATGCAGGCCGAGACCTTCGTCAGACGGGGTGAGCCCCATGCCGCCATTACAAAGTTGGCCGATGAACTGGGGGTGACGGCGATTGTCATGAGTACCCACGGCAAAACAGGGATCAGACGGCTGCTGATGGGCAGTGTAACCCAGAGAACTATCGGTTACGCCAACTGCCCGGTGCTCGTGGTTCATTCCTGATTATCCGCGATTTTTACGATTCAGAAGGCGGGAGTGAGGAGTGAGGAGTTAAATACCGGTCAGGCCGGAATAGCTTACCCGAAGAGGGGCTGCCAAGTGAGGCAGCCCCCTTTTTTTATATCGGCTCGGATAAGTCGGTACACCCGAAATAGATAACTACCCGCGACACCAGTTAGCCGTCTTCATTTTTCCCGCACCGTCCAGACCGATGCGGCATTCACCTGGTGTAGATTTATCTTTAACGCTCCTGATCCCCTCGCTCTGGTAAGAATTGCTCCGTAACCGATACCAGTCGGCGTAGGCGTTTTCAGTGCCTGTTTTGCCGAGCGAAAGGAGAAAGCATTTGGATGGACACTTTAGAAAGGCTTCGAAAAGTGTGGAGGAGATGTCCATCCTTAGAATTTCACAAATTTAATTGGTTTCTACAGCAGGCTTGAGAGAAATCGGGGCGAAATCGGCATAGTTAAAAACTCCTGATTTGCATTTCCGTCATGCTACGGAAACAAGTAAATGATAAATTATAAACGGTCTTGACACCAGTTGATGGCACGTTTCATCCACCGGCCTGCCCGGCAATATCGGCGAACTGTGAAACCCATGAGGCGCAGAGAGCTTGAGCAGTCCGGCGTTTTTGCGGACGGAGTTGTCAATTCCGCGCCTGGCCTTGGCGATATCCCCATCAAAAACATATCCCAGCATGGCCGCTGCCTGCTGAGTCCCTGAATACCTGCCGGTTACAAAACACATCATCCCTTGGTCACCGGTTACATATTCACCAACCAGCGACTGCCAGCCGGAAGGAAAGGTGACGTGCAGTCGTTTGGCCTCAAAGGCGAAATAGGTCTCCACTCCCGGAGGGCAGATAAAGTTGATGTCAATCCTGCCGCTATGTCCTTCCTTGCCGCTGTCATCGAAAATCTGGTGTTCCGGGACAGGAATATAAGGTGCGGACCGGAACAACTTGTCTTTGATCAATAACTTATAGAGACGGGCGGAAAGAACATCTTCCCTTTCCGTCTCATTGGTCTTTTCCAAGGTTTCGGCATGGAGAAGCACTGTATCGAGGATACGGGGAATTTCTTCAGTGGGGAATAACGGGATACCGTGCGCAGCGCCCAAGTCAACTCTCCCGTGCTGACTGACGCGCCTGGGCAATCCTGGCATAGATCTCCGCTGCGTCGTTCAAGGCGGCTGTCCTGGTCCAGTATTCGACGGTATTCGGTTTGATAATGCGGATGCTGGAATCGTCAAACCAGATAATTCCGCGCAGGTAATCAAGCCGTCCGGCCGGTTGGGTAGCGGTTTTTTGCAGCCGTGCCAAGGTTTCCGTCAGACCGACTACCAACGCCTCTTTTTTGAAGGAGCGCGGTTTGTTGGTTTGTTGAAGGGTGACAATCGCCAGTCCGGCTTTTTCATCAACACTGCCGACCGGAGAAACCCGGACCGTGCCCTTCGCCCGTGCCGCCCATTCATTCAGAATGTCGGCCAAGGTCGAGGCATAGGCATTAAGCCCTGCCCGATAAACGGACGAGGAATTTTTCTGGATCGGTTGCTGGGTGGGTATCGGAGAGTCCATTCGAGGTGGGGTAGCGCTCTTGATGAAGACTTCAACCGTATCTTCAACTAGAATGATTTCCTGGTCGATTAGATCAAAATATTTGTAGATTAACGGCTCAATTTCAATCTGCAGGTCATCGACAGCTTTTTGACGCCAGGTGGGCAAAGATTGTTTTGTGTGGCCTGATAGCGGAAAGTCATCCGTGTTTTTACTCTCCAGCTTATGCTTGATCTGCTTCTTGAGTTCCCTTGCCTTTCGGGCAATGGTACGCACTATTTGTTCTGCGTCATGCGAGGCATCATCACTGCCGGGCAGTGGGAACGGCAGACGGAGCAGTTCATCCAGATGCACCTTATCTCGTTCCGTCCCCCAGTTCGCGGCTGTGTGGAAGAGGAAATATCGGGCCAATTTGGATCGTAGATAGAAGGTGAGAAAGAGCAACAAATTCTCGTCTTCATGCGGACCGACAATGGATTGCAGGGAGTCCTGGAAAAGAACGGGAAAATCGCAATAAGCAACTTTTGGTAAAGCTCCTTTGCCAATGCCCTGGCTAACAAGAACAAGCGGAGGTGAAAATATTTTACGATCTGGTGACCTTCGTAATTTTTGACAAGTATTACCGATAGGCTGGCAGTCACTTGGGAATAAAATAAGGCTAGGAACGCCCCTTTTTGCCGCAAGAAACAAATCGTTTTTATCCCACCATGGATTTTTTGGGGGCAATTTTTCTTCTCTAGTCTGAGGTTGAAACCCTTGTCCTTTAATCCAGCGTTTTTGGTCTTTTGGAGGGCCAGCAATATCTCCTAGCGTCGGCATCTCCAACAGATGCCGCAAAAAGGCACAATCCCTTGGTGTGCCCCAGAGATGCTGCTTCCAGACAATGGGCGCCTTTTTTTCCCGCGCAGCGTAAACCAGTTCGCGAAGCGGGATAAGCTTCCGGTCGTGCGGGGCGATTGGGATAACCCCTTCACGAAGGTCTATGCGACGTACCTTCGGGGTTTCGTAGGCCACCACATGGCTTGCCATATCCGGCGGGGTGGAGGTGAACCGGGCGATAATGCTGGGGCAGATGGCGTTCTTAAAAAGTATCCGCCGGTAATCGGCCAACTGAACAACCTTTTCCAGGGTCACCGCTTGCAGCCACTGAAGTTGAAAGGGGTTGGCGGTCTTATTAAGAAGCACCTTGGAGGGCAGAAGAATGCAGGCCCGGCCTTGAGTTGCCAGAAGGTCTGGAATCTTTAAGGAAAAATCCTGGGCAATCTGCTTGCTACCCTTTCCCTGCCATGGCGGATTGCCGACAATATATCCGAAGCGTTCGTCGAACGGCCGAGATGGGTTCAGGAAATCCTCGCGCACAATGACCGGAAAGTCCGGTTCAAAGGCGTTGGCTTCATCGGTTAGGAGGATACGCGGCAGCTTGTTGCCGGTTCGTTCCACATAGCCGGAGATATCCGGGGGGTCGAAACGATCCAGAAAAGCCAGATAGAGGCTGAAACAGGCGATGCGGCAGGCGGTCGGGTTGATGTCGAAGCCACACAGTTGCTCTCGCATGATCCTGAGAAGAGCGGCGGCTTTTTCTTCATAGGTGCAACCAGGATGGTTGACCAGCCATTTGGTGGACAGTCGGTTAAAGAGGGCCACCAGAAAAATGCCGGAGCCGCAGGCCGGATCGAGATATCGCTTTGTCGGCCAATCGTTGTCTCCCTGTATGGCCACATCGAGGACGGTTTCCGCCAGAAATCTCGGGGTGTAGAATGCCCCTGCCTGCTGTTTGCCTTCGCGATCCTCCTTGGCCAGGAAATCCTCGTAAATGGCGCTGATGGTTTCAACCGGAATCCACTGAAAATCATAAGCCCAGAAACCAAGAGAAAGCTGCTTTGACCCCATCAGGTGACCGCGTAAAAAATTGATTAACTTTATTACATGATGATCCCGGAGGCGATCTTTTTCCGCTTCCGTGCTCCGCTCGAACATGCTGCCGTTGAACTTTTCCTTCAGATCATCAAACAGCTGATACAGAATTTTTTTTGCGGCTTTGACCTCTAGCGGCTCAAGCACATCAACCAGTTTCGCCCCCGGAGAACAGGAGCAATACGGATAATGCGCCAGATCAATAATGCCACGATCGATCAGGTAGCAGAGGAAAAGGATACGGGCCAGAAAGGTATGGGCCTCGGCTTTGTCGAGACCGTCATCTTCCGAGGTGATGGCGTCGCGAATGGCGCCCAGATTATCGAGCAGGTATGTATCCACGGATTGTTTTGCATCAAATCTGTCGGCGTGGGTCCGATAATACTGGCCGGTAGCAAGTTGGATATGAAAATCATGGATGCGGATGGCATAGTCGGTAAGTTTAACGGTCTCGATCAGACTTTTGTCATAATCTTCTTTTTTTCCCGGTTCCGCCGGGACGGCCAACCCGGAATAAAGGCGGACGATTTGTGGATCGGCCAGAACAAGAATGGTGGCCACCCCCTGATTCCAGAAATTGCGCTGATATTCCGCGGCCTTTTCAGATGTTAGAGGATGTTCGAAACAACAAAGATAGAGGGTCGGGATGCCGGAAATGCAAACCACACCATCAAGATGGAATTCCTCCCATGCACGTGTAAGTAAATGCACGTAAGCACTGAGGCCAGGGTCGGCGGCAATTTCTCCGAGGGAGGAATAGAAGCGTATTCCTTCCTGGATTTGCTGCACATGTGCTTTTAATAAGTGAGATGATACCGTGCTCATTAATGACTTTCCCGTTTCAGCAGACATTCCGGATAACTGTTCTCACAACGCCTTGAATCACCAGTTCGTTGATGGGTGTCATGTCGGGATATTTTGGGTTTTCAGGTTTCAAATAATTTCGGCTGTTACGCTTCACCAAGGTTTTCAAGGTGGTTTCGTTATCGATCAATGCCGCCACAATATCGCCTTCACATGGTTGTTTCGAACCATCTACGACGACAATATCACCTTCATAAATACCTCTTCCGGTCATCGAGTCCCCGGTGACACGGAGTGCATAACAGCGGGATGAAGGATTGAAGCCAAGGCTCCGACTGTCGACATGAACAAAACCTTCACGGTCATGCTCGGCATATTCAGGATGCCCGGCGGTTATCGAGCCCAGTAGCGGGATAGCAACAGACTGAGTCTCAATGTCGACAACTTCAAGTATGCGAATGGAACGAGCCTTGTTCGCATCTCTCCGGATAAGCCCTTTTCGCTCCAGTGCCTTCAAATGATCTCTTGACGATCGGCTACTGCGGAAGCCAAAATGCTTGGAAATCTCGGATATGCTGGGAGCAGGCTCTCCATTCCTCTGCACATCTCTCAGAAACTCGTAGATTTCTTTTTGTTTTTGAGTTAGTAGCGCTTTCATACTACTTAAATTGGTAGTACTTTGCTGATTTCATGTCAATGAAAAACTGAACAGATCTTCAGTTTGTAAAAAGGGGTCATCCTCTTTTGATTTTCGTCGTTAATTCTACTGTCATATTAGACACTTAAATCGAGAAACCTGGGGGGCTTAGAAACCTGGGGGGCTTAGAAACCTGGGGCGACTCCTTTGCTCCAATGAATATCTTTGACAGCATCTAATCCGCCTTCAGGATCTTCTCCCCACGTCTTGGGCCAGCCAGGTAAACTCCTTCGCTATGAAGAAGAAACGAGTCAATAGATAACAATCGGACAGGTCGCCTGCCGGCAGCTCCCGTCACGGATTCAGGAAATAAAGAGGTAAGGTGATTTTCTCCTTGACATTTGAAAGCCAGTGTTACACTTTGTAACGCAATTTTTCGCCGCCAGCCATGAGCCTGAAATGAACGACTTGCTCATTCTTCCCCATGACCGACGACGATGGTGTGGTGTGATGATCCTTATTATTCACACAAAAAACGCATGCCATTTTCGAGGACATCGCCCCATCACGCCACTCGTGTAATATCTGAAGTTCAACATCATTTTATGCACTTCCGACCGCTTTTCCGGCGGGGAACTTTTTTTTGGCCGGAGCTGATGGTTTTTTGAGTTAATCTTTTCTTTATTAGGGAAAAATTGATGGATACCTTTTTTCTGGCAATCGGAGTGATCCTGGTCGCCGGCGTTCTGCCGCTGACGATCTCCCGGCAGTTCAATCTGATGAAATCCTCCTGCCTGCTTCTCATGGCCGCCGGCTGTGTTATCGGCCTGAGCGAAGTCCTTTCCTTCCTGTCGAATTCCGGAGAAGCGGCCGCGGTAAACTGGCCCTGGCTTCATATCTTTACCCTCTCCTTCAAGCTGGACACGATTTCCGCCTTTTTCCTGATCCCGGTATTTCTCATTTCACCTCTGGCGCTGCTCTACAGCTTTCATTACCTGGAGAAGCCGGAACAGTCGACCCGGACCGCTCTGAATTATTTTTGTTACGCCATCCTGGTGGCTTCCATGGCCCTGGTCGCGACCGCCAATAATATCGTGACCTTCGCCCTGGCCTGGGAGCTTATGTCGCTTTCCTCGTTTTTCCTGGTGGTCTATGAATATCAGGCCAAGGAGACCCGGCAGGCGGGCTACCTCTATTTCATCTTCGCCCAGGGCGGCGCCATGTTCCTTTTTGCCGCCTTTGGCCTGATCTACTCCCACACCGGCAGCTTTTCCTTTGAGCAGGTCGCCGCCATTCCCGAAAATATCAAATTGCTGGTTTTTATCCTGACCTTTATCGGTTTCGGTTCCAAGGCCGGGATCTTCCCGCTCCATATCTGGCTGCCCCATGCCCATCCCGCCGCCCCCAGTCATGTTTCGGCGGTGATGTCCGGGGTGATGATCAAAATGGGGATTTACGGGATCGTCCGGATTTACAGTCTGCTGGGCAGTGTCGATATGACCTTCGCGGTAATTGTGATCGTCGCCGGCATGATCACCGGGGTTCTCGGGGTAGTTTACGCCCTCGGCAAGCAGGATATGAAGAAGATGCTGGCCTACTCCAGTGTCGAAAACATCGGGATCATCCTGATGGGTCTCGGCATCGGCATGGTCGGGGTCGCCAGCGGGGTCGAGACCATGGCCTTTTTTGGATTTGCCGGGGCCTTTCTGCATGTCTTCAACCATGCCATCTTCAAATCCCTGCTGTTCATGGGGGCCGGGGCGGTGCTGCACAAGACCGGGACCAGATCGATCAACCAGCTGGGCGGGCTGATGAAACGGATGCCGACTACCGGCAAGAGCTTTCTGGCCGGCTCCATCGCCATTTCCGGGCTGCCGCCGTTTAATGGTTTCATCGGGGAATTTCTCATTTACTTCGGGGCTTTCCAGGGTCTGGGGCTGCACGGTCTGCCTTTTGTCCTGACCACTCTGACTATTATCTCCCTGGCCGTTGTCGGCGGCCTGGCCACGGCCTGCTTCACCAAGGCGGTCGGCCTGGCCTTTTTAGGCGAACCCCGCAGCGAAGCGGCCGCCAACGCCGATGAAGCCGGATTTACCATGCAACTGGTGATGGTGCTACTGGCCGCCTCCTGCCTCCTGATCGGAATCTTCCCGGAACCCTTTGTCCAGCTCGCTTTTAACGGGATGCGCGATCTGAACCTGGTCGGCGCGGCCGATCCGGGCCTCTTCCTGACCCTGGTCAGGAATATCGCGATGACCGCCAGCCTCTTCCTGGCCCTGATTATCGGCATTACCCTGTTGCGCCGAATGCTCTATGTCCGCAAGCAGGTGGAGCGCGGCCCGACCTGGGGTTGCGGTTTCACCCAGCCCACCGTCAGGATGCAGTACACCGGGACTTCCTATGCCATGTCGATGGTCGATTTTTACCGGCCCTTCGTCCCGGCCAAAACCGTTTACAGCGGCATCAGGAAAATTTTCCCGGGCTTAACCACCTATGAGACCAGGGTCGAGGATCTTGCCGAAAAGTATATCCACCGGGGGCTGATCAGGCCGCTGGTGAAGTATTTACATAAACTGCGCTGGATTCAGCACGGCAAGATCCAGCTTTATATCGGTTATATCGTTTTGGCGATAGTGGCCCTGCTGATCTTCATTTAAAATTGCTAGTCAAGTTTACAGTACGACATCTCTGGTAGAGGTAATTAATGGAATCCATCATCTCGTTTGGCATCGCAATGCTCGCCGCGCCGCTTTTTCCCGGGGTTATTCTCAAGATGAAGGCCTTCTGGGCCGGCAAAAAGGGGCCGCCGCTGCTGATAAAATATTACACCTTTTTCAAGCTCTTGAGAAAAGGCTCGGTATACAGCAACAGCACAACCTTCGTCTTTAAAATGGGGCCGACCGTCTCTCTGGGCGCCGCGATTATGGCCTTGCTCTTTTTACCTTTGGGCGGCTCAGCGCCGATCCTCGCCTTTGAAGGCGATGTAATCCTGATCTTTTACATGCTGGCCCTGGGCCGCTTTTTCACGATCTGCGCCGCACTCGACACCGCCTCGCCCTTCGAAGGAATGGGGGCGGCCCGGGAGGCCTACTATTCGACCCTGGCCGAAGCGACCATCTTTGTAATCCTGGTCCTGTTTTACCGGCTCAGCGGGTCTTTAAGTTTCGCCGAGTTTTTCTCCGGACCGGTGCCGATCACCGTTATGGGACCGGCCGGCGCCTTACTCCTGCTGGTGATCGTTTCGCTGTTTATGGTGCTCCTGACCGAAAACTCCCGGGTTCCGGTGGACGATCCCGCCACCCATCTCGAACTGACCATGATCCATGAGGTCATGATCCTCGATCACTCCGGCCCTGATCTGGCCCTGATCGAACTGGGCGCCTTCTATAAACTGTTCTTTTACGCCGCCTTTATCACCCATATCCTCCATCCCCTGCAATATGGCGCGCCCTGGGCGAATGGCCTGGCCTTTTACGGGATTATGGCTCTGATCTACGCGGCGGTCGGGGTCACCGAATCGATCATGGCCCGCTTCCGAATGAACCTGGTGCCGAAATTCATCCTGACTTCCTTTGCCCTGGTGTTCTTCGCCACCATCCTGACCATGGGGGTTATTAAATGATTCAGTTAGCTGATGCGTTTCTGGCCGTGATCCTGCTCTCGGTGCTGCTCTCCCTGGCTTCGAACCGCTTGAAGGCCCTGGTGAAAATCATGGCCCTGCAGGGTGTCATGGTTTCCCTGATTCCCCTGTTCCTCGCCCAGCACCAAGCTCTTGAGGGGGGCGCCCTGCTGCTCATGCAGGTGATGATTCTGATCAAGGGCCTGCTGATTCCCGGCATGCTTTTCATGGCGGTCAAAAGGGTCTCCATCCGGCGGGAAATTGAACCGATCATCGGCTATCACGCCTCGCTGTTCTCCGGCCTGATGCTGATCCTTGCTTCCGCCTTTATCACCGACCGGCTTCAGGTTGCCATGCCCGGCAATCAGGTCCTGCTGCTGATCACCGCCATCACCACTTTGTCTGCCGGCCTTTTCCTGATGATGAGCCGGCGCAAGGCGATCACCCAGGTTATCGGTTACCTGATGATGGAGAACGGGATTTACCTGATCGGCACCGCCCTGGCCAAACAGACCCATACCATGTATGTCGTCGAATTCGGGGTGCTGCTCGATCTCCTGGTGGCGGTTATGGTCATGGGAATCATTTTGAATAATATTAACAGCGCTTTTGACGATGTGGACACCGGTTTCCTCGAAGAGTTAAAAGATTGACGGCCCCTCCTGTATATAGCGAGCAGCCGTCTGGAAATTTTACCTGGCGGTCTCCCGGGGCGGGAAGGAATTTAAAGAGCCTTTATAAGGATTGAGTCTATGTTAGAACTTGTGTTTATAGTGCCGATACTGACCGGGATTATCGCGGCCTTCATCCCGGTGCAGTTGGGCCGGGGGGTCCTGCTGGTTTCCGCGGTGCTGCATCTGCAGATTACCCTGATGGGCTGGCTCGGCAAGATCAGTCCCGTCGCGACCGGCTATTTCAACAGCGCGCCGGAAGGGATGCTGGTCCTCGTGGTCACCTCCTTTATCTTTCTCTTTATCAGCATCTACGCGGTCTCGTACATGAAAGAGACCCAGATGGACAACGAATCGGTTTTTATCGGCTGCATGCTCTTTTTCCTGGCCTCCATGAGTATGGTCGCCCTGGCCGACCACCTGATTGTCCTGTGGATCGCCATTGAGGCCACCACCCTGGTCAGCGCCCCCCTGATCTTTCTTAACCGCTCCAAGGCCGCCCTGGAAGCCACCTGGAAATACGTGCTGATCTGTTCGGTGGGAATCGCCCTGGCCCTGCTCGGCACCTTTTTTATTACCCTGTCGATGGACCTCGCCAGTGTGGATGTCCCCCTGACCTTCTCCTCCCTTTCTGCGGTGGCCGATCAACTTAATCCGATCTGGCTGAAGGCGGGTTTTATCTTTATCATTATCGGCTACGGCACCAAGATGGGGCTTGCCCCGATGCATACCTGGCTGCCGGACGCCCACAGCCAGGCGCCGAGTCCCGCTTCCGCTTTATTGTCCGGGGCGCTTTTAAACTGCGCTTTTCTCGGGGTCTACAAGGTGCATACCTTGATGTACGGCGCCGGCATGGGCGATTATTCGAGCCAGGTCCTGATCGTTTTCGGACTGATCTCGATGGTGGTTGCCGGCGTCTTTATTCTCAACCAGTCCGATTACAAGCGGATGCTGGCCTATTCCAGTATCGAGAATATGGGGATTATCGCCTTCGGCATCGGGATTGGCGGTCTCGCCACCTACGGCGCCATGCTCCATCTGGTTCACCATTCCCTGATCAAATCCTCGCTGTTCCTCTCCGCCGGAAATATCCTGATGGGTTACGGCACCAAGCAGGTCAAGCGGGTCGGCGATATGGCGCGGCTCTTTCCGAAAAGCTTCGGGTCGTTGTTCGCCGGCTTTGCCGGGATCTCGGGCTTCCCGCCCTTCGGGATTTTTATCAGCGAACTGCTGATTATTATCGGCGCCTTCCAGAGCGGCCAATATCTGAGCGTCACGATCTTCATCTTCAGTCTTGTTCTGATCTTCGCGGGGGCCGCCCGGATTGTGATGCGGATGTCCTTTGCCGCCACCGACCAGGAAGTGCTGGTCGAGGAAAAATTGCTGCGGGTCATGCCTTCCTTCGCCCTGTTGCTGACTTCCCTGGCTCTCTGCGTCTGGCTGCCGGATCAACTTTATCAGACTATTCTCAACGCGATTTCCGTAATCGGAGGAGCAGTCCATGGATAACCTCCTGCAAATCAAGAATGGCGAAAAAGTCAGCCGGACCGATATTCCGCAGCTGCCCTTTGCCGATTTTCGCCAGGCCCTGCTCGATATCGCCGACCAGGACGGTTACATAGTCCAGTTTTTCGCCTACAATGCCGAGCAGGCGAACCGGCTGCTGGCAGTGCTGCGCCAGGGCGAAAAATTGTATGCGGCCGGCTGCGAGGTAGGGGACAGTTACCCTTCCCTGACCGCCGCCAATGAAAAATTTCATATGTTCGAACGTGAAATCGCCGAGCAGCACGGGATCAGGCCCGAAAATCATCCCTGGCTGAAAATGGCGCGCTACCATAAGAATTATCAGGGCAAAGCGGATGTCTTCGCCAATGACTATCGACAGGAGATTCCCGGCAACTATCCCTATTTTCAGGTGACAGGCGAGGATATCCACGAAGTGGCGGTGGGGCCGGTCCATGCCGGGATTATCGAACCCGGTCATTTCCGTTTTCAGTGTATCGGCGAAACCGTCCTGCACCTTGAGATTCAGCTGGGCTACCAGCATCGCGGCGTTGAAAAGATGCTGCCGACCGTGCCGCCAAAGCGTCTGCCGGTGATCTGCGAGTCCATTGCCGGTGATACCGCCATCGGTCATAACCTGACGAGCTGCCAGGCCCTTGAAGCGCTTGGTGATCTGCCGGTCGATCAGGGCGCCCAGGTGGTCAGGGCCATTGCCCTGGAGCTTGAGCGGATCGCCAACCATGTCGGCGATCTCGGCGCCTTAAGCGGTGATGTCGCCTTTAATCCGCCCGCCGCCTATTTCGGCCGGCTGCGGGGCGAGTTTTTAAATCTTCTCCAGGTCTTGTGCGGCAATCGTTTCGGCAAAGGGTTGATCAGGGCGGGCGGGGTCGCCTTCAGGATGGGCGAAGAACAGCGCCGGCTTATTCTGGACAAGATTAACGAGACCAGGCCGGAACTCGAGCATGTCTGCGATCTGCTCTTCTCCGCCCATACCGTGATGGCCAGGTTCGATACCACCGGCACCGTCCCCCGGGAACGGGCTCGGGAACTCGGTCTGGTCGGTTATGCCGGCCGCGCCTCCGGGCTTGGTTATGACGCCAGGGTGACTTTCCCCACCGGCTGCTACCCCGGGCTGCCGCCCAATCAAAACGAGATGACCAACGGCGATGTCAGCAGCAGGGCTACGGTGAGGCGGGAAGAGATCATGCACTCCCTCAATCTGATCGAGACCCTGGTGCGGCGCCAGGATGAGACCGAGCCGGTCTTTCTGAAAGAGTATCAGCTGGCCCCATCCTCCTTCGTGGTGACCATCAATGAAGGGTGGCGCGGGGAAATATCCCATTGTCTGCTCACCGACGATCAGGGGCGCCTCGAGCGCTACAAGGTCAAGGACCCCTCCTTCCATAACTGGACCGGCCTGGCCATGTCGCTGCGGGATGAAGAGATCTCGGATTTTCCGCTCTGTAACAAGAGCTTCAACCTTTCTTATTGTGGCTTTGATTTATGATGGCGTCGCAAAAAGTCGCCAGCTCCTGCGTTGCTGCAAATTGTCTCGTCATTGCAGCGTACTGAAGTACGCTTCATTCCTCGAAATTCGCGCGCCTTGGATCTGACGATTTTAGCTTAGCCATCCCATTGTTGACTTTTTACGAGATCATCATTTATAAGGGTTTTCACTTATGCTGAAGATAATCAAGAACCGAATGGAGCAGGGGTGTAAAACCACCCGATACCCCAAAGAGCCGATCTCTCTGTATAAGCGTTATCGGGGCCTGCCGGAGATCAACCGGAACAGCGATCCGGCCCTGATCAAGCGGTGTGCCGAGGCGTGTCCCCAGGATGCCATCGATCCGGTCGCCATCAAGATCGATCTCGGCCGCTGTACCTTCTGTGGCCAGTGCGAGATGCAGTCAGAAGGGAAGTTCATCACCTTTACCCAGAATTTTGAAATGGCTGCGGCCAGCCGGGAAGATCTGATCACCGACGGCACTCTTCCCGACCTTGCCAGCCACTCCAAAAAGCATTTCAAGAAACTGTTCGGCCGCTCCCTGCAGCTGCGGCAGGTTTCGACAGCGGGCTGCAACGCCTGTGAAGCCGATACCAATGTCCTGAATACCCCGTTTTTCGATCTTTCCCGTTTCGGCATCGATTTTGTCGCCTCACCCCGGCATGCCGACGGCATTCATGTGACCGGGCCGGTCTCCAGAAATATGCGGGCCGCCCTGTTGACCACTTTCGAGGCGGTGCCCGCTCCCAAGGTGGTGATTGCCAGCGGCAGCTGTCCGATCTCCGGCGGGCCGTTTTACGGCAGTGACGAGGTCTCGGGTGATCTTAACTCGATTATTCCGGTGGACCTCTTCATCCCCGGCTGCCCGCCCCATCCGCTCACCACCCTGCACGCCCTGCTCAGTTATTTCAAATAGCTGAATACGTGACGGCTTAGTGGGGAATTTTGTTTTACACCTTTATTCGTTTGTTGGTACGTAATATAATGGGTCGCCTCGATTCACTCCGCCGCCCTGCGGGGCGCCCGATAACGGCGCATCTGCCGCGTTGGCAACCCGTTGATATACCCTTAGTATTATCAACATCGTTGCCGCCTTGCATCTGCACCGTTCTCGAACGCTCACGGATTCAGAAAATAGCCATGCCTGCCGCCGAGCCGCGCTGAGAGTTGCCGGTTGAGCCATTGCAAAAAAGCTTCACCCCGCCAAAGGGTGAAGCTTTTTTGTCTCCTGGTCGCCAGGGGGGGAACCGCACCCGGATCTGCTATGGCTATGCTTTCCCGATTGCCGGAGGATTTTCTTCGGGAGCGGGTTTCAGCATGAGCAGAAAGCAGGCCGCCGAGATGCCGGCCGAGCCGAAGACCATGCACATCACCATGATCTGGTAGCGGGCGGCGATCAGGGGGGAGATCCCGGAGAGGATCTGGCCGGTCATCATCCCCGGCAGCGAGACCAGCCCCACCGCGAAAAGGGAATTGGTGATCGGGATCAGCGCGGCCCGGAAGGCGGTCTGCCGCGCCTCTTCGTAGGAGAGGTAGCGGCCGCGCTCGGCGTAAAATCTTTCTGCGGCGAGGCTGACGCTGTTCAGGGCGTTGGCGAAGATCATCCCGGCCAGGGGGATCATGTAGCGCGGCAGGTACCAGGGTTCCAGTGCGACAACTCCCTGGGTGATCAGGAGCAGGGTGGCGCCGCCGCCCACCGTGATCGAGAGCAGCGCCCTGGTGTAAAGTTTCAGGCGGTCGTGTTTGACGGTGCGCAGGGAGATCCAGCTGGAGGCGAGAATCATCACCACCAGGATTGCGAGAATCAGGGCCGCACTATCCGAGTCAAAGATGAAGATCAGGAGATAGCCGATCAGGAGAAGCTGGGCCAGCATCCGAAAGACCGCATAGACGGCATTGGGCCAGTCCAGCGCCCATTTCCAGGTGATCAGCACGACGATAATGACCGGCAGGAAGGCGAGGGCCAGATTGGCCAGGGGTATGGTCTGGATGGAAGTATTCATGGCATCATCCTTAGTAGGTTTCAGGGTTTTTTACAAATAAAATCATAGGGGTTCAGCACTGCTTTTCAGAGCAGCTGGGCGAGGTTAATCCTTGACTGTATAGCTATATGGCGATATAGTTATCTGAGACAATGATGGCGGAGGGTAACGATGAAAGAGTTTATCAAGGTAATGAAGGCCTTGTCGGACCCCGGCCGGGTCAAGATCTTGAAGATCCTCCAAGTCAGGGAGCTTTGTGTCTGCGAGATCAAGGCCCTGCTCGGCCTGGCCCAGCCGACTGTCTCCAAGCATCTTAAATTGCTGGAGGAGGCAGGCCTGGTTACGCGGCGCAAGGAGAAACTCTGGGTCAACTACCGGCTGGCAGTAGGTGGCGGCAACTGCGCCGCCGCCGCTCTCGAAGACCTGCGGGATAGGCTCGAGGATGACCCGGAGATCAGGCAGCTCAGGAAGATGGTTCCTTTGGTCAATCGGGAAGAACTCTGCCGGTGAAGGATAGAAGACAGAAGCCGGGAGCCGGGAGCCGGGAGTGAGGAGTGAGGGGTGCTGGTCGTGGCGCAAAATATATGGCTCCGCCGTCGATAAACAAACGTTAATCAAGTGATAAATCAAAGTCGGAAAGTTGAGTTGACAGCTCAACCGGAAGATTAAAACAGGATTGTTATGGAACCATTAGACCTTAATCACCATGAAACCACTCTGGAAAAATCGGAACCGCCTCAGGAAAGCGGAAAATCCTTAAGCCTGCCGCAAGCTATTCTGCTCGGCCTGGTCGGGTTGGCCCTCTGGGTGGTGGTTTATAGTCAGCTGCTGCCCTTCTCGAAATATTTCACCTTTGAGCTTCTCGGCCTGTCGTCGTCCGCGCATCTCGGCGAGGCGATTCAGTTTTTCGTCTACGATACCCCCAAGGTTCTGATGCTCCTGACCCTGGTGGTTTTCGCGGTCGGGATCATCCGGACTTTTTTCACCCCGGAGCGGACCAGGAAGATCCTGGCCGGCAAACGGGAGTCGGTCGGCAATGTCATGGCGGCGGGGCTAGGCATCGTCACTCCGTTCTGTTCCTGTTCGGCGGTGCCCCTCTTTATCGGTTTCGTTACCGCCGGGGTCCCCCTGGGCGTAACCTTCTCATTTCTGATCGCGGCGCCGATGGTCAACGAGATCGCCGTGGTCCTCCTCTTCGGTCTGCTGGGCTGGAAGATCGCCGCCCTGTACCTGGTTACCGGGCTGCTGGTGGCGATTGTCGCCGGCTGGACCATCGGCCGTCTCGGCATGGAAAACCATATCGAGGAGTGGGTCCTGACGATGCGCACCGATGCCAACGCGGTCTCGGACGAACGCCTTTCCTGGTCGCAGCGGCTCGGCCGGGGCTGGGAGTCGGTCAAGGATATCGTCGGCAAGGTCTGGATCTACGTGGTCGCCGGGATCGCGGTGGGCGCAGCCATTCACGGCTACGTGCCGGAAGGCTTCATGGCCTCGATCATGGGCAAGGGGGCCTGGTGGTCGGTGCCGGCGGCGGTGATCCTCGGCATTCCGATGTACTCCAACGCGGCAGGGATCGTGCCGATCATCCATGCCCTGCTGGAAAAGGGCGCCGCCCTCGGCACCGTCCTCGCTTTCATGATGAGCGTCATCGCCCTCTCCCTGCCGGAGGTGGTGATCCTGCGCAAGGTCCTGAAGCCGAGACTGATCGGTACTTTTGTCGGGGTGGTCGGTTGTGGTATCCTTTTGGTCGGCTACCTTTTTAATTTGATAATCTGAAAATAAGGCTATTCCCATGACTGACAGCGAGCCGATCACCCTGACTCCGATCGGGGTCATCCATTGCCGGCTGAGGAGCCGCGCCGAGACCCCCAAGAACTATACCGAGTCGACCGAGACCGGCACCCTGGAGGTTTTTCCTCGATATCAGGAGGGGATGGCCGATATCAAACCGGGCCAGACCCTGGTCGCCCTGTTCTGGCTGCACGAGGCGGAGCGGGATGTGCTGAAGGTCTATCCGCGCGGCGACAGGAGCCGGGGGCTGCACGGGGTCTTCAGCACCAGAAGCCCGATACGGCCCAATCCCATCGCCATCTCGGAGTTGAAGGTTCTCGGGGTAAAGGGCAACATAATCGAGGTGGCCGGGGTCGATGTCCTGAATGGCACGCCCTTGCTGGATATTAAAAAAACGATTTAAAGGAGTAGATAAGATGGAGATCAAGGTAATGGGACCGGGTTGCGCCAAATGCGCTGAAACCGAGGAGATCGTCCGGGAGGCGGTGAGTGCGGCGGGAATCGAGGCCACGATCGAGAAGGTCACCGATTTTCAGGAGATGGCCAGACACGGGGTGCTGTCGACTCCGGCGGTGGTGATTGACGGCGCGGTCAAATGCGTCGGCCGGGCTCCGACCAGAAGTGAGGTGGAAAGTTGGCTGAAGTAAACGACGCCCCGGTCCAGCGGCAGATCAGGATCGGCCGGGCCACGGTTGGTCTGGTCGGTTTCGACATTGAGGTGAACCGGCTCCTTGCCGAACCCGATCTCGATCATGCCGAGGCGGTGGCGCGCCTTTATGAAGAGGTAGCCAGGCAGAACTATATCCCTGCCGGTATGGAGGATGAGTACCGCGAGGCCCTGGCTCGGGAGTTTGACCGGCTCAAGGGCGGCCGGGAAAACGAGGATGGGGATCTGGTAATCCGGGTCCTGGGACCGGGCTGTGTCAGCTGCAACAATCTCCAGAGCGTGGTGATCGAGGCGATGAGCAGGATGGGCATTGCCGCCGATGTCTTCCAGGTCCACGATCCTGACGAGATCGGCCGCTTCGGAATCACCCGGACCCCGGCTTTGCTGATCAATGGCCAGGTTAAATGTTCAGGAAAGCTGCCTACCAGCTCCCAGGTCGAGGAGTGGCTCCGGGAAGCCGCCATAAAAGTTTGCTAGCGCGCCTTGCCGCCCTCCACTTTGAAATTCACGCGCCAACCGGTAACCTCGCCCTTGCAAAATCCGCGGGAAGCGATCCCCAGGCAAATTTCCCGTTTCAGACTCTTGCCAAAAGCCGGTCTAGAAGATGAAACTCGCGCCGGCCATCAAGCCTGGTCCGGAAAAATCAAACTCGTTATCCCTTTCGCCGTCGGTTTCGGAGGCCAGGCCCTTGGCTTCGATATAGATGCCGAATTCCTCGGCAAACTGGATCTCCAGGCCGGTGGAAAGCTGCAGGGCGGGATTCCAGTCCCGGTCGATATCGTTAACGCGGTAGAACTTGGTGTACCCCCAGCCCAGGCCGATACCGACAAAGGGATGGATCATTGAATCCATGGCGAAGTACTTGCGGGCACTGAAGAGATAGAGTTGGGTTTTGGTGTAACCCTCGGAGGAAGCCGAGATGAAATCATGCTCGAAGGTGAGGTATTCCATGCCGAGCCCCACGTTCCGGGAATTGCGGATCTCCCAGGCCACGCCCAGGGTCTTGTTGCTTGAGTCGTCAAAATCCCTGGTCTCGCCGTCCAGCCTCTGGTCGTCGTCGGAAAGAAAGGCGGCGCCGCTTTTCAGGATGATGACAAAGTCCGCGGCGACGGCGCTGGTCGGAATAAAAATCATGGCCGCAATGGCCAGGCCCAAAAAGATTTTGATGCTGTTATGGATTGAAATCATCTCACTCCCCCCTTTGAAAGTGGTTGTTTTGATCGGCTTGGTTCCCGAGAATCCGGAATTTAGTATGGATTGTGATATTTGCCAACTTAACATCCCATTGCAACTTCAACAAATTTATATCTGATTCCGATATCGGACCTGGACTAAATCATCCCCCCCGAGTTGGTCTGGAGGGGAGTCAATCCGGCTGGTTGTCGCTTTTTCGGATCAGCAGGCCGGTGGTGGAAACCAGTAACCTGTACTCCTCCGGCCGGTTCGAGTTGATAAAAGTGGCGGAGCCGTAGTCGGTGTCCAAGAGGGGATCAAGCACGGCAAACCTCTGGCGGAGGTCATACATGTTCAGGGGTTTGTCCCTCGACAGCGAATAGACGGTGCGCTCCCTGGTTATTTCGTCCTCTAAAGTCACATACCGGCCTCCTACCCGATCGAGTTCATAGGAGGTGTGAAGCCCGAAGATGTTGGCCAGGGGTTTCCACTTGAGAATGTGAGCGTCAACATAAAACTGATCACCGGCAAGGATAAAGCTTTGTTCACTGCCGTCGGCCAGGATAACCCGGGCCTTGAACTGCTGATTGCCGGTGGGCTCGATATGTACCGTTGCCGCAAGTTCCTCCCTGGTAAGGGCCTGGTAGCCGTGGGTGGCAATGCTTATGGTGGCGAACATGGCGGCTGAGGTAAGCAGCAGCAGGGCGGTCAGGCAGCAGGTAGAGGAGGATAACAATCTTCCCTTCCTGATGCTGCCGAGCATTTTGATAAAAAAGATCAGGGCAAGAAGGGCGAAAATGACTGCGATGATGTTGAGGGGATCCGATATTGCCATGTTCTCTCTCTCCTCAAGGTCGATAAAATCCGGTCAATAAAATCGCTGCCGGCCAATATCCGGGCATCGGAACTGACAGCCGTGCCATTCCGGATACAAAATATCCTGGTCCTCGCGATTCCACCTGGCCGATGACCTGGGGCAAGGCGCCGGGGGCGGCCATTCCTGGTTTGCTGTGCATAAGTACGATAATAAACCATGCCGCACAAATGACAAGTTGTTCTAGTACCAGACTCCCCCGTTCTCATCCAAATTGAGGATCGCCTGCCAACATTCCTTTGCCGGCAAAAACCGGAAGCAAGTCGATTCCATTAACGCTATACTGTTCGGCAACTCGGAGTCGTAAATAATAATTCCGTGGTGGCCGATGGTTGTAAAAAGTTTTCTGAAAACAGGCAGTTTTCCGCGGGCGCTGGTGGCGGTTTTCGTGGCCGCCGCGGTGGTCTGGCTTTATCTGGCCGGGGCCTTCACCCGTCTGGAATGGGTGCTGCTCGACCAGCGCATGGGCTTTTACAGCCAAGAGAGCGAAATCTCCCCGGGGATTGCCGTGGTGATGATCGACGAGTCTTCCCTGCGGGATATGGACGGGGAGTTCGGGCGCTTTCCCTGGCCGCGGCGGGTCTATGTCGATTTTCTCGAATTCTTCGCAATGGGCGGAGCCCGGGCCGTGGTTTTCGATCTGCTCCTGACCGAGAACGATAACTCCACCCAGGCCAAGCGGGAGAGCGACCGAGCCCTGGTCGAGGCGACCCGGGAGCACGGCATGGTCTACCACGCCGCCCAGATCATTGTCGACCGGGAAGACGAGATCGAAAGCGGCAGCCTGAACCGGCCGATGCCGGAAGACTTCCGCCGTCCCTTTGCCGTGGAGGGACGCGGCTTCCGAAGTGATATCCACAACAACTTTTCCCTGCCCTTCCCCGGCTTGTACCAGGCGGCCGGGGGAATCGGGGTGGTCGGCATGGATGCCGACCCCGACGGAATCTACCGCCGCCTCCGGCTGTTCAGGGAGTATCACGGCAGTCTCTATCCGGCCCTGGCGCTGGCGCCGCTGCTCGACGAATTGGCCGGCGGCAAACCGGCACGCTTCAGCGACCACCACCTCCTTCTCGGTCAACTCCGGGTTCCGGTAGACGACCAGGAGAATTATCTGGTCAAACCCTACGGGATCAATAACGAGTACTCGGCCAGCGGCATCCTTGCCTCGCTGAAGAGCATCTATAGGGGCGAGATCGAAAATCTGCTGATCGACCCCGGCGAGTTCGAGGACAAGATCGTCTTTATCGGTGCGAGTGCCGCAGGTCTGGAGGATATCAAGGCCACCCCGGCCTCCACCAAGACTCCCGGGGTGCTGATCCATGCCTGGGCTGCCGCGAATCTGCTGGAAAGGGACTTTCTGCGGCCGGTGGGCCGCGGCCTGACCGCGGTCCTGATCGTGGTCCTTACCCTGTTGACCGTGGCGACTATCTTCCGCTTTAACAATTTCCCGCTCCGGGCCGGCCTGCCCCTCCTCTACGGCGCCGCTTTTTTCATCTGGGCCTTCAGCCGTTTCGGCGCTAATACGGTCTACGAAATCGCCCCGCCCCTGGGGGCGGTCGGCGCCGCCTATCTGGTCTCCTTCGCCTATCTCAGTTTTACCGAGGGACGGGATAAACTTAAAGTGCGGCGGCTTTTTTCGCGTTATGTTTCTCCGGAGATCATGAGCGAGCTGCTGGCCCATCACGACGAAGTCAGCCTGGGCGAGGTGGGCCAGACCGAGGAGATGAGCGTGCTCTTTTCCGATATCCGGGGCTTCACCTCGGTGTCCGAGGTGTTGAGCGCTTCGCAGCTGGTCGATCTGCTCAACTGCCATTTCGGGGCGATGACCGAGGTAATCTTCGATCGGAAGGGGACCCTTGACAAGTTTATTGGCGACGCCCTGATGGCCTTCTGGGGGGCGCCCTTGAAGGTCGATGATCACGCCGGCCAGGCAGTACTGGCCGCTCTCGACATGATCGCGAAACTGCCGGAAGTAAACCGCGACCTGCTTGGCCGGGGCTACCGGGCGATCGACATCGGTATCGGTATCAACTCCGGCGAGGTGGTGCTCGGTAATATCGGCTCGGCCCGCAAGATGGACTACACGGTGATCGGCGACAATGTCAACCTCGCCTCGCGGCTGGAGGGGCTTACCAAGTTCTACGGTTTGCCGGTGATTATCTCGGAGTACACCCTGGCTGGTATGGGGATCGATATTCCGGTGATGCTGGTCGACCGGGTCCGGGTCAAGGGTAAGGAACAGCCGATCAGGATCTACGCCCCCCTGGCCGGACCGGAAGAGGCGCCGGAGGTTGCGGCCAGGTGTCGGGAACATGCCGATTCGGCGCTGACCGCTTTCGAGCTCTATCAGAACCGGCGCTGGCACGAGGCGGCCGAAATCTACAGCCGGTTGCCTTATCCCCGTTTCGCCGAACTCTTATGCGGGCGCTGCGAGGCCTTGGCGGCAATCCCGCCGCCGGAGGATTGGGACGGTGCATACAATCTGGAGACCAAATAAATGATGGCGTCGCAAAAAGTCGCCAGCTCCTGCATTGCTGCAAATTGTCTCGTCATTGCAGCGTACTGAAGTATGCTTTATTCCTCCAAATTCGCGCGCCTTGGATCCGGTGATCGCAGCTTCGCCTTCGGGATTTTGACTTTTCGCTGGTGGATTAACTTCGATGAACCTTTTCGTCAAAAAAAAGCTTGCCAAAAACCCGTGAAAGCACCTAAGTTCGTAGCTGCACACATTGTGGTGCCTATCCTGAACTTTTGTCTGCTCACCTGAATCCCGGTTTGGGGGTGATTATGAAGATGGTTTTTCTGGTTCTATTCTCTGTAGTGCTGGTCGGTCCGGTCCAGGCCGAGGAGCTCATTTATGTGCGCGGTCTCAAGGCAGATGTTTATGCTGAACCGTCCTTTGCGGCCCGGCAGCTTGCCACCTTCGCGAAGGGGGACGAGATGGTGAAGCTCGCCGGGGGGAATAGATGGTATAAGGTGCGATACGGCGAGGTTACCGGTTGGGTTGCCAAGCTTTTGGTCTCGGCCCAGCCGGCCCGAGCTGGAAAGGGTGTGATCAAGGCCGATACAGGGATCGGCGCCAGTGCGAGACGACGCGCCTCGGCGGTCGCCACGGCCGGGGCGGCCCGCGGCCTGGCAGCGGACGACCGGCGCCGGTTAAGTGCCGATAACACCACCGACTATAGCGCCTTATCCTATATGGAGGGGATTAACCCGCCCGAGGCCGTGGTGATCGAATTCCTGAGCAAGGGGTTGCGACTATGAAAACGATGAAGAGCGTAAAGCCATGGGCGGCTGCGGTTGTTCTGCTCCTGGGCCTGACCTTTCTGCTCCAGGCCCGGGTTGTGGC
>JAWOIQ010000110.1:0-3247 GCA_046484585.1 Desulfurivibrionaceae bacterium
CAGCGTTTCTCTGGAACCGCTCTGCTGAGCAACTTTCGGTCCCGGCAGGAAAGATGGCGTCGCCAAAAGCACCCTCAAGGGCATAAATCGCCAGCTCATGCGTTGCTGCAAATTCTCTTGTCATTGCAGTGTACTGAAAGTACGCTGCATTCCTCGAAATTCGCGCGCGCCTTGGATCTGACGATTTTAGATTAGCCGTCCTATTTTTAACTTTTTGCGGGTTTATCAAATTTGATGGTCTCGCAAAAAGTCGGAAACCCCTACCTTTGCCAGGCTCAGGATGAGCTGACGTTTGTCTCGGGCTTGTCGAAGTGCGTTCCTTAATTTGTGGTGACTTTTTTACGGCCGTCAAATTTTCCGGCCGCCATTTTCCGGTTTCCCAGAAAAGGGTTGTCACTCTTAATTCAGCCAATTACTATAATACCTGGATGCGGAAGTGGAAGGGGCTCTGGTGGCTCTCCCGGACTTCAAATCCGGTGTACCGGGTTAACAGCCTGGTAGGTGGGTTCGATTCCCATGCACTTCCGCCATCTTTTTCTATCCGTTGTTCTTGATTAACGGATGCCCCATCTCTTCCCTCTGTTCGGTATATTTAACCGCCACCTTCCTCGCAATGTTTCTGATTCTGCCGATAAATCTGGTGCGCTCCGCGACGCTGATCGCCTTGCGGGCATCGAGCAGGTTGAAGGCGTGCGAACATTTCAGACAGTAGTCGTAGGCCGGCAGGACCAGGTTTTTGTCGAGGAGCTTCATGGCCTCGCCCTCGCAGGAGTCGAACAGCGAGAACAGGAAGTCGACATTGGCCTCCTCGTAATTGAAGGTCGAAAACTCCACCTCGGCCCGATGAAAGATGTCGCCGTAGCTGATTTCCTTGTTCCAGGCGATTTGGTAGACACTGTCAACCTTCTGCAGATACATGGCGATTCTTTCCAGGCCGTAGGTGACCTCGACGGTAACCGGATGCAGCTCGAGACTGCCGGCGTGCTGGAAGTAGGTGAACTGGGTGATCTCCATGCCGTCCAGCCAGACCTCCCAGCCCAGCCCGGAGGCGCCGAGGGTCGGCGATTCCCAGTCGTCCTCGACGAAGCGCACGTCATGATCGAGCATGTCCAGCCCGAATCTTTTAAGGCTTTCCAGGTAGAGCTCCTGGATATCGGCCGGGGACGGCTTGATGATCACCTGATATTGATAGTAATGCTGGAGGCGGTTGGGATTTTCGCCGTAGCGGCCGTCGGTCGGCCTTCGGGATGGTTGTACGTATGCGGTTTTCCACGGCTCCGGCCCCAGGGATCGCAGCAGGGTGGCGGGGTGGAAAGTTCCGGCGCCGACCTCCATGTCGTAGGGCTGTTGAATAACGCAGCCCTGTTCCGCCCAGAACCGGTTCAGCTCCATAATGATGTCCTGAAAATACATGCTCACTCCTTATATTGGCCGATGGCTGCACTGCCTCCCGGATTTCTCAACGAACACTACTATTTACTAATAGCCTTACACCGCTGCAATAGTTTTCTGGTAAGAAAGTTATGAAATTACGCCAAAATTGATGGCGTCGCAAAAAGTCGCCAGTTCCCGCATTGCTGCAAATTGTCTCGTCATTAGTAGCGGACTGAAGTACGCCTCATTCCTCGAAATGCGCGCCTTGGATCTGACGATTTTCACCCGCGAGGGGCATTGCAGCTTAGCCATCCCATTTTTGTACCCACAGGGCATAAGTTTCGTACGAGCAGGCAAGCTGCTCTACTCAGCTTTAACTTTTTGCGAACTTATCAATAATGATGAATTCGCAAAAACTGATTTGCCACGTCATTGCGAGGGGCAAAGCGACGAAGCAATTCAGTATTTTCAACTGGTTACATGTTTCTGGATTGCTTCGCTGCGCTCGCAATGACTGAATTTGTGTGCCTTTTTGTGACGCCATCAAAAATGATGAGTTCGCAAAAACTCGGGATTGCCATAATGTCATTTCGACCGACGGGAGAAATCTTATACCGCAAGGGCATAAGTCTCGTACGAGCAGACAAGCAGCTTAACTCGGCTTTAATAGTATCGATGGGACAACAAGATTTCTCACATTCGTTCGAAATGACAGCTTTATTCGACTTTTAGCGGTGCCGGCAAAAATTGTCTGCCGGAAGAAAATTTATATTGACATATCGTAATAGTTAGATATAAACAGATATCAACCTATATTAATATCGGCTTTGCCGGCTTGTCTGATATGCGGAAATTACTGAAGATAATATGGAAAAAGAAACCGAACTATTGGACAGGGAGGCACTGGAAAGGGCAGCCGAATGCTTGCGGACCATCGCCCACCCCTGTCGGTTGCGGATTATCGAGATCCTGCTCAGGGAGGAGCGCCCGGTAGGGGAATTGGCCGAGGCGTGCGGGATTCCCAGCAACATGGCCTCCGAGCATCTGCGCCTCCTGAAAGACCGGGGCTTGCTGAACAGCCGCCGGGAGGGACGGAAGATTTTCTATTGGGTCGCCGAACCGGCTCTGGAGATGATCATGAACTGTGTCGGCAAGAAGTTTATCTGCAAGGATTAAAGGTTTGGCGGCCGGGAAGGGCCGCTGATTTACACGGGTTTGGTTTTGGCCGCCTGGCGGTCGATAAAACGGCTCTTATACCCGCAGGGCATGAGTTTCGTTTGAGCAGACAAGCTGCTTAACTCAACTTTAAAAAAAAGCAAGGAGAACACACCATGGTTAAGAGATTATCAACGCTGGTTGTGGCCGGGCTGCTGGCTCTGCCGACGGTCGCCCTCGCCCAGGACGATCTGGAAGACAGAATCGCGGCCCTGGAGGAAAAACAGGAGAGTTGGGACCTGGCTTCCCGGATTCAGTGGAACGGTGATTTTCGGTTCCGGATGGATTATCTGAGCGCTGATGCCCCGGCCCAGTATTCCGCCGGAGCTGTTGCACAGAATATGGCTGCGATTGCCCCAGGTTTCGGGATAACAAGTTCGCAGCAGCTGGTTGCGATGCTGCCGACGTTGTTCACCATGCCGGGATTCGATACCGCCGCCGGGCGGCAGCTCGCTTTGGGTACGGCCGATGTCCCGGCCACCGATTATGAGAACGATACCGTCTACACCAACAGGTTTCGCCTGAACATGCGGGCCCAGGTCATGGAAAACCTGGAGTTCAAGGCTCGTCTGGCCATGTACAAGGGCGGCGGACGCGCCGACGCAGACCTTCGCATACCACCTCGTGCCGGGCGGGCTCCCCGTGAGCTACGTCGAGG
>JAWOIQ010000152.1:0-6600 GCA_046484585.1 Desulfurivibrionaceae bacterium
AACTGCCCTGGAAAAAAGAGCGGATCGATCTGGTCTTCGAATGCACCGGGATCTTCACCAGCCGGGAAGGAATGGCGAAGCATATCGAAGCCGGAGCCAGGCGGGTGATTCTGTCGGCGCCCGAGACCAGCGGCGAAGTGAGCACGGTGGTCCATGGCGTCAACAGTCCGGACCAGCCCCCGCAGCTGATCTCCTGCGCGAGCTGCACAACCAACTGCATCACCCCGCTGGTGGAAATAATCGGGCGCCGCCTCGGCCTGCAAAAGGCGGCGATGACCACCGTCCATGCCTATACCTCAACCCAGAATATCGTGGACGGGCCGCGAAAAAAATGGGAGCGGGGCCGAGCCGCGGCCATGAATTTCGTGCCCACCACCACCGGCGCGGCCAAAGCCACCGGCAAGGCTCTGCCCGAATATGCCGAGGTCTTCGACGGCATTGCCATTCGGGGACCGGTCTCGGTGGGCTCAATCGCCGACCTGGTCTTTGTCACTTCAAGGAAGACCAGCGTTCAGGAGGTAAACGATATCTTCCGGGAAGAGGCGGCCGGCGCCCGCTATCGCAACATTGTCGGGGTCAGCGAAGATCCTCTGGTTTCCTCGGACATCATCGGTGATTCAAGGGCCTCTATCGTGGACCTAATTATGACCCAGGTGACCGCCGGCGATCTGGTCAAGGTCCTGAGCTGGTATGACAACGAATGGGGCTACAGCTCCCAGATGGTCCGGGAGGCGGTCAATTTGAGCGGCAAATGAACCCGGCAAGCTCGCAAAAGGGAAAAAACCTCTTCCTTCGACAAGCTCAGGGTGAGGGGGGTAGGTTATAGGCCTAACGTTCTTGCTGAGCTTGTCGAAGTACGCTCCATTGCTTTGCCCCGTCATTGCGAGGAGCAAAGCGACGAAGCAATCCAGTATTTTCAACTTCTTACATATTTCTGGATTGCTTCGCTGCGCTCGCAATGACTTATATTTTATGACTTTTTGGAAAGTCATCAAAATCGATGAGTTCACAAAAAATCGAATACAGCAAAAAAGGAGATCACCATGGACAACAAGGAAATGTTCGAAAAAGGCCAGGAACTGTTCGCCCGGAATAAATTCGACGAAAGCGCCGAGATGTTCACCAAGGCCATGGACGAAGGTTACGATCCGGTTATCGCCCATCTCAGCATCGGCGCCGCCTATCTCAACAACGGCAAGATCGACGAGGCGATGCACGAGTTCAGCCAGGTCGTCGAAATCGACAAGGACAATGACCGGGCCTATTTCTACCGGGGCATCGCCTACATGAACAAAGGCGATTTCCCCTGCGCCGTCGCCGACCTCAGCCATTCGATCTCCCTGAATGGCGACCGGCCCCTGGCCTTTCTCGCCAGGGGCGTTGCCCGGGCCGAAGCGGGCAAGGACGACGAGGCCGTCGAGGATTTCAAGCAGGTCGCCGCCTATTCCGAGGTCGAGCGCAAAAGTTTCGAAAACCTCTTCGGCAGCACCATGACCTCCTTCGACCGGACCCGGGCCCTTCTGGAAGGGGAAAGGGGACCCTTGAGCCAGGTCCTGAAGGCGGAGGACCTGGAAAGACTTAAAATGTGGCTGGAGAGATAGCCGGCTGATCCGGAAAAAGCGTGGCGCCGTTCGCCCGCCGCCGCTCTTCCTGCCCGAAAGTCGGCGGCGGGCGACGTTTTTTTCCAAACTTAGAGGGCTTCCCTCCACAGCGCCTGACCTCTGCCGTGTGCCCCACCGGTCCTCCGGGACAGGACTACTTGCCGTTCCCCATAATTCCCCCAGGGTGTGAAACTCCTTCGGCGCCGTCGGCACCCGGCAAGGCCGGTCCGACGAAACGGGCCTCGGAGCTTCAACTTTTCCCTGGCATCTTTCCCATCCGGAACCATATAATAATATGTGAAAGCTCGGTAAACCGGCGAACTCACGGAGAGGGACCATGACCAGAAAAGAACCGTTCCCCACCCTGCCCGCGGAAAAAGCCGGCCGGGTCCGGATCGAAAACCTCAAACCCCGGATCGATTGCGGCCGCTTCCCGATCAAGCGGACCCCGGGCGGAAAGATCGGGGTGAAGGCCCATGTTTTCGCCGACGGCCACGACCTCCTGAAGGCCGTCCTGCGCTTCCGCCACATTGACGGCGAATGGCAGGAACTGCCGATGACCTACCTCGCCGACGATCTGTGGCAGGCGGAATTCCAGGTTGCCGATCTGGGCCTTTACCAATATACGGTCAGCGGCTGGATCGATCATTTCGCCACCTGGCAGCGGGACCTGCTGAAAAAGTTCGAGGCCGGCCAGGAGGTGAACAGCGAACTGCTCGAAGGCGCCGCCATGGTCGAAGCCGGCGCCGGCCGGGCCGGGACCCCGGATGACGAGTGGCTCGCCGCCCTGGCCGCGATGCTGCGCAGCGGCTCCAGCCTGGAAAAACGGGTACGGCGGGCCACCGCCGACGATCTAAGCGGGATGATGGAGCGCTATCCCGACCGCACCCGGCAGACGACCTTCGAGCCCCCGCCGACTGTGGTGGTCGAAGCGAAATCCGCCGGGTTCAGCGCCTGGTATGAAATATTCCCCCGTTCGCTCACCGCCGATCCCGCCAGAAGCGGCACCTTCGCCGATCTTGAAAAATTCCTCCCGCAAATCGCCCGGATGGGTTTCGACGTCCTCTACCTGCCGCCCATCCATCCCATCGGCCACACCAACCGCAAGGGCCGCAACAACGCCCTTGCAGTGGTAGAAAACGATCCCGGCAGCCCTTGGGCGATCGGCTCCGAAGCCGGCGGCCATAAAGCGGTGCACCCGGAGCTCGGTACCCTGGAAGATTTTGAACATCTGGTCGCCGCCGCCCGGAAAGAGGGGCTCGAAGTCGCCCTCGATATCGCCTTCCAGTGCTCGCCGGACCACCCCTATGTCCGCGAACATCCTGAATGGTTCCGCCATCGGCCCGACGGCACGATCAAATTCGCCGAAAACCCCCCGAAAAAATACGAGGATATCTATCCGCTCTCCTTCGACTGCGAGGAGTGGCAGTCCCTTTGGCATGAGCTGAAAAGCATCGTGCTCTTCTGGATCGACCGGGGGGTGCGGATCTTCCGGGTCGACAATCCCCATACCAAACCCCTGCCGTTCTGGGAGTGGCTGATCGTAGAGGTCCGCACCGAGCACCCGGAAACCGTCTTCCTCTCGGAGGCCTTTACCAGGCCGCGCCTGATGTACGGGCTGGCCAAGGCCGGCTTCAGCCAGTCCTACACCTATTTCACCTGGCGCAACACCAAATCCCAGCTGACCGAATATGTCCGGGAGCTCGTGGAAAGCGAGGTCAGCGAATATTTCCGGCCGAACTTCTTCCCCAACACCCCGGATATCCTCCCGGAATTCCTCCAGTTCGGGGGCCGGGCCGCCTTTCTGTCGCGGCTGGTCCTGGCCGCCACCCTCTCTTCCTGCTACGGGATCTACAGCGGCTACGAACTCTCCGAGAACGAGGCGGTGCCCGGCACCGAGGAGTACCTCAATTCGGAGAAGTTCGAAATCAAACCCCGGGACTGGAACAAAGCCGGCAACATCCGCGCCTTTATCACCAGAATCAATACGATTCGCCGGCAGAATCCGGCCCTGGCCGAAAATAGGCGCCTCCGCTTCCACCAGGTGGCAAACGACCAGATCATCTTTTATTCGAAGAGCACCGAGGACTTCGACAATATTATCCTGGCGGCAGTGAACCTGGATCCCCACAACATTCAGGAAGGCTGGCTGGAGGTGCCGCTGGAGCTTTACGGCATCGGCGAACACGAGGTTTTTCAGGTCCACGACCTGATCTTCGACAATCGCTATCTGTGGCAGGGCAGCAGGAATTTTGTGCGGCTCGACCCCGCCCGGAGCCCGGCCCAGATTTTCCTGCTCAGGCGACGGCTGCGGACCGAACACGATTTTGACTATTTCATGTGAAAAAGGACTTTTATGCCCAGCTCCAAAAAAGACCCACTCTGGTACAAGGATGCGATCATCTATGAATTGCCGGTCAAGGCCTTCAAGGACAGTAACGACGACGGCACCGGCGATTTCCGGGGCCTGATCGAAAAACTCGATTATATCGAGCAGCTCGGAGCCACCGCCATTTGGCTCCTGCCTTTTTATCCATCGCCTTTCCGGGACGACGGCTACGATATTACCAACTACCGTGGCATCCATCCCTCCTACGGAACCCTGCGCGATTTCCGGACTTTCGTCCGGGAAGCGCATCGCCGCAACATCCGGGTGATCACCGAGCTGGTAATCAATCACACTTCCGATCAGCATCCCTGGTTCCAGGCGGCCAGAAGGGCCAAGGCCAATTCCGCCCGCCGCAAATATTACGTCTGGAACAAAGACAACACCAGATTCCCGGAAACCCGGATCATCTTCACCGATACCGAATCATCGAACTGGTCCTGGGATGCCGAAGCCAAGGCCTATTACTGGCACCGTTTCTTTTCCCATCAGCCCGATCTCAATCACAATAATCCCCAGGTGGTCAAGGCGATTCTCAAGATCATGCGCTACTGGCTGGACATGGGCATCGACGGCCTGCGGCTCGACGCGGTTCCCTATCTCTGCGTCAGGGACGGCACCAGCAACGAAAATCTGCCGGAAACCCATGAAGTCCTCAAACAGTTCCGTAAACACCTGGACCAGCATTACACCGACCGGATGTTCATCGCCGAGGCCAATCAATGGCCGGAAGACGTGCTCCCCTATTTCGGCGACAACGACGAGTGCCACATGGCCTATCATTTTCCGCTGATGCCGCGGATGTTCATGGCCCTGCGCCAGGAGGACCGGCATCCGATCACCGACATTATCGACCGCACTCCGGCCATCCCCAAACAATGTCAATGGGCGATCTTCCTGCGCAATCACGATGAACTGACCCTGGAAATGGTCACCGACGCCGAACGGGATTATATGTACCAGGAATACGCCAGGGACAGCAGAATGCGCCTCAATGTCGGGATCCGCCGACGCCTGGGTCCCCTGGTCGACAACAGCCGCCGCCGCATGGAACTCTTGAACTCCCTGCTCCTTTCCATGCCGGGAACGCCGGTGATTTATTACGGCGATGAGCTGGGCATGGGCGATAATATCTATCTCGGCGACCGGGACGGGGTCCGCACCCCCATGCAGTGGAACCTGGACCGTAATGCCGGGTTTTCCCGGGCCGATCCGGCCCGGCTCTATCTGCCGGTGATCATGGACCCGGTCTACGGCTATCAGGGGCTGAATGTCGAGGCCCAGGAGCGCGATCCCTCCTCGATGCTGCAGTTCATGCGGCGGATGATCGCCCTGCGCAAGCAGCACAAGGCTTTCGGCCGGGGCAGCTTCGAATTTTTCCGGCCCCACAACCGGACCATTCTCGTCTATACCCGCCGCTACAAAGGCGAAATAATCCTGGTCATCGCCAATCTCTCCCGCTTCGTGCAGCCGGCCGAACTGGATCTTTCCGAATTCAACGGCCGCATTCCCGTGGAGATGATCGGCCGGACCGAATTCCCGCCGATCGGCGACCTGCCCTATTTCATCACCCTGGGCCCCCACAGCTTCTACTGGTTCAAACTCGAACCGCCGGCCGAACCGATCAAAGCGGGGCGGGTGGTCGCCGCCTCCCGTCTGCAACTGCCGCAACTCAATCTGGAAGATAAATGGAATACTCTCCTGCAGCAGGAATATCTCTTCTCCCTGGCCAACGACATCCTGCCGCCGTTTCTCGCCGAGCAGCGCTGGTACCGGGGCAAGGCCATGGATCTCACCACCAGCCGGCTGATCGACTGGTGCAAGCTCGGCGCCTCCTTCTATCTCACCTTTCTCAAGGTGCAGTACGGCACGGGGGAAGAGGAGACCTATGTCCTGCCCATGAAGATCGCCGAGGGCGGCCCGGCCCGGAGCCTGGCCGAGGAAATTCCGGCCAGCGTGATCGCCGCCCTGAAAACCCGGCGCGGCGACGCAATCCTCTATGACGCCCTGATGGACCGGGCTTCCTGCGACATTTTCTTCAGCGCCATCGGCGACGGCCGCAGCTTTCGCAGCGCCAAAGCCGGCAGCCTCCGGGCTCGGCCGACCGCGGTATTCGATGAGATAACCGGATCGGACACCCCCTGCGCGACGGTACGCAAACTGGCGGTCGAACAGAGCAACACCTCGATCATCATAGGGGAATCCTTTGTTCTCAAACTCTATCGCAAACTCGAAGAGGGCAAAAATCCGGATGTGGAGATGAGCCTGTTCCTTACCGAAAAGAGCCGCTTCACCGGGATTGCCCGGGTAGCCGGCACCATTGTCTACCGCGACGAATCCGGCGCTGAATCGACGGTGGCCATGCTCCAGGAATATATCGACAACCGGGGGGACGGCTGGTCCTACACCCTGGCGGAACTCGATCAATATTTCCGCAGGGCCGCGGCGCGCCACGCTCGGGGCGAGGAAGCGCCACTCAGTGAACTGCCGCTCATGGAACTGGCCGACCGGCAGCCGCCGGTGGTGATTTCCGAAATAACCGGGGCCTATATGGAGTCGGTCAGAATCATGGGCCGGCGCACCGCCGAGTTTCATCTGGCCCTGGCCGGGGAC
>JAWOIQ010000177.1:0-26109 GCA_046484585.1 Desulfurivibrionaceae bacterium
TCCAGCCGTTCCTCGTTCTCGGTTTGTTCTGTTGTCATGTCGCGTTTCCTGGCCGAATATTTACAGTATTTGCCGCGGTGCCCGGTTTGCCGGATGGAGTTCAGATAAGTTTTTGTAAGCGAGTACAGGGCACCGAATCTGCTGTATTATCGGCCCCCTCATGTACACCAGTACACATCGCAGGCCGATGCCTTGCATCTCCGGCACCCTGTAATCGCTTACCGGATGGGAGATTGGCCAATCCTAGGTGGCTTATCCCTGTGATCTTTTACAGTTTTTTGATGATGGCCTGTTCCTGGATTTCCTTCAGCCAGTTATCGTAGCGCTTTTCAAGTCCCTTTTGTCGGAGACGGTCGATGATCTCCTCCTTGACGTCGTCAAAAGGGGCGAATTCAGGGGTGCCGTCAAGGTTTCTGGTCAGCAGCCTGAAAAACTGGAATGATTTCCCGGTTTCAATAATTTCGCTTATTTCGCCCGGCTCCAGCCCGGTGATGGTATCCCGCATGGCTTCAGCCATTTCTTTTTCGCTGAAAAAACCGATATCGCCGCCGTCCTTCGCCGATGGAAGTTCGGAGAAGGATTTGGCCAGTTCCCCGAAGTCCTGGCCCTGCAAGGCCAGGTTCCTGATCCCCTCTAGCCGTTTTCTGGCTTTTTCTTTGCTGTCCGCGGCTGATTCCGGCCCTCCCCAGTTAATCCCGATCTGGAGAAGACGGTAACCCCTCGGGGTATCCTGCCGGGTGTATTCCGTTTCGTAGTAGTCCCGGGCCTCTTCCTCGCTGACCACGATTTTGGATTGAATCTCGTAGCTGATCAGTTTCGAGCGGCGGATCTGGTTGGCCAGTTTTCGGCGGTATTCCTCCCGGTCCGCCCCGGTTCTTTCCAGTTCCCGGTAAAGTTCGGGCACGGTCAAATTATTGGTGCTGCTGATGGTGGCGACGGCGTTGTCGATATCTTCTTCAGAAACGCTGATCTGAAGTTCCTCGGCTTTCTGTTTGATCAGAAGATCCTCGATCATTTCGTCGAGAATCCGTTGCCGGGCGGCCTGCAATTTTTCATCCAGTCGGGATTTCGGAGTGTTTTGCCGAACCTCGCTCAGGGTGTCCCTGGCGGCTTTGTCGAGCTCGGTCTGGGTGATAACCTCGCCGTTAACCACGGCTGCGACCTTTTCAATCACTCGGGCCTGAACGGCGGCGACTCCCAAACAGAGTGCCATGGTCAGGGAAATCAACAGGATCCGGTTAAATGTGGTTATGGCGTCATTCATTAACTTTATTGTCTCGCTGGAAATGGCCTTTTCGGCATATTCGCCCTCAATCCTAAACGAAAATATCCGATCATAACCGATATTAGTTAAGTAGCATTACCCTGAAGGGTCCGCAATATTTTTTTGGCTTCTCCGATAATAGCTTCCGGGGGGCCGGCCTCGACCTTAACGACCAGACGACTGTCAGGGGTGAGCCGCATTGCTCCCTTTGAAGAGTCGATAATATCGAGAAGGCGGCCGGGATCAACCGGGGTCTGTTCGGTAAAGGTGAAGACCAGATTGTTCTCGCCCTGGTCAAGTCGCTTGATCTTAAGCTTTAACAAGGTTTCCTTGAGGGAGATGATCTCCAGGAGATTCAGGGTCTCATCCGGCAGGGCGCCGTACCGGTCCCGGAGTTCGTCTCTGAGGTCGGCCAGGGCCTCCTCGCTATGGCAGGAGGTAATCTTCCGGTAGGTTATGTAACGCAGATCGGTGTCCTGGATATATTCGTGGGGAATAAAGGCCGGCAGCAACAGGTTTATTTCCGGTTCGAGTTCTTCCCCCCCGGAATCGCCGCCCCCGGGGGCTTTGTTTTTAAGATCCTCCACCGTCCTCTGCAGGAGATCGAGATAGAGGTCGTAGCCGACCGCGGCGATATTGCCGCTCTGGGATTCACCGAGGATATTGCCGCCGCCCCTGATCTGCAGGTCGCTCATCGCCAGCTTGAAGCCGCCGCCGAGTTCGTTGTAGTCCATCAGGGCCCGCAGCCGGCGCTGGGAATCCCGGGAGAGCCCCTCCATCGACGGAACCAGCAAATAGGCGTAGGCCTGCTCGCTGCTTCGGCCGACCCGGCCCCGCAGCTGGTAAATCTCGGCCATTCCCAGCCGGTCCGCCCGGGTAAGGATTATGGTGTTGGCGTTGGGGATGTCGAGGCCCGATTCAATGATGGTCGTGCAGACCAGAACGTCGATTTCACGGTTGACGAATTTCACCATGATCTCTTCAAGGGCCCGGCCGGGCATCTGGCCGTGGGCGATGGCGGTGCGGGCCTCGGGTTTGAGTTCATGGATCCGCCGGGCCATGTCGTGGATGGAATTTACCCGGTTATGAACCACGAAAACCTGACCGCCTCTTTGTAATTCCCGGGTAACCGCCTCTTTGATCACCAGGTCGTCGAATTTGGCCACAAAGGTTTTCACCGAGCGGCGATGGCGGGGCGGCGAGCTGATTACCGACAGATCCCTGACACCCAGGAGCGACATCTGCAGGGTACGGGGGATCGGAGTGGCGGTCAGGGTGAGGACATCGACCCCGGTTCGGATTTTCTTGATCCGTTCTTTATGTTTGACTCCGAAGCGGTGCTCTTCATCGATGACCAGCAGGCCGAGGTTTTTTAGGTCGACATCCTTGGAGAGCAGTCGATGGGTCCCGATGACTATATCGACGGACCCGTCCTTAAGCCCCTTCAGGGTCTGCTTCTGTTCGGCCTTGGGCCGGAACCGGTTCAAAGTCTCGATCCTGACCCCGAAGCCCGCCAGTCTCTCTCTGAAGGTGGCGACATGCTGCTCGGCCAGTACCGTGGTCGGCACCAGAATGGCGACCTGGCTGTTGTCGGCCAGGACCTTGAAGGCGGCTCGGACTGCTACTTCGGTTTTACCGTAGCCGACATCGCCGCAGACCAGACGGTCCATGACCCGCTCCGAGGTGAGATCGTCGAGCACGTCGTTGATCGCCTTGAGTTGGCCGGGGGTCTCGTCGAAGGGGAAAGATTCCTCCAGTTCATGGAACATCTCGTCCGGCGCCGAAAAACGGTGGCCGGTGATGATCTGGCGTTTGGCATAGAGATCAAGCAGTTCCTGGGCCACCTTCCAGACCGCCTCCTTCACCTTGGCCTTGGCATTTTGCCACGCCTTGCCGCCGAGCTTGTCCAGTTTCGGGGTCTGGTCGGACAAGCCCTTGTATTTCTGGACCAGGTTGAGACGGTCGACCGGTACATAAAGTTTGTCGCCGTCCTGGTAGTCGATTTGCAGGTAGTCGCCTTCGATGTTATTGACGGTCATATTGATCAGGCCGGCATAGCTGCCCAGGCCGTGATCGATATGGACCACGATCTCGCCCGCCTTCAGCTCCTCGAAGGTTACCGATTCGCCGTCGCTGACCGGCCGGCTCTTTTTTTTGCCCAATCTTTTCTCGCCGAACAGCTCAGTTTCGGAAAGGACGTGGAGCTTTTCCCCGGGCAGGTCGAACCCGGCCGAAAGGGGCGAGGTGTACAGGGTGATTACCGGTTCGGCGCCGGGCGCTTGCGATTCCGCTGCCGGGATCTCGCCGCGGACTACCTTAAGGTCGTGGTGGCCGAGAAATTCGGCAAGTTGTTCGCCATGGCGCTCGGAGCGGCAGGCCAGGATAACGGTGTCGCCTTCCGCCTGCCATTTCGCGATGCGATCGACCAGCGGGGCCAGCAGCCCTTTTTGGCGGCGTTGCAGTTCCAGTTCCTGGCTGAGCAGGGCGTGGCTGCCGGTGGTGACGCGCCGGGTCTCGCCGGCGGTTTCAGGGAGCAGGAGGCGGGAGGAGTCCACGGCGTCTCCCGGCGGCAAGGTCGGGAAGTCGCTCAAAGTGATAAGCGAAAACTTTTGCAGCCCCTCCGCGAGCTCCGTCGCGTTCAAAAACAGTTCGACCGGCGCGAGGGCCGGGTGGCCGGCGGTCAGGGTCTCCCGGTGATTGGCGGTGATCCTCTCCCAGCTCAGATCGATGCTTTTGCCGATTTCAAGGGGATCATCCAGGACGACCACCGAGTCGGCGGGGATGAAATCAAGGGGGACCGAAGGATCGGCATGGAAGAGGGGCAGCAGAAACTCGATGCCGGGAAAGCGGCGTTTGGCCCGAAGCCGGTCAACCAGGGAGTCTACTTCATCCGGCTCCCAGCCCTGTTCCCGGGCATGTTCGAGCAGGCGCTCGGCCGGGGAACTTGCCAGGTCGTCAACCGGCGCGGCATAGATAATTTCCGAGGCGGGCAGAATAGCGAACTCTTCAAGTTCCTGAAGCGAGCGCTGGCTGATCGGATCGAAAAACCTGATGGACTCGACGGTATCTCCGAAAAAATCGAGTCGCACCGGGCAGCTTTCGGAGATTACCGCCGAAGATCGGCTGGAGGAGAACAGCTTGCCGGGGTGGGGCGGGAAGATATCGAGAATGCCGCCGCGCAGACTGATTTCGCCGGGAGTCTGGACCAGGGAAACCTTTTCGTAGCCGACCGCGATCAGTCGCCGGACCAGGTCGGCCTGGTCGGTCTCCTCGCCGGCGATCACCGGTTCAGCCAGATTGCTGAGGGTCCCCTTGGGTATTACCCGGCGCAGCAAGGCCTCGGCGGGAATTACCAGGATAAAAAGGGTGTCGATACTGATCAGCTGGTATAGCGTGGAAATACGGCCGGCAATGGTGGCGGAGTCAGGGGAGAGCGGCGTGTAGGCGGGGATATCGAAGCCGGGATAGAGCAGAATCGGCAAGTCGGTGAACAGGGCGAGATCCTGTTCCATTTCGGCGGCCTTGTCCTCGGAAGCGGTGATCACAGTGAGGGGACGCCGGAGTTGCCGCGCCGCCCGTGCCGCCAGCAGCGCCTTGGCGCCGCCCCGCAGTCCAGAGACCGTCGAGGAGAATTTTTTCTGTTCGGATAATCTCTTTAAAAGTTCTTTCATCTCGCCGTGCTTGAAAACTTTGATGGCATCGCAAAAAAGATATGCCACGTCATGGCGAAGAGCAAAGCGATGAAGAAATCAGGTCTTTTCAATGATTTAGATCTTTTCGGGATTGCTTTTTTGCGCTCGCAATGACTTGATTTTGAATTTTGTCGGACTCGTCAACCTTATCTGCTATACCGTAAGGGAATCTGGATAGAGAGAACCTGAATCCGTGACGTCTTAGTGCATTGATTCACGATATATTTTTTTTTACGTCAAATATAGATAATAACCCGTGGTGGCTGGAATGCACTCGCCGCCCTGCGGGGCGTCCGATAACGGATTCAGGGAAAGGGAGATTGCCGCGGGAAGTTGATTCGGGAAACCTGGATTTAAAAGCTTCCGCCGATGCTGAACTCCCAGTTCTTGGAGTCTTCATCTCCAACCGGGTCGAGGTTGTAGCCCCATTCCAGCCGCAGGGGGCCGATCGGCGACAACCACCTGATCCCGGCGCCGGTGCTGTGCTTGTAATCGCTGAGCCGCCAGGATTCCTCTTTCGAGTAAACATTACCTATATCGTAGAATAACACACCTAAAAGCCCTTGGGTCTTGGCGATCGGAAAAATATATTCCAGGTTGGCGTACCACATCTTGTCGCCGCCGATTCGGTCGCCGGAGGCGGGGTCGATGGGGCTGATCTGGCCGTTGTCGAAGGAGCGGATCGTGTTGATGCCGCCCAGATAGAACCTCTCGAAAACCGGCAGATGACCTTCGGAGTTTCCGGCCACATAACCGGCGGCAACTTTCGGGTGGAAGGTGGTGTTTTTTGTGATCGGAAAGAACCAGCTGCTTAACCCTTCGATCTTGGTGAAGCTGTTGTCGCCGCCCAGTGGTCCGCCGGCGTATTTCACCGAGAGACTGTTCTGGGAGCCCTTGCTGGCCCCGTACATCCGGTTGCGGGTGTCACGGTGCAGGGACGTTTTTATGGAGATGGTGATCGGGTGGTCCTGGGAGTCAAGGATATCCTGGGAGGCGGTGAGGGGATCCACGTCGGTCAGATTTGTGTCGTCGTAACCGAGACCGGTGTTGAGGCGCCACTTTTCCCAGATCGGATAACCGAAGTGAATGGTGCCGCCCTCGGAGTCCTTGGTATAATCGTCGTATTCCCGGTCCCAGTTGTAGAGTGAAAAGGATAAAAGCAGCTTGCTGTCCAGTAGATGGGGCTCGGTGAAACTGAGGTTGAACTTATTGGCGGTGCCGCTGACATTGGCCATCAGCGACAGGCGCTGGCCGCGGCCGAACAGGTTGTTCTCGCTGATCTCGCCCATGAAGGTCATCTTGTCGACGGTGCTGTAGCCCCCGCCGATGCTGAATTTGCCGGTGGGCTTCTCCTTGACCTCGACGTTCAGATCAAGCTGGCTTTCATCAAGACCCGGCTCCGGCGAGATGTTGACGTCCTCGAAGTATTCGAGCCTGGCCAGTTTCTGGTTGCTCTCCTTGAGCTCGGTGGCGTTGAACAGCCCCCCCTCCTTAAGCATGATCTCGCGGCGGATCACCTTGTCCCGGGTTCTGGTGTTGCCCTCGATGACGATCCGGTTGATGGTCACCAGCTGGCCCTTGTCGATCCGAAAATCGAGATCCACGGTCTGATCGGCCCGGTTCCTGGTCGTCCTCGGGTAAACTTCGGCGAAGGCGTAGCCCTTGTCGGCGTAGAAATCGGTGATTCGCAAGACATCCTCGCGCAGAATCCTGCGGCTGAAGAACTCTGCTTCATCCACTTTGATCATCCCGCGGAGCAGATTCTCGTCGACGATCAGGTCGCCGGAAAGTTCGATGCTGCCGCATTTATAGCGCGGCCCTTCATCAATGTGGAAATAAACATAGAACCAGTTTTCCTTCTGGACGATCTCCGGATCGCTGATCTTTGCTTCGACGAAGCCCTGATTGTGATAAAAGGCGGTGATTCGGGTCGCATCCTGTTCCAGTTTCTGCTTATCCATCAATCCGGAATCGGTAATAAAGGAGAGCCAGCCCTTTTCCGAACTGGAAATGGTCTTTTTGATTTTTTTGTCGGAAAAGTTTTCGTTGCCGGTGAGAATGATTTCCCTGATGAATATTTTATCGCCTTCCTCGATCAAAAAGGTCAGATCGACCCGGTCCTTGCCGGCCGGGCTCTGTTCGACCGTGACCCGGCAATTGAAATAGCCCTCTTCCCGGTAAAGATTGCGGATATTGTCTATCGATTCGCTTACCGCCTTGTCATTAATGATCGAATGACTCTTGATCTTTATTGCCGCCCGCAGCTCTTCCTCGTTTATTTTGTCATTGCCGCTGATCTCGATTTTACCCACCAGGTCGCTTTCCCGAACCTCGAAGGTGACGATATGGCCCTGGGGGGTCTCTTCGGTGATTATGCTGATATCCCGGAAGTAACCCATGGCGAAGATTTCCTTCAGGTCCTCCCGCAATGCGGAAATGTTGAATCTGTCTCCGGGACTGGTTGAGATCTTCCTGAGAATGGCGCCGGAATCAATGCGGCTGTTTCCCTCAACCTTGATCGAGGCAATAAATTGGTGACGCCTGGAAAAGTCGTCGACCTGTTTGACGATCTGGTTGACCGCCGTGGCCAGCTCTGCATTTTCGCCGATATCCTTGAAAAAGTAGGTGGCGGCGGTGGGATCATCCCCCTCGAAAACCGTCATGTCGAGGCTTAGACGGTCGCCCAGACGGGTCAGACTGCCGACCGCGATATTGTCATACTGGTTAATGACCGGAATGGTCCTGAGGGCGCTTATGGCCGGCGGCCAGCCCCCCTCCAGCACTTTTTCAACCGCTTCGCTCCTGGCCAGCATCTCCAGGCCCTGGCCTTTTGCGGCCAACTGCAAAAAACGGTCGGCATCCCGGGCCAGCCGGTCTTTTCCGTTTTCCGCATTGACCTTGAGAGGCAGAATGATGGTGGTCGAGGCCTCATCCCGGGCGCTTGCCGGGACAACCAGTATGGTCGTAATCGATATCGCCAGAACAATTTTAATGAATTTAGAGATCATGAGTTAATAAACGCTCGAAGTCTTGCTTTTTTGGTTTTTTCAGATCGTCAGGACGGCTTCGCGGAGGACGCCATCCTGCAGGGAGAGGCAGCGGTCCATCCGTTTGGCCAGGGCATGGTTATGGGTGACCATCACCGTGGTCAGACCCAATTCGCGGTTCATTTTTCTGATCAGGTCAAAAACCCTGTTGCCGGTAGCCGGATCGAGATTGCCGGTCGGTTCGTCGGCCAGGAGCAGATCGGGTTGCATGATCAGGGCCCGGGCCAGAGCCACCCTCTGTTGCTCGCCGCCTGAAAGTTCGCCGATCTTGTGAGCGCTGCGATCGGCCAGCCCTACCTGGTCAAGCAGACTTTGAGTGCGCTCCATAAGGCTAACGCGCTCTACGCCCCCGATCAGTCCCGGCATCATGACGTTCTCCAGGGCGGTGAACTCGGGGAGCAGGTGATGGAACTGGAAGACGAAACCGACCGCGTGGTTGCGGAATTTCGATAACTCCCGGTCACCCTTCTGGAAGATATCTTCATTGTTGAAAAACATCGAACCGGAAGTGGGGCGGTCCAGTCCGCCGAGGATCTGCAACAGGGTGGTTTTACCGGTGCCGGAGGTGCCGACAATGGCGATCATTTCACCCCTCTGCAGATCGAGGTCGATTCCTCTCAGTACTTCGAGACGGGTCGGACCCTGAACAAAGGTCTTGGTTATGCCCCGGGCTTTGCAATCAAGTGCCTTGTCGGGATGGACGGCGCTGTTTTTCATTCGTACCTCAGAGCTTCCGCCGGTTCCACCCGGGAGGCCTGCCAGGACGGATAGAGGGTGGCCATGAAGGTGATAATGACGGCCGCGCCGGCAATCATCACCACATCCAGGGGCAGGACCTGGACGGGCAGGGTGGTCATGGGATAGACATCGGGCAGCTTGATAAACTGGTAACGGCTTAAAAGTTCGGCTCCTCCCAGTCCCCCCAATACCCCTAAAAGGGTGCCGGTCAGGCCGATGACCAGCCCTTCATAGATGAAAATTCGCATAATCGAGCCGGAGGTGGCGCCCATCGATTTAAGAATGGCGATGTCGCGGGCCTTCTCCATGACCACCATGATGAGGGTGCTGACGATGTTGAAGGCGGCGACCAGGACGATCAGGGCGACGATTATCGACAGGGCGGTTTTTTCGAGGCGCAGGGCCGAGAAGAGGTTTTTGTTGAGCTTGATCCAGTCCTTGGCTACATAGCTCAAGCCCAGTTCCTTTTCGATGTCCCGGGCGATCACGTCCGCCTGATAGATGTCGGTCAGCCGCAGCTCGATGCCGTGCACGCCTTCATCGAGATCGAGGAAGTTGCGGGCGGTGGCCAGGGAGACGTAGGTCAGGGCTGAATCGTATTCGTAGATGCCGGTTTCGAAAATGCCGACCACCTCGCAGGGCTTCATCCTCGGAATCACTCCCATCGGGGTCAGCGGGCCGGCGGGCGAGATCAGTCTGATCCGGTCGCCCATGCGCAGGTTAAGCTGCTCGGCCAGATCGATGCCGACCACGATACCCGGGACTTTGCCGGAAGTCGAGTCGAGATCGGCCAGCCTGCCTTTCACCATCTGGTCGCCGAGAGAAATCACCGTCGAGGCCGTGGCCGGATCGATGCCCCGCAGGATAGCACCGGTCCCGCCATCCCCGGCGGTGATCATCGCCTGGGTGTAGAGGTAGGGGGTGGCGCCGGTGACCGTGGGTCTGCTGAGAAGCCGGTCGCGCAGGTCGGCGTAATCGGTGATGGCGCCACCGTATTTCTGGATGACGATATGGGAGTTGACTCCCAGAATCTTGGCCCGGAACTCCTCGGTAAAGCCGGTCATTACGCCGAGGACGCAGATCAGGGCCATGACCCCGACCGCGACCCCCACTACCGAGATCACCGTAATCAGGGAAATAAATCCCTTTTTGCGCTTGGCCTTCAGATAGCGCCTGCTGACAAACCATTCGAAGTGCAAGGTCAGCGGCTCCCGGTGCCGGCTGGTTTTTCCGGGCGTAGATGCGGGAAGAGGATAACATCGCGGATCGACGGGGAATCGGTGAGCAGCATGACCAGCCGGTCGATGCCGATGCCCTGGCCGGCGGCCGGCGGCATCCCGTATTCCAGGGCCCGGATGTAATCTTCGTCCAGCTCCGGAAAGATCTCCTCGTCTTCACCCCGATCGGCGATTTGTTTCTCCAGCCGGGTTTTCTGGTCGATGGGGTCGTTTAATTCGCTGAAGGCGTTGGCGATTTCCCGGCCGGTGATGAAAAGTTCGAAACGGTCGGTAACCTCGGGGTTCTCCTCGTTGCGGCGGGCCAGGGGCGAAACCTCGGTGGGGTAGGAGGTCACGAAGGTCGGATTGACCAGTTTCTCCTCGACCAGCAGCTCGAAAAGCTCGGTCTTTGCCTTGCCCGGTCCGTTTTCCGGTTCCAGCCGGATCTCGTGCTTTTTGGCCAGGGCCATAACCTTGTTCGGATCGGCCAGGTCGCCGGGGGCGATTCCCGCCACTTCAATAAGGGCTTCGTCCATGGTGTAGCGTTTCCAGGGCGGCGACAGATCCACTTCCAGGCCCTGATAACTGACGACCATCGACCCCGTCACTTCCGAGGCGATCCAGGAGATCATCTCTTCGGTAAGGTCCATCAAGTCGTGATAGGTAGCAAAGGCCTGGTAGAATTCGAGCATGGTGAATTCGGGATTATGGCGGGTGGAAAGGCCTTCGTTCCTGAAATTGCGGTTAATCTCGAAGACCTTTTCAAAGCCGCCGATCAAAAGCCTCTTCAGATAAAGCTCCGGAGCGATCCGCAGGTAAAGGTCCATGCCGAGAGCGTTGTGGTGGGTCTTGAACGGTTTGGCGGTGGCGCCGCCGGCGATGGGCTGCATCATCGGGGTTTCCACTTCCATGAAGCCGCGGTTGACCAGGAAATCGCGAATCAGTCTGATGATCTCAACCCGTTTCCGAAAAGTGTCGCGGACCTCGGGGTTGACGATCAGGTCAAGGTAGCGCTGGCGATAGCGGGTTTCAATGTCGGTCAGGCCATGAAATTTTTCCGGCAGCGGGCGCAGGGACTTGGTGATGGGTTTGACCATAACGGCCTGGAGAGTCAGTTCGCCTTTGTTGGTGCGGAACAGACCGCCGCTGAACCCGGCGATATCGCCGATATCGAATTTCTTGAAGATCGAATAAGCCTCGTCGCCGACCACGTCTCTTTTTACGTAAATCTGGATCCGGCCGGTTTCGTCCTGGATGTGGAGAAAAGAGGCTTTGCCGAATTTTCGCAGGGCGATGATCCTGCCGGCGATCGTGCAGGTCGGTCCCTGATCCGGCTCGGTTTCGTCGGTAACCTCTTCGGCCATGGCCAAAAGGTCGCTGACCGACGAGGTCGGTTTGAAGTCGTTGGCGTAAATATTAACGCCGAGATTGGTCAGGTCGGCGGCTTTCTGCCGTCTCTGCCGTAATACCTGGTTTAGTTCTTCGCTCATTGATAATCCTGGAAATGAAAAATTATAGCCGGTTCAGGAGAGGTATTTACGGCGCAGGGCGGCCGATACTTCACTGGTCAGGGTCAGTACTTTTTCGGCAAGTTCCGGAGCCAGCGAGCCGGTCCCGCAACTCGGGGTGATCAGGCTCTGCTCCAGGATAGCCGGGATAGTCCAGCGGCCGGTGCTCAGTTCCGCTGCCTGTGCTTCCCATCTGGCCGTCAGCGACTCGGTGGATTCGGCGATGATTTTATCTTCTTCCGAGGTGGGGACAATACCCCAGGCAAGGATCCCGCCCCTCTCCAGGTAGGAATGAATCTGGCTGCGACAGGTGATGAACCGGTCGAAAAAATTATAGGCATCAAAGCTGATAATGTCTATGCTGCCGGTCAGTAAAAGGTTCCATTCGGTGTTGGCGCAGACATGGACCCCGGCCAGACCGCCGGCCCCTCGAATAGCCCCGGCCACCTGGTTCAGGTCTTCGGCGATGTCTTCCTGGGCAATGGTGATATAAGAGGAGGAGCCTAGGCCCGCCAGGGCCGGTTCGTCGATGAAGACCAGGACCGGCAGTCCGGTCTGTTTGAGAAAATTGACCTGCCAGGCGCCTTTCATCGCCAGACCCTGAACGATCATCTCCCGCAGGGAAGGGTTGTAATAACTTAAGCGCTGGTCCTGGTCCTGGAGTCCGGTCAGGGTGGTGAACGGACCGGTGATCTGCCCCTTGACCGCTTCGGCGCGAGTCGAGGCGGCGACTGCATCCTTAAGAAGATAAAGTCCGCCGGCTCTTTCGCGGCTGATGGCGAAGCGGGAATTAATCAGGGCGTCGGGATCTTCGCTGACCGCCAGAAATTCCTCGAAGAAGGGCAGCAGTTTCTCGTCGAAATCACCGGTGGTATCAAAGTAGGTGCGCTCGCCCTCGACCAGGCCGACCATGCCCTCCATGAACTGAACCAGCATGCCTTCCCTGGGATTGCCGGGCAGTTGCGGCCATAAGGGGATTTCCGGTGTGTAACGGTTGATCAGATCCAGGCCCTTGGCATGGTCTGGAACGGGCAGGCTGCCGATCAGGGTGGCAAGGCCGCGCGGCGAGAAGTTTTCAGCCGCCTTTTTATTTTCAGCCGCCGTTTTATCGGATGATGTTTGTGCGGATGATTGCTGTGTCATGTTTATTTTCCTGAATTATGCTGTGTTTTTAATTTTGCAAGAACCTCTTTAGCTATCAATTATGGGGTTGGATGTCAATCAAATTCAGGGTTCCGGAAGCGATTAAAAAAGCTGGGCGATCGGGGCGTGATTGCCGGTTGGGCGAGCCGCCGGTAATTATTTGACGGGCCGGCTCTTGACTGCGCGCCTAAAGTTGTTTAATTTACGTGATTCGCGCGAGAGTGGCGAAATTGGTATACGCACTGGATTTAGGATCCAGCCCACCTAGTGGTTGGGGGTTCAACTCCCCCCTCTCGCACCAGATCGCGAAAAAACATGTAAGCGATTTCAGGGCTCCCTGTGAACCTTAACGGGTAAGGGTTTATGCCGTATACAACTGAGCTGAGCAGCTTTTCTTAGGGGTCCAAGCGAAACTTATGCCTGTGGGTATTACGGTGGTTTAGCAGCGCCAGGTTTCAAAATAACGTTTATTTTGATAACGTTTATTTTGGATTTTGGTCGTTAAGTCAATTTGATGAATTCGCAAAAAATCTTAAGCATATAACATAAGGATGGGAATAATGCAGGTTACAGTTGAAGATTCCGGCTCGAACAACAAGTCTCTGAAAGTAGTTCTGCCAGCCGATAACGTTGCCAGGGAGCTTGACAAGGCCTATCAGAAATTGAGCAAAAGCGTTTCGATCAAAGGTTTCCGGAAAGGCAAGGTGCCCCGCAAGGTTCTGGAGAGGGAGTATGGTCCCAGAGTCCAGCAGGAAACCGCCGAAAAGCTGATTCAGGAGTCCTATTTCGACGCCCTTGAGCAGAGCAAGCTCGACGTCGTGGCCCACCCGGAGATCCGCACTCAGCAGTTCGATGAGGACGGCTCCTTCGTCTACGAGGCTGAAGTTGCCGTGCGTCCGGAATTCGAGCTTGGGGATTATAAGGGTTTGGAGATCGAAATGGAAAGTGCCGAGGCCTCGGAAGATGAGGTCAAGGCGGCTCTTGAAGATATGCGCCGCGAAAACGCGCCCCTGCGCTCCGTCGAGGATCGCGGTGTTCAGGTCGGTGATGTGGCCGTTGTCGACTTCCAGGGCTTTAACAACGGTCAGGAGATGAAACAGGTCAAGGCCGAAAATTATTCGATCGATATCGGCTCCGGCCGTTTCGGCGATGAATTCGAAAAGACCATTATCGGTTTGCGGAAGGGCGAGAAGGCCGAGCGCGAAATCGATTTTCCCGAGAATTTTCCCAACCCGGTGCTGGCCGGCAAGAAGGTTAAATTCGAAATCGAATTGAAGGAGATCAAGGAGCGTGTCCTGGCCGATCTCGACGACGAATTCGCTAAGGATGCCGGCCCGGAATATGCTTCCCTCGATGACCTGAAACAGGCGATCCGGGCAAGACTCTCCAGTGAAAAAGAGGAGGCCGCTGCCGGTACCATGGCCGACAAGCTGGTAATGAAGCTTCTTGAAGCCCATGACTTCGAGGTGCCCGGTCGTCTGGTCGCCTACGAAATAAATTCGATGATCAAGGAGCTTGAAGACAACCTGACCAATCAGAATATGACCATGGAGTCCGCCGGTCTGAATCGGGACGAGCTGGTCGAACAATACAAGGATACCGCCTCCAAAAGGGTTAAGGGCGATTTTATCCTCAAAAAGATCGCTGCGGTTGAAGAGATTAAATTGAAAGACGATGATATCGAAGGCGGTTTCAAAAGGATCGGCGAGCGCTACAACATGCCGGTTGACGAGGTGAAGAAGTATTTCGCTAATCGCGACGACCTGATGCCTTTCATGAACGAGCTCCTGAGCGAGAAGATCATCAAATTCCTGCGGGACAATGCCAAGGTCAAAACGGTTGCTGCCGGCGCGAAGGCCGATGTTCCGGCAAAGGGCGCCGGAAAAGCTGAAAAGAAGAAGCCGGCCGCCAAGGCAAAAACCGATACGGCAAGTGCAGCCCCGGAAGAAAAAGCCGGGAAAGCACCGAAGAAAAAGACGGCCGCCAAATCCGCTAAGAGCGCCAAGGCGGAAAGTTCGGCCGAAGGAGACGAATAATGAATCTTGTCCCGATGGTGGTTGAGCAGAGCCCCCGCGGAGAGCGGGCATACGATATCTATTCCAGACTGCTGAAGGAGAGGATCATCTTTCTCGGCACGGCAATCAACGACGAGGTCGCCAACCTGATTATTGCCCAGCTTCTTTTTCTGGAGGCGGATGATCCGGACAAGGATATCACCTTTTACGTCAATTCCCCCGGGGGGGTGGTGACGGCGGGGCTGGCCATCTATGACACCATGCAGTACGTGAAATGCGACATCGCCACCCTTTGTCTGGGCCAGGCCGCCAGTATGGGGGCGGTGTTGCTCACCGCCGGTGCGCCCGGCAAGCGTTATGCCCTGGCCAATGCCAGAATCATGATCCATCAGCCCATGGGCGGCTTTCAGGGGCAGGCCACCGATATTGATATCCACGCCAAGGAGATTCTGCGGATCCGCAAGGATCTCAACCGGATCATGGCCGACCATACCGGGCAGAAGCTCAAGAAGATCCAGGTGGATACCGAACGCGATTTTTTTCTTAATGCCGAAGAAGCCCGGAAGTATGGTATCATTGATAAGGTTTTGGCAAAACGGGAGGCTGTTGAAGAGGAACGGTAAGATTTTATGACTGAAGACAACAAGAACAACGGAGAGGGAGCGGTTCTCTGTTCTTTCTGCGGGAAAGGGCGCGATGAGGTAAGGAAGCTGATTGCCGGTCCCGCCGTCTATATTTGCGATGAGTGCATCGATCTCTGTAACGATATCGTCAAGGACGATCTCAAAAACAAGTCCGATTCAACCGCGGAGCCGGCCAGTTTCAAGCCTAAGGAGATCTATGAGCATCTCCAGAGTTACGTGGTCGGCCAGGAAAGGGCCAAGAAGGTCCTCTCGGTCGCGGTTCACAATCATTACAAGCGGATCAGCGTCAGCACCTTTGACGACCGCAGCGATGTGGAGCTGCAAAAGAGCAATGTGGTATTGATGGGTCCCACCGGCAGCGGCAAGACCCTGATGGCTCAGACCCTGGCCCGGATTCTGAACGTGCCTTTCGCCATTGCCGACGCGACCACCCTTACCGAGGCCGGTTATGTCGGCGAGGATGTCGAAAATATCCTGGTCAATTTACTCCAGGCCGCCGATTATGACATTAAAAAGGCGAGCAAGGGCATCGTTTACATTGACGAAATCGACAAGATCGCTCGCAAATCCGACAGCGCCTCCATTACCCGCGACGTCTCCGGGGAAGGAGTTCAGCAGGCATTGCTTAAGATTATCGAGGGCACCGTGGCCAGCGTACCTCCCAAGGGCGGCCGTAAGCATCCGCAGCAGGAGTATATAAAACTGGATACCACCAATATCCTCTTTATCTGCGGCGGGGCCTTTGTCGGTCTGGACGAGGTGGTCAAAAAACGGACCGGGACCAAATCGATGGGCTTCGGCGCCAAGGTGGTCAGCAAGAACGTCAAAAAAATGGGAGAGGTGCTGTCCATGGTCAGACCCGAGGATCTTCTCCGTTTCGGGCTGATTCCGGAGCTGGTCGGCCGTCTGCCGGTAATGGCCACCATGGAAGAACTTGAACAGGATGATCTGGTCCGGATTCTCCAGGAGCCTAAGAATGCGCTGACCAAGCAGTACGAGCGCCTTTTCGCCTATGACGATATACGCCTGCGTTTCACCGATGGAGCCCTTGCGGCCATTGCCCGCGAGGCCCTGAAGAGAAAGTCCGGGGCCCGGGGGCTGCGTTCGGTGCTCGAGGAATCCATGCTTGAGGTCATGTACGAACTTCCCTCCAGGGAAGGGGTCAAGGAGTGCGTGATCAGCGAGCAGGTCATTCTGAACGGCGACTATCCGGTTATTCTCTTCGATAACGAGAAAAAGAAAAGCGCCTGACCGTCTTGCTGTCGGACCCGATCATAATTAGCTTGTAACGCATAGCCAAGTACTCATATGATTAACTTGTGCTGTCCATGAATGGTCTTGTCCGCTAATCGGGTCGCTTCCGAGTCGGAAAGTGCTTGCCTGCAAAACCGCAGGTGAGCACTTTTGATATCCCCGCTCTTCGTTTTCGGACAAAATCCTCCCTTCCGGATAAGCACTAACCCACACAAGGTTTTTTGAGATATGTCCGAAAATAATTCCGTAACAATCTATCCGATGATGTCCCTCCGGGATATCGTCGTTTTTCCGCACATGGTCGCTCCCCTCGTGGTGGGCCGGGAAAAGTCGATCAAGGCCCTTGAAAAGGCCATGGAGGAGCGGACCGAGATATTTCTGACCACCCAGAAGGATGCCTCGGATGACGAGCCTACAGAGGACGGAATCTACCGGCTCGGCACCATCGCCAAGGTTCTTCAGCTCCTCCGTCTGCCCGACGGAACAATCAAGGCCCTGGTCGAAGGCAAGCGGCGCGCCGCGGTTGTAAGATTTTTGCCCAATAAGGAATATCTGGCGGTTGAGCTGGAAGAGTTCCGGGTTGAAGAGTTGAGTCAGTCCGAAACGGTCGCCTACCTGCGCGAAATTCAGGAGGCTTTCAAGGAGTACGGCAAGGTCAAGAAGAAAATTCCCCAGGAGGTGATGAATTCGGTCGCCAAGATCGAGGAGGCCTCCAAATTCGCCGATGTTCTTGCCTCCCACCTGCCGCTGAAGACCGACGAGAAACAGGAAGTTCTCGAGTCAGTCGATATTCATGAGCGATTGGAGGTTCTGCTCAACAAGATCTATCGGGAGATAGAGGTCGCGTCCATCGAAGGCCGGATCAGGACCCGGGTCAAGAAGAAGATGGATAAGACCCAGAAGGACTACTACGTTGCCGAGCAGATCAAGGCCCTCCAACAGGAGTCCGGCCAGACCGATGACGCGGCGAGCGACCTTGCCGATCTGGCGCAGGCCATCAAGGACAAGTTGCTGCCGGAGGATGCCCGGACCAGGGTCGAAAAGGAGTTCAAGAAATTAAAGATGATGCAGCCGATGTCGGCCGAGGCTACCGTCTCTCGAAACTACATCGATTATATCATCAGCCTGCCCTGGCGGGAGTTGTCCGACAGCTCAATCGACATCAACCGGGCCGAGAGTATCCTCGATGAAGACCATTTCGGTCTGGCTAAACCCAAGGAGAGGATTCTCGAATATCTGGCCGTTCAGGCCCAGGTCGACAAGCTCAAGGGGCCGATCCTCTGTCTGGTCGGCCCTCCCGGGGTCGGCAAGACTTCGCTGTGCAAGTCGGTGGCCAGGGCGATGAACCGCGAGTTCGTCCGCCTTTCCCTGGGCGGGGTTCGCGACGAGGCCGAGATTCGCGGCCATCGCCGCACCTACATCGGGGCAATGCCCGGTAAAATTATCCAATCTCTCCAGAAGGTCAAGGTCAATAATCCGGTATTCTGCCTGGATGAGATCGACAAGCTGTCCATGGATTTTCGCGGCGATCCGGCCTCGGCCCTCCTGGAAGTTCTCGATCCCGAGCAGAACAACTCTTTTAACGATCACTATCTCGATCTCGATTACGACCTTTCCGATGTCTTTTTTATCACCACGGCCAACAACCTCTCCTCCATCCCGGCCCCGCTCCAGGACCGGATGGAGATTATCAAGCTGAACGGTTATACGGAAGAAGACAAGTTGCGGATCGCCCAGGATTACCTGGTCCCCAAGCAGCTGGAGGCCAACGGTTTCGGCGGCAAGGATATCGTCTTCAATGACGGGGGAGTACTGGAAATTATCCGGCATTATACCCGCGAGGCCGGGGTGCGCAATCTTGAACGATCCATTGCCTCGGTCTGCCGGAAGATCGCCCGGGAGAGGCTCAAGAAAGATTCGAAGCGCAAATACCGGTTGACCGCCAAGGCGGTGGCCCGCTATCTGGGGGCGGCCCGCTATCGCTTCGGTCTTGCCGAAAAGGCCGACGAAATAGGGATGGCCACCGGTCTGGCCTGGACTCCGGTCGGCGGTGAAATGCTCCAGATCGAAACGGTATTGATGCCGGGGAAGGGAAGGCTGACCATTACCGGCAAACTCGGCGAGGTTATGCAGGAGTCGGCCCAGGCCGCCTTGAGCTATATCCGCTCGCGCTCTCTCTGTCTCGGCCTTTCCCCCGAATTCTATCAGAAACTGGATATCCATATTCATGTCCCGGAAGGGGCGATCCCCAAGGACGGGCCGTCAGCGGGGATCACCATGGCGACCTCGATGATTTCCGCTCTGATGCAGGTGCCGATCCGCAACGATCTGGCCATGACCGGCGAAATCACCCTGCGCGGCCGGGTCCTGCCGATCGGCGGGCTTACCGAAAAATTGCTGGCCGCCAGGCGCGGTAACATCAAAACGGTGCTGATTCCCAGCGAGAACCAACGGGATTTGAGCGAGATCCCGGCCCGGATCGTTAAAAGTCTTGAAATTTTTCTGGTTGAAAACATTGACGAGGTTTTCGAAAAGGCCTTGCTCATCCCGGAAGGGGACAAGCTTTTCAGGAACCTGCCGCCGGTCGGTTCTTTCTGTGCCGAGACCGTGGATGATGCCACTGACGTCCGGCACTGAAAAGATACTGAAACCGTGAAGCGTTGGAGAACGGCCTGGTGGCAGGGAGGCGGATGCTGACCATTCAGATGGTATATCAACGAGTTGCTGACCCGGCAGCTGGACCTTCCCGGATGTCCTGAAAGGCGGCAGGGGTGTTTGTCCACCACGATCATGGCCGGATAAGCAAGTAATTACAGGTCGATAAGAGCAAACTGCCCAATCGCCCTCACGGATTCAGGTGATATCTAAATTAATTGTTTTCGGGTGCGTATTTTTATTGACTATCCGGGGCGTAGTTGGTAAAAACTCCATCCTATCGGGGCGGTTAGCTCAGCTGGGAGAGCATCGGCCTTACAAGCCGAGGGTCACAGGTTCAAGCCCTGTACCGCCCACCAAAGACCATTATGCGGGGTCGTAGTTCAGTTGGTTAGAATGCCGGCCTGTCACGCCGGAGGTCGCGAGTTCGAGTCTCGTCGGCCCCGCCAGCAGTTTTTAAGGGATTAACCGTTAAAGGTTGATCCCTTTTTTTATGTGCCAAGCCCGGCGCGGATTCGCCGGAGCGCCGGGCTGATGACTGCAAGTTATCGACCGGCCCAACAAGACGAGCGCTTAGCGGGACAAAGGTGTCCCCGCAAGGCAGAATCCGGGCAAGCTGCCCGGCAGTATTCACGGATCCAGCTTCAAGGCCGGAAACCGGCACGGACAGTGTGGTTGTTGGAGCGGCGGCCATGAGGGTATGACAGCTCTCCCTTTGTAAGAACTGCCCTTCATTGATATGCGCAAAGGCGGATGGTTGTTTCGAGATGCAGGCTTGGTAGGCCGCCCCGATCTTGACCTGGCGATCATCTTTTGCCGGGCTTCAATGAGGCACCGGAAGGAGTGGTGTCTTTGCCTGACAGAGATGCTAACTGGTTTCAGGGTAAAAATTCCTCAAGATCTCCTCGATGTTATTTATCGGGGATTTTTTATAAAATAAGTTGAAGTTTTAATCAAAAAATCATAGACTATTTGTTAGCTCTTTTTTAAAGATATCCTGAAAAACGATTTCAAAGAAATTATAGCCATTTTCTTTTTGGTTTTATATCAAATCAAAGGATTGTAATTATTACTTCCGGGGGGGGGGATCAGTGAGAAAGCATACCTTTTTTCTTGCAATCGCTTTTGCGGTTATCATCGGCATTTATTCCAATGCCGATGCCTTAATGCTTGATTATCCACACAACGTCGATAACGGCATCAAGTGTTATCATTGCCATAGCGGGGACAGCGAAGGCAATGATTACTGGTATGATCCCTACACCGGCAGCGATCCCGATTTCTCGACCTACAACTGGGTCTGCTATAACCGCTGTCATGCCGGCGCCGCTTCCACAACCCTGAACCCCACCCATATAGGTCCGGAGAAGAAGACCCACTCCGAGACAACCACCGGTTCGAATATCGCAGGTTGGACCACCAGTTGTACCGACTGCCACGACCCCCATTTCCAGGAACAGATCAATTGGGCTCTGGACAGCGAGAATATCTACATTGTCAAAGGCACCTATGACCTTGCCACCCCTTTAGCCACGGATGATCTCGATGTCTGGGACCCTGACAACGGCCTGTCCGGGAGGGGCGCCCCCGGAATCGGCACCTCAACCGTCAATGTTGCCATCCCCGATCATCTCAACGCCATCTATGACCCCGCCGATACGGCAAATGTCAATTGGGCCGCGAAAGGCGGCAAGGGCAATGACCCTCTCACCGGAAATCCGTGGAATACCCGCGCCGGCGATCGGTCCCGCGGCTTGATCCTGGTCGCCGATCTCTCTAAGATCACCACGACCCGCACCTTCGAAATAATCGAGATGGTTGATAAGGGCGCCGGTAATTTCACCATGACGGTCAAGGGCGATCTCAGTGGAATTGTGGGGAATGGTGTCGAATTCGGGGTGATCTACGGCGGCCTGTTGGGAGACACGGTTAAAACGCCGGAAACCTATGTGGACGCCAAGGGGGTAACCAGGAATGTGCGGCTTCCGGTCAAGTTCTACAGCCCCAAAAAGGTTGCCGGCGGCGCGGGCGGGCCGGTCGATCTGACCGTCGGCACTACCGAGCCGGTCGGGATGTGCCAGGTCTGTCATACCCAGACCGCCTATTTCGATAACAGCACCGAGGAGACCGTTCATAATTCGGACGCGGGCTCGGCTGAATGCGATGAGTGCCATGTCATCGTAACCGGCGGCTCCGCGACCACCAACCATGCTACCTTTATGGCTGACGATCAGTCGACCGACCTGTTATATAACTGTTCCGACTGTCATGCCGCCATCGTCACCTCTCCCGATTCCGGCCACCCGACCTGCGAAACCTGCCATACCGCCTCGAAACCCGAGATCAACATTAATGCCTTCAGCCTCGCCGGCAATCCCCCCGACACCGGGGCCAGCGTTTACGACGCCCTGATCGATGCATCCAAGTACGCCAACGATACCCAGACCTATGCTTATGTTGATAATCCCGCCGATACCTACGGAACCTTGGGCCGGGTTCAGGACTCCCTCGGCAACTTCGTCACCGACGTCGGTTTTGTGAAGATCATCTGCGGCGAGTGCCATGACGCCAAGCCCCAGGGGCTGAGCGACGGTATCCACGGCGGCCATGCCGACACCGATTTCGGCTGGGCCGGCGGCTGCGACGCCTGTCACAGCGCCACCCCCGGTACTCCGACCGAGGCGGTGGTTTCGGTGATCCACAAAAACGATTGCACCATCTGTCACGATACCGCCACCGGCACCAACGCCTCCACCGAGAAGATCGGTGCCGCTACCAACGGAGTCGACGGCGACGCCACTCTGGCCAACGGCGCCGCCGTTGCCGCGACCCCTTTTGATCCGACCATATATAATTGTACCCTCTGCCACGATCATACCACGGTCAATATCGACGCTTCGTCTCTGGGCGGCATTCATCATAACAACAAGACCGATACGGTTGTGGTCAACGCGGACTGCACCACCAAGTGCCATACGGTAAGCGGCCACGAGGGCGACCACTCCGCCCGGATCAGCGACAGCCTCAACAACTGCACGGCCTGCCATACCGGCACGGCGGGCGCGGTAAGCGGCGCCCCGGTCAACGATCTGAACGGCAAGGTCCATGACTTCTGCACCACCTGTCACAAGATCGATACCCTTACCGGCTGGAACTCCGTACTGGTGGCGGCGCCGGGCACCAAGGGCGTCACCACCATGAACGACATCAGCCCGACCATCACCAATGACGGCGGCGGCACCTGCGAGCAGTGCCACACCACCGGCTGGGTCGATTTCCATACCGGCGCCCCGGGCGTAACTCATATTGCCACGGTTGCCAACCTGGCCGACTGCATCTCGTCCTGCCATATCGCCACCGGCGGGGTGGCCGATATCAGCACGGTGCTCGACGCCAGCGATACCGATCGAACAGGCTGGATGAAACACGATTACTGCTCCACCTGTCATAACGCCTCGACGGGCGTACTGCTCGACTTGGTCACCGCCAACGCGAACGGCTGGATCACCGCGATGCCGAACGGCGCCACCACCGGCGGCACCGACGGCGGCGGCAATTGCGGCGCCTGCCATGCCAGCACCTACTTCAACAACCATGTCCACGGCGCCGATACGGCCGGCTACGTGGTTCATGATCTGACTCATAATATTACTACCGACGTTGCTCAGGCCGACAGCCAGCCCTGCCGGAACTGCCATCTGGACAACACGGACGGCAGCGCCACGGTTCTCGACAGCTGGCGCGACTACAAGGGCGAGCATCTCGGCGTCTGCGCCACCTGTCACAGCTATGTCGACGACGGCAATGGCACGCCGGCTCAGACCACCAATGACAGTACCATCGCTACCGGCACCGGCAACACCTGCACCACCTGCCATACCCCGAAACTGGCGCCGGCCACCCACGGCGGTCACGATTCAACATCCTTCCCGACCCTGGACGCCGTTTGTTCGGGTTGCCATGACAACTCGGTAAGCGGTACGGTAAACCAGATCCACGGAGACAATTGCACCTGGTGCCATACCTCCTCCAGCGGAGGATATGGCACCACCACGACCGCCCCCATCGCCAACGGCCGTGACGGAAATGCGGTTCTGGCCGCGACCGGTTTGGCGACCTATAAAAACGCCACCTGTCTGACCTGCCATAATACCGCCGATGTCAACGTCGATCCCGTTTCGATCGGCGGCATCCATCATGACAACAAGACCGACGGTCAGAGTCCGGACTGCGCGACCAAGTGCCATACGGTCAGCGGTCACGAGGGTGACCATTCGACCGCTGTCGCGGCCACCGGGATCTGCGCCGACTGCCACACCGCCGGCACCGTCAACGGCATTACGACGGGAGTTGACAACAAGCTCCATGACAACTGCACCAGCTGCCACAAGTTTGACACTCCTACGGCCATGAACGGGATACTGAAGACTTACGCCGAGGCCGATACCCGCACCCCGGATGTCATTATCTCCCCCCTGCCGACCACCGGCCCGGCCGACTGCTCCACCTGCCACGGCGCCTACTTCCCAAGCCATCAGACCGCGGCTACCGAGCATGCGGATATCGTGTACGATACCGCCAATCCGACTCCGAACGACGAGACCCAGGACACCTTGACTCCGTGCGCCAACTGTCATAACGACAGCGCCGGTCTGTTGGCGACCTGGACCGACATCGCCACCGAGCATCAGACCAGCAACTGCAATCTCTGTCACGAATCGATCAGGCTCTATGACGAGTCTGGTGTGGATCTCACCACCACCATGCGGCAGTATATTGCGGCCCGGACCGCCGACGCCAACGTGTCGAACTGCCGGACCTGCCACTGGTCGAACTGGAACAACAATCCCTCCCATACCACCATCGATCACTTCGCCCAGGGCAAGGTGACCGGCGACGCGGTCTGTACCGGCTGCCACGATCAGGCCGGGGTCGGCACCAACGACTACTTCATCAACACCATTCATAATGCTTCCGGCAGCGGCTGCGGCACCTGCCATGTCGAACCGGCCGGCAGCGGCCCTCTGGTCGACAAGTCGTTGGGCGGCACCTACGCCTCCGAGTCGGTCAACTACGAGACCATCAATAGCGGATTGGGCGGATCCTGTACGACTTGTCATGTCGCTTATGGCAGCGGCTTCCAGGCGGCCCATACGGTTAACGGACAGGACCATCTGGATACCGGCGGCACCGTAAACATGGTGGCGGCCGACGCCAACTGCACGACCACCTGTCATGACGGCAGCTCGGCGGCCAATATAATCACCAACACCCATGGCAATGCCTGTACGCTGTGTCACACCAATACCACCACCGACGGCCGGCTGCGGATCGGTTTGGCCCTTAAGGGTGATGCGACCCAGCACACGATCAACACTTCCAGCGCCTGCCGGACCTGTCACGCCGGCACCAATGGCACGGTGAATTACAATAATTTCGCCACTGCCCATACCAATGGCGATCACCTTACCGAGGCGCTCGGCAATGTGCTGACCGGCAGCGCGGCCTGTACCAGCTGTCATGACGGCTCTTCGGCGGGTAATATCGTCACCAACACCCATAATGGCACTTGCAACAACTGTCATATCGACTCGGCCACCAACGGCACCCTGACGGTCGGTCCTTCCGCTACCCCGGACGGTGATGCATCCGGTCATGTGGTCAATACGCCTAGTTCCTGTGTCAGTTGCCACGGAGGGGCGACCTACCTCTACGACAGCGACTTCCAGAACGCCCATGACGTAAAGGATCATATAGGTTCGGACCTGCTCACCGCCATGCTGGCCACGGCGGCGGGTTGCTCAAGTTGCCATACCGAGAACACGGCCGCGACCATTGTCAGCGGCACTCATAAAAACACCTGTACCCATTGCCATACCAATATGACCACCGACGGCGCGCTCAGGGTAGGCGCCGGCGGCCGTGGTGATGCCAGCGGCCATACGGTCGATACCCAGTCGACCTGCGCCGGTTGTCACGCCAACCATAATATCGACTGGTATTATCATGGTTCCGGACGAACTCCGGACCATTCGGCCGTCAACCTGAACTCGGTTCTCTGGCCGTCGGCGCCGGCCACCCGTCGGGAAGATTGCGGTTCCGCCAGCTGCCACAACAGCGGGGTGAATGACCGGATCACCAATATCCACAACCTGTCGGCCGCGCTCCATCCGGCCCAGTGCAACAAGTGCCATACCGCTACCGGCGCCATGCAGCTCGATGCGGCGAACGGTAATGCCCAAATGGGCGGACCCGGCGCCACCTGCGCTACCTGCCATAGCACCGGCAGCGGCCACAACTACTTCGACGACCACCTGCATACCCATACGGTGAGCTACAATGCCACCACCGACCTGGCCCAGGATCCGGGGCAGCCCTGTGCCGATTGTCATACCAATAACGATGATGCGGCCGGGACCCCGCTGGATAGCTTTACCGATATCATCGGCGAGCATGTCACCGGTTGTGCACGTTGTCATGACTATACCGACGGTGACGCCCAGGCTACTCCGCCGCTTGCGAATCTGTTCGGCGGCACCGGCGCCATCGACAACAACACCAATCCGACCGAGTGTCTGACCTGTCACAGCCCGAAGGCAAGTACGGCCACCCACGGCGGTCATGACGCTTCTCATTTCGGCTGGTCGGGTAATTGCGATGCCTGCCATAGCGCCACCCCGGGTTTTCCGACCGAGGCGGTTGTTTCCACTATTCATGGCGGCAATTGCGATCTTTGTCATACTTCCGGTTCCTATAACGCCACCACAGAGAAGGTCGGCGACGCCACCAACGGCGTCGACGGCGACGCCACCCTGGCTAACGGAGCGGCGGCGGCCGTGACGCCATTTGATCCGACCATATATAATTGTACCCTCTGCCACGATCATACCACGGTCAATATCGACGCTTCGTCTCTGGGCGGCATTCATCAT
>JAWOIQ010000107.1:0-15274 GCA_046484585.1 Desulfurivibrionaceae bacterium
GGCCAGACCAGCCAGAGAACATCCCCGGCCGGCACGGCCGGGCGTTTCGCGGCCGGCCACCACCGCCAATATGCCGCCATCATTATTATGCCGGCCAGTACCGGCCACAAGCCCTGCCGGAGCAATTACATATCCGCGAGATGGGCGGCGTAGGGCGGCTGTTCCGGCCAGAACCACGGAAGGAGCGCGACCCCGGCCCAGAGCGTAAGCCAGGAGGCGGTCATACCCTTCGTGTCGGCCGACCGGCGGGGCAGCGATGTCGCCATGGTCTTCAGGAAGTGGCAGACGATCAGGGTGGTTGCCAGGGCGGCCAGGGGCAGGCTGAATTCGAGAATCCCCGGCCAGGGTCCGGGCAGGGTGTGGACAATCTCCTTCAGGGCATATTTGGCGATGGCGCCGCTGGTCAAGGGGAGCCCGGCCAGGGCCAGGGCCGGTAAAAAAAGAAGAAGCAGGAGGCGGGGGGGCGCGCCCTCCGGGTTTCTTGCCATCCCCAGACCGGTGGCCAGAAACAGCGAACCCTTGGCCAGGCCGTGATGGAGGGCGTAGATGCTGACCGCCATGATCACCTGGGGCCAATGGTTCGGGGCCAGCAGGCCGCAGCCGACGAGCACGGTCATCAAACCCATCTGGCTGATACTTGAATAGGCCAGGATGGTCTTGGCCTCCCGCTGGGCCAGGCCGATTGCGACCCCGTAAAAGGCGGCCGACAGACCCATGACGATCAGGACTCCGCCCCAGCCGGGCAGGACGATCTCTTCACCCATGGGCAGAAAACGCAGCCAGCCCAGGAGGCCCGCCTTGATCATCACCCCGCTGAGCACAGCACTGGCCGGGACCGGCGCCACCGGATGGGCCAGAGGCAGCCAGACATGCAGCGGCAGCAGGCCCGCCTTGATGCCGAAGCCGGTAAAGAGCAGGATCAGGCTCAGGTTCCCGGCCCGGCTGGCGGCGATGGTGGAGAGTTCCAGGTCGGGCAGGCGGGAGGCCATCAGGACCATCCCGGCAAAGAGCAGGACCTCGCCCGCCATGACCAGGGTAATATATACCCGCCCGGCCTGTAAGGCTTCGGGGCTGCGCTTGTGGACGATCAGGCCGTAGGCGACGATACTCATCATGCCGAAAAACAGATAGAAACCCAGCATGTCCCGGGCCAGAATCAGCCCGAAATTAAAGGCCATGGTCAGCAGGTAGAAAAAGAAAAAACGGGGCTGTTCGGGATCATCGCGCAGATAGCCGCGGCCGAACCAGGCGGATAGCCCCCAGACCAGGGCGGCAAGCAGGAGAAAATAACGCCCCACCTGATCAATTCCCATCCGGCCGCCCATGAAGAACCAGGCCACCTCAAGGTCGATCCCCGGCTGGAGCAGCAGGGCGGCGGCCAGGGCCGGCAGGGCTGTCCAGGGCGCCAGCAGCAGACCGGTCCGGCGGGTGGCCCGGAAAAGCAGGGTAAAGGCCACCACCAGGGGCAACCCCGGCACCGTGGAGAGGAGCAGGACTCCCGGTTGGCCGTTATTGAGGAACTGGCTCATCATGGCCCGTACCTCGTGAAGACGATAAAACGCACCCAGGCCAGGGGACTGAGGCCGCTGTTGGCAAGCAGCCCCACCAGAAGAGAGAGAAGGGCGGTAAAGACCGGCGGCATAACAAGCATCCAGTGGCATTCCCGGAAGCCCGTCGGCCCCGAAGCCGCGGGCCACGGCTGCGCCGGTTCCTTGAACCAGGCCCGGTGTATGATCGGTAGGAAATAGGCGGCGTTAAGGAGGGTGGAGATGACCAGGACAGCGATGAGCCATTCCATGCCCTGGTCGATGGCGCCCAGGCCCAGATACCACTTGCTGACAAAACCGGCCATGGGCGGCAGGCCGATCATGCCCATGGCGGCCAGGGTGAAGGCCCCCATGGTCAAGGGCATTCTCCGCCCGACGCCGTTCATCCCGCTGATATCATGGATTTTGAGGGTCTCGGCGATATTGCCGGCGCAGAAGAACAGGGTGATCTTCATGATGCCCTGATGAACCAGGTGGACCATTCCCCCCATAATGGCCAGGGGGTTGCCGATGCTGATGCCAAGGGCGATATAGGATACCTGACTCACCGTCGAGTAGGCCAGCCGCCGCTTGAGATTGTCCTGACGCAGGGCCAGCAGAGAGCCGTAGATAATAGTAATTGCCGCCAGCAGCAGCAGCGGCATGAGCAGGCCAAGCTCTCCGCTCAGCGGCAGACCGTAGACGTCGAGGACGATTCGCATGATGCCGAAGGCGCCGGCCTTGACCACGGCCACGGCATGAAGAAGGGCGCTGACCGGGGCAGGCGCTACCATGGCCCGCGGCAGCCAGCCATGCAGGGGAACCAGGGCGCCCTTTACCCCCACGCCTGCGATGAGCACGCCGAAGATGAGGATAAGCGACAAGCGATGTCCAGCCAGCAGGGGGACCAGCACGCCCTGGCGGCTGAAATCGATCTGGCCCGCCAGGGCATGCAGCCAGGCCACCCCGAAAAAAAGGAGGAGGCCGCCGGACATGGTATAGAGCAGATAGACCCGGCCGGCGGCCATGGCCTCGGGCGTGCCGCGATGAATCACCAGGGGGTAGGTGGTCAGGGTGAGCATTTCGAAAAAGAACAGGAAGGTGAGCAGGTTGCCGGCCAGGGCGATCCCGATGGTAACCGTGACGCAGAGGCTGAAATAGCCGAAAAAATGACTCCGGTTGGGGGAGTCTTCCAAATAGGCAATGGCATAGATGGTGGTTAAAAGCCACAACAGGCTGGAGAGGGCGACAAACAGGGCCGAGAGGGGATCGGCCCGCAGGACCAGCTCAATATCGGGCAACAGGCGCAGGTGAATCTCGAAACTCTGGCCCTGATAGATCCCGACGATCATTACCAGCACCAGAATCATCTTGACCGTGGCGCCCAGGATATTGAGGGCGGTCCGCCAGCCGCGGTTCGACTCGGCAAGGGTGAAGATGATCAGACCGGGCACCATCGAGCTTAACAGGATGGCGACCAGCAGCCAGTTCTGCCAGACCATCATCCCACCCCTAAGAGGGCCAGGGGCAGCGGGGCGATGACCCCAAGCAGCATGGCCATAAGGGCCAGGGCCAGGGCGCTCCACTGCATGGAGGCGGCGACCGCGAGTTGCGGGCGTTCCTTCAAAAGCCGAGGGCTGAGGATTGCGGCGACGGCCCGGAAGACATAAGCCGCGGTCAGGCCGCTGCCCAGCACGACAAGCAGCGCCAGCCACCACCGGCCCTGGCCGATGGCCGTGGTGACATAGAGGTATTTGGCAATGAAGCCCCCGGAGGGCGGCAACCCCATCAGGCTGAGGCCGCCCAGGGCAAAGGCAAAGGAGGAGACCGGCAGGAGCTGCCGCACCCCGGCCAGGTCACCGATGCGGTCATGGCCCATCTGCAGGAGAAAAGTGCCGGCAGCCAGGAACATGGCCCCCTTGGCGAAGCTGTGGGAGATCGCAAAATAGAAAAGGGCGCCGCCGCCCATCCCGGCCGGATCGGCCAGCAAGGGAAAAGCGACAAAAAGATAACCGATCTGGGCCACGGTGGAGTAAGCCACCAGCATCTTCAGGCGCTGCTGGGAAAAGGCCTGGAATCCGCCCCAGACGATGGCACCGCCGCCCAGGATCGCCGGCACCGCCCCGACGGCGGCAAGGAGCATTTCCTCCTGCCAGAATCGGTAGAAGAGATACCAGGTTCCTTTGATAACCAGGCCGGAAAGGATGGCGCTCACCGGGGAGAGGGCATTGGCATGGGCCGGCGGCAGCCAGAAATGAAAGGGGAAGAGGGCGCTCTTTAAGAGCAATCCGGCGCTGACCAGGGCGAGGGCCATGATCATCGGCGGAGTCGGGGCAAGGGAACCGATGATCGCGGCGAGCTCAAGGGTGGAGCAGGTTTTGTAAAAAAAACCGATGCCGAGCAGGAAACTGAGCGAGCCGAGCAGGCTGACCAGCAGGTAGCGCATGGCCGCGACCAGGGAGGGCGGCTTGCCGGACAGGGCGGTGAGCCCGACGCTGCTCAAGGCGACGAGTTCCAGGCAGATATAGATATTGAAGACGTCACCGCTTAAAAAAAGGCCGTTCAGGGCACCCCACAGGAGAAGCCATAAGGGCCAGAAGGATTGTTCCTGGGCGAGGCGGCGGCGGTCCCGGTCGTCCCCGGTCAGACGGCTTTGAAAATAGCCGCCGCTGTAAATGCTGACGGCAAGGCCGGTTACCGCCGTCATCGTTACCATGAGGGCGGCCGCTCCGTCGGCCCGCAGCGAGATCCCCAGGGGAGGGCGCCAGGCACCAAGGGCATAGGACTCGATGCCCCGGGCCAGCACCTGCCAGCCCAGGACGAGGCTTGCCCCGCCGGTCAGGAGGGCAAAAAAAAGGCCCGCCCGCCGGGGCGGTTTTCCGGCCAGAAAACAAAGCACCGCCCCCAGAAGCGGCGCGATTATCGGCCAGATCAGCCAGGATGAGGAGTGGGCGGCCGGGCCGATCATCTTCCGCCCTTCTTCTGCAAAAGTTCACGGCGATCGGCGCTTTCCCGGATCCGGCAGAGCAGGGCCAGGGCCACCGCCGTACTGCTCACCGAGACGACAATGCCGGTGAGTACCATGGCCTGGGGGACCGGATCGATCAGGGCGCCGCTGCCGTGGGCAATGGTGACCAGGAAAAGGAAAACTCCGCTGGCCATGACGTTCACGGCGAGGATCTTCCTTAACAGCTGCGGGCAGAGGAGGAGACCTGCCAAGCCGATGACAAACAGCGCGAGGCCGGTCAGTCCGTAAATCAGGGCCGGGGAAACGGTCATCGGAACTCCCCCTGGTCCCGGGAGGGTTCATCCCGTCCGTCTCCCGCCTCCGGCGCCGGCGGTCGTCCTCCGAAAAGGGCGGCCAGGCAGAGGCCGATGGAAAAGGCGGCCGCCCCTTCCAAGGCAATAATGATCAGGGCGGCCTCCGGGGATCGATATTCGAGGAAATGGCCCCCCCATGCCATGGCGGCGATACCCACCGACAGGAAGAAAAGGGGACCCAGGCAAATGCCCGGGACCAATCCCTTTTTCGGGAAAACCTTCAGCAGCGGCGAGGAATCGAGGAGGAGCAGGACTCCGGCCCCTCCCAGAATGGCGCCGGCCTGGAAGGCGCCGCCGGCCCGGTCGCTGCCGGCCCAGAGCAGATAGCTTCCCACCATGATCATCAGGGGAACGAGGAGCTGCTCCAGGGAGGCCAGGATAGCCCCCGCCGCCGGTTCGCAGCTCTCCGTCCCATCCGGCCGCCACAACGACCAGACCACCATCACCCCCAGCAACAGGACAAAGCATTCCAGAAGGGTGTCGTAGGCCCGGAAGTTTAAGAGCACCGCGGTTACCCGGCTGCCGACGCCGCCGGCCGCAAGCGAGGCGTCGACCCGGGACGCCAACCCCGCCGAGGCGCCGGGGAAAAGATAGGCCCGGGCCAGGGCGGCCAGGAAAAGAAGCAGCAGGGCCATGACCGGCAGCAGCCGCCAACCCCGATTATATCGTGGCGTCCGCCCCTTACCGCCTTTCGTCATTGCGCCTCCTCGTCACGATCCAGCCTCCTTTCAACTTTTTTGGTGCCGGTCACTTTCCGCAAGGCCGAGAGGAACAGGGCGCCGGTCAACCCCGAGCCGATGGCCGCTTCCGCCAGGGCCAGATCCGGCGCCTGCAGACGGACCCAGCCCAGGGCCATAAGCATGCCGAAGGAGATAAAGAGGACCACGGCCCGAAACGGATCCCGGCCGGCCAGAACCTGCCAGGCAAGCCAGATCAGGGTGAGACAGAGGAGGATGTCGAAGGCGCTGACCGGAGTCATTTTTTACGGGTCCACGGGTCGATGTTTTTTTCAAGAGCAGCGTTGGCGACAAGATGACAGGCGGTGGCGCCGGCCATCAGCACCAGAAACCAGATCAGGAAAAGCTTGACCACTTCAAGCCAGCTGGAGGCCTGGACGGCGAGGCCGAGGATGATAAAACCGAGACCGACATTGTCCGCCTTGGTCAGGGCGTGGAGGCGGGTATAGATGTCCGGCAGACGCAGGATTCCGATGGTGCCGGTGAGAAAGAAGGGGATGCCGGTCAAGACCAGGCCGGCCCCGATCAGCTCAGGTATCGTCATGCTCTTCTCCCCGGTCGTCGGCTTTTCCGGTCCAGGCCCGGCGCACAAAGGCGACACTGGACAGGGCGGCCAGCAGGGCGAAAACCAGGGCCACGTCTTCAACGATCAGGGTTTCCAGCCCCCGGGCCAGGAGGAGGAGAATGGCCACCCCGCAGGTCCCGAAAAGCTGGGCGGCCATCATCCGGTCCGCCGCGGTCGGGCCCCGGAGGATCCTGATCAGACCCGCCGCCACGGAGAGCAGCAGAACGAGGGCGAGGCTGATATAGAAGGCGCTCATCGCCGCTCCTCCGCCGGCTCCGGCCGCGCCGCCCGGAGGTACAGTTTTTCTATGCGTCTCTCCAGATCCCTGACGGTCGAGAGCACCGGCAACCCCTTGTCCAGGGTGTGGATCAGGAGAATCTCGCGGCCAAGCCGGGCCGAGATGGTCCCGGGCAGCAGGGAGACGCAGTCGGCCAGCAGGACGCGCCCGCCTTCATGGTCGATATGCAGGGGAAAGTCGATCAGAGCCGGGTCGATGGGCATGGCGGGGTGAAGAACCCTTTTCATGACATCGACGCCGCTTAAAATCGAGCGCCCGACAAAATAGGGAATGAAGCGGAGCACGGCCATGGGGCGTAGCCTTCTCGGATCGCCGGCGGCGAGGCGCAGGTGGAGCCAGACGGCCGCGAGGGTGGCGGCCAGACCGAAGGGCCAGCCACTGATATTCGCGCCGCTGAGGAAAAGCCAGAGGGCGCCGAAAAGAACGAACCGCCAGGCAATCGCGGCAGGGGAACAAGATCTGTATGGCCTGGATTCGGAATGCATGACAATCACCACCCATGGCTGACAGGGAATAACGGGGCACAATGGCCGGGAAGCGAGAGACAGTCGCGTGTTTGACCTTGTGACGTCACTACATTCGTTATGGTATCACATAGGATGACGGTGACGAAGAAGATTTGTGGCTGCCGCCCCCGTATTGCTTTATCGCAGGCAAAAACAACCTCTCGGTCATTTTTCCTTTCTTGTCCTGAGAGCGGTTATGGCGGGGAACAGTTTTTTCAATCTGATGCAGTTGTCGGCAACTTCGTTTGGCTTTTGCCCTTGCCGTATGATTTATACCCACAGGGCATAAGTTTCGTTTGAGCAGACAAGCTGCTCAACTCAGCTTTAAAAATCCGGGCTGAAAATAAACTTGTCAGGCAATAATTGCCCCGGTGCGGCTTGCTGGGATTTTACGATTCTGAAGCCGGTGTCGGCGTATTGTCCGGTGGGTTTGTTTTTATAACGGGTTGCCGAGCGGATATGGCCTGAATAGCGGAACCACGAACCGCCTCTGAGCACGCGCATCTCCCCGGTGTCGGGACCGGAGGGGTTTTTTAAAGGACTGTCTTCGTAGTAATTTTCTCCGTACCAATCATTACACCATTCCCAAACGTTTCCGTGCATATCGTAGAGGCCATATACATTAGGGGGGAAGTTGCCCGCCTGAACGGGGCTTTTTCTGTATATATCCCTCAAGTTCATTCCGAATGCGATACTGCCGTTAAAATTGGCTTGTTCAGAGGTTATGGTGTTGCCGGTGTGGTACATGACATCTTCGGTCCTGCCGCGGGCGGCAAACTCCCATTGCGCTTCAGTCGGCAGTCTGAATTCCGTGGTATCGTTTTCCTTGTTGAGTTTCTCGATAAAATTGTTGGCGTCCTGCCAGGAAACCGAGTCGACCGGGAAGTTCTCATCGGTGTTGAAATGGGAAGGGTTGAATCCCATCACCTTTACCCACTCTTTTTGGGATACCTCGGTGGAGCCCATCCAGAAGCTGTCCAGGCAGACCTTGTGGAGGGGAATTTCATCACCGTAGTATTTGTCGTATTCATATTTGCCAACTTCCCTGATGAGCAGCCGGGTTTCCAGGGGGAGTTGGCCCATCTGAAAACAGCCGCCTTCAATCCGGACGAACTTCATCCCGGTTAACGGTTCCGTCCAGGTTTCCCAGTTTTTCCCTTCGCCTTTATCGGTTTCCGCGGAAAGTTCATCGGCTGAAATCCACTCGCCAGCGAGTCCCATCGTGATTATGATCAGAAAAGTTAAAAAATATGTTTGCTTCATAATCTGTGTACCTGTTTAATGGAGGTTAAGGCATCTTTCTTTAATAACACATTGTTAGTTTGCTCGCAATCACGCCGGATTCAGTGTTTCGGCGGGGCAAAAGAAAATTAATTAATCATCAAAAGCCTTGACAGCTAAAATTTTAATTAATATCGTGATTGAGTAATTTGTATTTATCCCAGACCAACAATCCCAAATAAAATATCTTTTTAAAAACGTGGGACAATTGTTATTCAGATAGCACCCCTGCTGATTCAAAATCCCATCACAAACCAAGGTTCCCTCTTTTCCCATAGCTGTCACCGGTCTTTATGGAATACTTTTGTTGTATAACCGACAAAATTCAGAAGTGAACACCATTGCCCGGCCTGACCTTTCCGAAGAGCTAAAAATCAATGCAGCATAATACCCAACAGCAGGAGATATCTTTATAATGAATCTGTCCGAATTGAAGTTGCTTAAAATCAACGAACTTACCGAAATGGCAAAAAAATACCAGATTGAAGGGTACAGCGCCATGCGTAAGCAGGAGCTGATCTTTGCCATTGTCAAAGCCCAGGCGGCCGTGGAAGAAAAAAACGGCCTGAACCGGGGTAACGGGGTTCTTGAAGTTTTGCCGGACGGTTTCGGCTTTCTCCGCTCGCCGACCTATAATTATCTCCCCGGTCCTGACGATATCTATGTTTCCCCTTCACAGATCAGACGCCTTAATCTGATGACCGGCGATACCATTGAAGGACAAATCCGTGCCCCAAAGGATGGTGAAAGATATTTTGCCCTGCTCAAAGTGGAGCAGATCAACTTTGAGCCGCCAGACAAGGCAAAGGATAAGACACTTTTTACAAACCTCACTCCCCTGCATCCCGACGAGCCGATAAGGCTTGAAAGAAAAGCCGATAAAAATCTGTCCATGCGGATTATGGATGTGGTCTCGCCGATCGGCAAAGGCCAGCGCGGGTTGATTGTTGCACCTCCTCGAACCGGTAAGACGGTGCTTATTAAAGATATCGCCAACAGCATAGTCGAGAATCACAAAGAGGTTATCCTGATCGTTCTCTTGATCGATGAACGGCCGGAAGAGGTTACCGACATGGCCAGGGGGGTTGACGCCGAAGTGGTTAGTTCAACCTTCGACGAGCCACCCCAGCGTCATATTCAGGTGGCCGAAATGGTTATGGATAAGGCGAGACGGCTTGTCGAACACAAGAAGGACGTGGTCATTCTCCTGGACAGCATTACCCGTCTTGCCAGGGCCTATAACACGGTGGTTCCGCCCAGCGGCAAGATTCTGTCCGGCGGGGTTGATTCAAACGCGTTACATCGACCCAAACGGTTCTTCGGAGCCGCACGTAATATAGAGGAAGGCGGCAGCTTGACCATTATCGCTTCGGCGCTGGTTGAAACCGGCAGTCGGATGGACGAGGTTATTTTCGAGGAGTTCAAGGGCACCGGTAATATGGAAATTGTCCTGGATCGCAAGCTGGCCGACAAGAGAGTTTTTCCGGCCATCGATCTGAATAAATCCGGGACCCGGAAAGAAGAGTTGCTGCTTTCCCCCGATGTTTTGAACCGCATGTGGATCCTGCGGAAATTGCTGTCCAGCATGAATCCTCTAGACTCGATGGATTTTTTAAAGGACAAGATGAAGCGCACCAAGAACAACCAGGAGTTTTTTGACTCGATGAACGGCTAGCTGTCGGCTAAGATTTGATGGCTTCGCAAAAAGTCGCCAGGCTTACAACTCCGCGGCGCTACTTTTAAGCAAACAGTCAAATATCCTGACAATCCCGGGCTTTTTGCGAATTTGCCAAGTTTTAGGGGGGGTGCTAAAAGCCCCTGAATGACCTGAATAAAAAATCGACCATTTGACCGGCCCCGTGCCTCTCGCGGCTTTTTGCGAGACCGATAAACTTCCCTTGCTAAACTGAGAAATCAAGGTATAATTCACTGTTTATCAGGGACAGAGATGATCTGTTTTTTTACTGATTCCGGCTCGGCAGATGACACCCCCGGGTCTTGATTTTGTAACTTGAATAATTGGAGATCGTAGATAATGAAAGAAGGTATACATCCCGAATACCATAAGGTTAAAGCTCAATGCGGTTGCGGTAACGTGATTGAAATCGGTTCGGTTGAATCGGAAATCAGGACCGAGATCTGTTCCGCCTGCCATCCTTTTTTTACGGGTAAGCAGAAGCTTATCGATACCGCCGGCCGGATTGATAAGTTCAATAAAAAATACGCCAAGCATTTCCAGAAAAAGGAAGAGAAATAAGATAAGCTTTCACGGGGCCTCGAACCTGCCTGGTTATCGGCCTGTTCGCTTACCGAATTTTTCTTTCCAGGATAAGCTGTTGGAAGAGGGGCAGTTGCGAGCATCACGGTTCGCCTGTCCCTTTGTTTTTTTGCCATTGGAATGTGACCGTGCCCCCGGTCCCGCGATACATTCCAGCTTATACTTACAGGGCATAAGTTACGTACGAGCAGACAAGCTGCTCAACTCAGCTTTAAGCGAGCAAACATTTTTTTTCCCAATAAAGCCAACTTAATTATCTGACTATCATGTTTTCACGTTTCGAAAATCTTGAGGAAAAGCTTCTCGAATTGGAGCAAAAACTTGCCGATCCCTCCCGGATCACCAATCAGGGGGATTTCAGGTTGCTGGCCAAGGAGCATTCCCATATTTCCAAACTGCATGATCTGTATGGTTTGTATAAGCGGTTGGAGCAGGAACTTCAGGACAACAAAGCTCTTCTCAAGATGGAAGACGACGAAGAGATGCAGGGGATGATACGGGCCGAGATCGACGAGCTCAAGGACCGGCTGACCGCCCTTGAGCACGATCTGCAGATTATGTTGTTGCCCAAAGACCCCAGAGACGACAAGAATATACTCCTTGAGATCAGGGCGGGCACCGGCGGCGATGAGGCCGCTCTTTTTGTCGGCGATCTTTACAAGATGTACTGCCGCTATGCCGAATCGAAGAACTGGAAGGTCGAGGTCATGAGCAGTAATCCCATCGGTATCGGCGGCTTCAAGGAAATCATCGCCTTGATCAAGGGCGATCAGGTTTACAGCCAGCTTAAATATGAATCGGGTGCACACCGGGTCCAGAGGGTTCCCGCTACCGAGACCCAGGGAAGGATCCATACCTCGGCGGTTACGGTTGCGGTGATTCCGGAGGCCGAGGATGTCGAGTTGAATATCGCCCCCAATGAACTGCGTTACGACGTGTTCCGCTCTTCCGGACCGGGCGGCCAGAGCGTTAATACCACCGATTCCGGGGTAAGGGTTACCCACTTGCCGACCGGCATTGTCGCGACCTGTCAGGATGAAAAATCCCAGCATAAGAACAAGGCGGCCGCCGTTAAAGTGCTGAAGGCCCGCCTCCTCGATGCCATGGAGCGCGAGCAGCACGACAGGATATCCGCCGATCGGAAAAGTCAGATCGGATCGGGCGATCGCAGCGAGCGGATTCGCACCTATAATTTCCCCCAGGGCAGGATGACCGATCATCGGATCAACCTGACCCTCTATAAGCTTGATGATATAATGCTCGGTAAACTTGATGATGTCATCATGCCGTTGATTGCTCATTACCAGGCAGAAGCCCTTAAAACCCTTCAGTAACATCTCAACTTTCTGAGTTTGGTTAATCTCCCGATAATAAAGGGGTTTTGGCGATTTTTTCGTGCCTGTGTTCCACAAGAATCCAGAAGCCAGGAGTCAGAATCCAAGAGAAAAGCTTTAAAATCAGTCATTCTGGTTCCTGGCTTCTGGATTCTCATCATGGAATGCCACTATGACTCTGAATCATTTTATGACAGCAAACCAATATCATAAGACAAGTCAGAAAGTTGAAGTAACAGCTTTGAACGATTCGCGGTGCCGCCGGCGATGAAGACCAGAGAACTCTATAATCTGACGGTCCGCCGCTTTCACCGGGTCGGGATTCCCGATGCCGATTTTGAGACCGAGCTTCTTCTTCGGTTCTTTCTTGATCTCGACCGGGTAGGACTTTTTCTGGATGAATGTGAATTGAGCGGTACCCAACTCGAAAAGTTCGAGGAATTGGTGAGCCGCCGTCTGGCCCGTGAACCGCTTTCATATATTATCGGCAGGCACGAGTTCTGGTCTCTTTCTTTCGAGGTTGCCCCCGATGTTCTGATTCCGCGCCCCGAAACCGCGCTGCTGATCGAAAGTCTTCTTGAGCTTATCGAAACTCCCTCCGATTTTAACGGAACAATCCTCGATCTGGGTACCGGCAGCGGTATTATCGCGGTTGTTCTGGCCCTCGAATTACCCCAGGCGCAAGTAGTGGCTGTTGACCGCTCGGAGCGGGCCTTGGCAGTGGCGGCCCGGAATCTAAAACAGCACGGGGTAGCGGGCCGGGTCAGCCTGGTGCAAGGTGATTGGTTCCTTCCCTTGCAGCCGCGAGCGAAATTTGATTTTATCGTCTCCAATCCCCCCTACGTTTCAGAGCGGATACGCTCAAGTTTACAGCCGGAGTTGGAGTTCGAGCCGGAGTCCGCTCTTTATGCGGGTGATGACGGTATGGAGGCGTATCGGCGGATTATTCCCTCATCCCGGCCCCACCTTAATGATGGCGGCGCTCTTCTCCTGGAGATCGGCTACGATCAGGAGAAAATGATTCAGAATCTATTTTCAGATATTGCGGAGCTGGAATTGATCGCGATTAAAAAAGATTTCAATGGTCATCCCAGGGTCGCTTTAGCCCGGACGGTTGACGGAACTACGGTCCGCCGGTAAGGTAGGTTGTTCTTGCCAAAGCGGTTTGTATCTTAAATTTTTCGACAGGTTTCTTCGATGGACAAATTGATTATAGAAGGCGGACATCCCCTTAACGGGTCGATCAGGATCAGCGGCGCCAAGAATGCCGCCTTGCCATTGATGGCCGCAACTATTCTGGCGCCCGGTCAGCACGTTCTCCATAACGTTCCCGATCTGCGCGACACCAGAACGATGCTGCTTCTTCTGGAGTCGTTCGGCATTACCTGGCAACGCCGCAAAAAAGACAACGCCCTGTTGATCGACGCCACCAATCTGGACAATTTCGAGGCGTCCTATGATCTGGTTAAAACCATGCGGGCATCGGTACTGGTTCTCGGGCCGTTGTTGGCCAGGATGGGAGCGGCCCGGGTCTCCCTGCCAGGTGGTTGTGCGATCGGCGCCAGGCCCATCGACTTCCACATGCAGGGGCTCGGCCGCCTGGGCGTTGAATTGAATCTTGATCAGGGTTATGTGGAAGGCAAGGCCGAGGGCGGGCTTCAGGGCGGTGACGTTGTTTTTGATATCCCTTCGGTGACCGGCACCGAGAATATTCTGATGGCGGCAACTCTGGCCAGGGGAGTCACCGTCATCAAGAATGCGGCCCGGGAGCCCGAGATCGGCAATCTGGTTGACATGTTAAACGGCATGGGCGCGAAAATCGAAGGCCGGGGCAGTGATCGTCTGGTGATTAGGGGAGTCGATAAATTGCATGCGACCGAGGCCCGGGTCATCCCCGATCGGATCGAAACCGGGACTTATCTGATCGCGGTCGCCGCGGTCGGCGGCGAGTTGACCCTTACCCATTGCAACCCCGATCATCTGGCCTCGCCTCTCGATAAACTCCGCGCTATCGGTCTGGAAATTGAGAAGGGTGACGATCAGATCAAGGTTACCCGCAACGGGGTCTTGAAGAGTGTCGATATCAAAACCATGCCCTATCCAGGCTTTCCCACCGATCTTCAGGCCCAGATCATGGCTCTGATGTGCATAAGTCGCGGGCTCAGCGTGATCACCGAGACGATTTTTGAAAATCGCTTCATGCATGTGGCAGAATTGAAACGGATGGGCGCCGATATAAAAATTGACGGCAAAAGCGCAATCGTCAAGGGCGAGGCCGAATTGTCCGGAGCCCAGGTCATGGCCACCGATTTGCGGGCCAGTGCCTCTTTGGTGATAGCCGGGCTTGCCGCCGCGGGCGAAACCCAGATTTCAAGGGTTTATCATCTGGATCGGGGATATGATGACCTGGCCGGAAAGCTCAACAGGGTAGGGGCGGTTATTCGAAGGATTGAGGAGTAGGTAGCGCAGGGCGCGAGCCAAAGTGCGCATCCCTTGATTGTTTAGCCGAGATATTGGTTGCGCCCACCATTTTGGCCGGAGCGCCTTGGCGGCTTAGTTGCAAAGATCCTTGCCCGGCCAGCGTTTTTCCTGATCGTCAAGCGTCCCGCTTAAGTCACTCAACATATAATCGCGAATTTCTTCCACCTTCTCGTAGGGCACATCCAACAGCAGGGCTACATCATCAATGCCGAAGCCGCCGGCGAAATGCTGCTCGGCAATAATAATTTTCAGGAAATCATCGCCGATTTCCTTTTGCAGATATTTCTCGTCGCTCGACAGGGACTTGCAGGCCTGTTCGAAGGTCTTACCCCGGTTTATCTCGGCACGCATCCGCTGGATGGTCTGTTCGTAGAACACCTGTTCATCTATGATTGTGCTGGAATATATATCGTTATCATTCCCGTCGGTTTTTGAAGCCATTTTTCCCTCGGATAATTGCATAATAATTATTATTGCCGGTCTCGCAAAAAGCCGCGAGATAGACGGACAGTGTCACGTAACTTGTTGATTTGTCGTTAGCGCAATTAATCGATTTAAAATTTTTACTGATTTATCATTAGTGAATAATCGAGAATGAAGTACTTAGCAATTGCGATTAATTTTGTAAATGATTTCTTGAATATTAAATGATCCTGAATCCATGACGGCTATCGGGGTTGTGGAACCCCGGACTCGATCGTTCACGGATTTCGGGATGATGGTGGCAGGTTTACTTCCTGTTTCAACTGTTTAACGGCAATTGCTGAGAATTGATGAAACTACCGGGCTGTCGTATTCTTTCAGGCGCCATACCGCGGCAAGTGCCATACTGTTGTCGGCGAGGGCCGGGATGGCTGATTCGGGAATATCGAGATCCCGTAAAGAGACCGGGCTGCCTGCCTCCCTGAACCAGCTTTTTAAGCGTTCGATTCCCTCAAGCGCCGCCC
>JAWOIQ010000015.1:0-4342 GCA_046484585.1 Desulfurivibrionaceae bacterium
GGTCCGCTGGATGACCGCCTTCGCCGAGAACGGTTACACCTCCGAGGCCCTGGTCCCTTTTTTTTTCGGGGGAAGAGAGGATTGCCGCTTCATGGGCCGTTATCATGACCGGAACCGGGCAGTCGAGCCCGATCAGGACAAGATAACCGAGGTGATCGGCCTGGCCCGCCGTAAGGACAACAAGCCACGGCCCGAAGCTGCCGATGAATACGAGATCAGGCGCTGCCTGCCGGAAGAGTGTGCGGAAATGGCCGGGCTGTTCGGGGAGCTCTTTGCCAGTTATCCCTTCCCGATCCATGATCCCGACTATATTGAGCGGACCATGGCCGAGGATGTCGTCTACTACGGGGTCTGGAGCCGAAGCGGCCAGCTGGTGGCCCTGGCCTCGGCCGAACAGGATCCGGTCGAGAGCAATGTCGAGATGACCGACTTCGTCACCGCCCCTTCCCATCGGCGGCAGGGGCTGGCCCGACAACTGCTTGAGGTGATGGAAGCGGACATGGGGTGGCGGGGAATCACCGTGGCCTACACCATCGCCAGGGCTAAATCAATCGGGATCAACAAGACTTTTGCCAATGCCGGTTACATCTACGGTGGCACTCTGGTCAACAATACCCAGATCTGCGGCCGCCTGGAAAGCATGAACGTCTGGCACAAACGGTTGAACCCTTTGAGCTGAGCTCCGCCCCGGCCGCCTGCCCGGGCGGTTTTTCCGCCAACACCGGGATTTTAACCTTCCGACACCCGAGCCGTTCTCGAACGCGCCCTGATCCAGACAAAGTCCCGGGATGGCGGCCTTCCGACCTGAATCAGAAATATCTGCCGATCTGGATCAGGACCGAGTCGATCCCCCGGTTATCGTCGTGAAGGTTGCCGTTTGAGAGGTGATGGAGGCGGATATTGCCATACCAGATGGTGGTGCCGCCGCTCATAAAATCGCAGCCGGCACCGGCTTGGGGATTGAAGTTTACCCGCAGACCCTGGCTCTTGGCCTGAAAATCGGAGTAGATCAGGCCGATTCCCGCTTCGACATAGGGCCGCCACCGGGCGGCTGCGTCGGCCAGATAATATTGGGCCAGGATATTGGCCGAACTGAACAGCCGGATCTCGCCCTCGTAATCGGCCACTCCCAGGCTGCCCTCCACCTTGAAGAAGAGCGGTTCGGGGGCGGGATGCGGCCAGATATCATCGTAATCATACTGGAGGAGGCCGTTGATCTGAAAAAAGCCGAAGGTGGGCGGCGAATCGTAGCTATGGCCGAAGGTCAGCCCCGCCCCGATCCGGTCCGGCGAGCTGAACCCGCCGTCGTCGGCCGGAGCCGGCCCCGGCAGCAGGATGGTAAGTACCATGATTATTGCCAGACGGGCCGGGACGGGGATTGCCGCTATCTTACGCCCTAATCGTTTCCCGGAGAAAGCCGGACGCCCGGCATTTCCGCCTTTCACTTTCACTCGACCACATTGACCGCGGCCGGACCGCGCTGGACGGTGCGGTGATAGGTCACCGCCGGTTCCCCGAAGGCCATGGCATAACCAAGCTGGTGGTCCTCGGGGATGTTCAGTCGGCCGGTCAGTTCGGGGCAGACGGCAAGGACCATCATGAACATCCCGTCCCAGACCGTTCCAACTCCACGGGCCTCGGCCATCAGCTGGAAGGTGGTCAGGGCGATATGGCTGTCCTGGACCGGGCAGGGCGCATTGCGGGGAGCGCTGGTCAGGAGCAGATGGGGCGCACCCCGGAAGATCACATCCCGGCCCTCCTCCCGCCAAACCTTGAGCGCCGTACCAAGATACTGGGCGACAATCCCCTCGGGCAGCCTTCCCTTCTCTTCCAGCGATGCCAGTTTGTCCATCACCTCGCACCGCAGCCGGTCCATGACCACTCCCTCCCTGACCACGGTAAAAAGCACGGACTCGCTGTTAACCCCGGTGGGAGCGTGGCAGGCGACGGCCAGCAACTCATCGATAAGCTCCGGGGCAAGATCCTTGCCGGTATAGCGCCGCACCGTGCGCCGCCCCTTGATCAGGGTCTCGAGCTCTTGCGGTTCGGGCAGATTGTTTTCGAGGTCAATGCTGGCGTCGGGATCCCGGCCGAGAATCGAGACCGCCCCGGTCGGGCAGATCGCCAGACAGTGCTGACAGCGGATACAGCCGCCTTCATCGGTGATCCTCGGGTAGTCGTCCAGGACAATAACCCCGCCCGGGCAATCCGTGGCGCACTCGCCGCATTGAATGCAACGCTCCTCGTCTATTTGAAACCGGATCATATCTTCTCCTTTTTCTTCTCCGATTAATATAATCTTGCCCCAGAATAGCACGATTCCCCCCCGGATCCGCAAGCCGGAAAGAGAACCGCCCAGCCCCTGACCCTGCTTTTTCTTTTTTTTCCTTCAAAATCAAGGCGATATCTGGCATAATGCTTTTTTAACTATCTGAAAAGAGGCGAAAAAAATGAGCAGGCAAAGCAAAGTGGACGAAATATGCGACCAGGTGCGGGAGATATTTAACCCCCCGCGGATCAGGTTTCTGAAGATCTCAAGATATCCGGCCTCCTGCGGGATAAGGATCGGCTTCGACTACCGGAACGGCGCCAAGGTCATCACCTTTTCAAAAAAATACCTCGACGAACATTCCGAGGATCAGCTGGCCGGTTTCCTCGACAAGGCCGGATTGTCTAAACTCAAGGAAAACGGCGACCAGCATCTGGAACTGGACTGACCGGCGGCCCGGAACCTCCCCCGGAGGTCCTTTTCTGCCGTACGCCTGCCGCCCGATCTCCGAATAAGCCCCCGATCTCCTAAACCCGCCCCGCCCTCCACCTGTCGTGCAGTCTCTAATCCTGAACCATGAGGGCTGCCGAATTTTTTGCCCTTGCCGGCAATTCCCCGTTGATCTCCAGCCCTGATCGCGGCGAAAGAATTGCCATTCCCCGGGGCGTTCGATAACCCGCCAAGCCGCCGGCTCGGCACGCTTATAATTTGAGCTCGGGATGATCCGCATCGTCGCTCTCCTGGATCCGGGCCCTTCTGGAACACTCACCCCAGGTATTCAAGTCTGACTCTGATTTTTCACTCTCCTGAATCCGTGAGCGTTCGAGAATGGTGCAGATGCAAGGCGGCAACGATGTTGATAATACTAATGGTATATCACCGAGTTGCCAACGCCGCACCCCAAGGGCACTTCCTGCGGGGCGCAGATGCGCCGTTATCGGGCGCTCACGGATTCAGGATTCTGGTCAGGAAACCATCCAACTGATTGGCAAAGGCCTGTCGGTCCCTCTGGCTGAGAGTCGCCGGCCCGCCGGTATCGATCCCGTTCATTCGCAGTTCATCCATAAAGTTCCGCATCGACAAGCGCTCCCGGATGGTTTCTTCGGTGTATAGCTCTCCGCGGGGGTTAAGGGCGAAAGCGCCTTTGGCAACAACGTCGGCGGCAAGCGGAATGTCGGCGGTAATAACCAGATCGCCTTTTTCAACCCGGCGAACAATCTCCCTGTCGGCCTCGTCCTGGCCGGCCGCTACCCGAATTGTCCTGACATAGGAGGAGGAAGGGATGGGCAGGATTGCGTTGGCCACCAGGACCATGGACACCTTTACCCTTTCCGCGGCCCGGAAAAGTATCTCCTTGATCACGTTCGGACACGCATCGGCGTCAACCCAGATCTGCATCCAGTCGGTCTCCTGAATAAAGGACGAAACTTGCCAATTAACAATACCGGCAGCGGAGTTTCGCTAAAGAGCTGTTTTTCACCACAAGAATTTCAATTCTAAATTTTCCCTTGCCGGTTGCCCAGGGCATCCCTTTATAATCTATATTTGATGGCGTCGCAAAAAATCCGATCTACTCGTCGTGGCGCACCCCAAGGGTTATATGTTCAATCCTTCCTTGAAGGAGGGCACTTCCTGCGGGACGTATATCGAACTTTTTGCTTAGCCATCCCCTGACTTTTTGCGAGTTTGTCAAATTTGATGGCGCCGCAAAAAGCGCCAGAAAACAATGGAGCGCACTTCAACAAGCTCATCAACAACGTTAAATCTACAAGTCGCCCAGCTCACCCCGGGCCTGTCTAAGGGTTTAAAAAAGGAGCCGCCGTGCCGCCCACCGCCTGTCTCGATAAAAAAGTGCTGAAGGCCTTTTTTAATACAGCCCTGGCCGACCGGCAAAACGTGGTGCTTCAGGCCGCCGCCCTCGATGACCCCAGAGAAGAATTTGCCCGGTCGGTTGCCAAGGGCCTGGCCTCATCCCCCCGGAAATTGGAGTGCCGCTTTTTGTATGACGCCCGGGGAAGCGCGCTGTATGAAAAAATCTGCAGCCAACCGGAATATTATCTTACCCGCACCGAG
>JAWOIQ010000101.1:0-8596 GCA_046484585.1 Desulfurivibrionaceae bacterium
CCATGAACACCCGCTTGAACTGCACCATTCCGGCATTGGTAAAAAGCAGGGTGGGATCGTCGTGGGGAACCAGAGGGGAACCAGCCACAATTTCATGATCGCGTTCGCCAAAATACTTTAAAAAAAGAGCTCTTATCTCATTTCCAGTCATCTTTTAAAACTTCTCTCATGCAGGTTGAATATCATTAAAATGAACCAGGCTGGCCCGAATCTCTCACCTGAATCCGTGAGCGTTCGAGAACGGTGCAGATGCAAGGGCAACGATGTTGATAATACTGATGGTATATCAACGAGTTTGCCAACGCGGCAGATGCGCCGTTATCGGGCGCCCCGCAGGGCGGCGGGGTGTACCCTGGCAATCCAGGAAAAAACGATTATCTAATGTAATTACAAACTGATACTCCGCGAAGCCGTCACGGATTCAGGTATCAGGCTTTAGCCTTTTTATCGTCGCCCTCGACAGCGATGCCGTAACCAAGCTTCACCTTATGCTCAATATCGGCACAGACATCCGGATTGTCCTTCAGGAAGGCCTTGGCGTTCTCCCGGCCCTGCCCGATCCGTTCGCCGTTAAAGGAGTACCAGGCCCCGCTTTTTTCGACGATATCCTGTTCGGCGGCCAGATCGAGCAGATCACCGACCTTGGAGATCCCCTCCCCGTAGATAATATCGAACTCAACGATCTTGAAGGGCGGCGCCACCTTGTTCTTGACGAACTTGACCTTGGTGCGGTTGCCGATCACCTCGGTGCCGTCCTTGATGGCGGTCATTTTGCGGATATCCATCCGCAGCGAGCTGTAGAATTTCAGGGCGTTACCGCCGGTGGTGGTTTCCGGGTTGCCGTACATGACCCCGATCTTAATCCTGATCTGGTTGATAAAGATCAGCGCGGTCTTGGAGCGGTTCAAAATGCCGGTCATCTTCCGCATCGACTGGGACATCAGCCGGGCCTGGAGACCGACATGGGAATCGCCGACATTGCCGTCGATCTCGGCTTTCGGGACCAGAGCGGCGACCGAGTCGATGACAATTACGTCGATCGCGCCGCTTCGCACCAGAATCTCGGCGATCTCCAGGGCCTGCTCGCCGTAATCGGGCTGGGAGACCAGGAGGTCGTCGATATTGACCCCGAGCTGCTCGGCATAGGTGGTATCCAGAGCGTGTTCGGCGTCGATAAAGGCGGCGGTGCCGCCCCTTTTCTGGGCCTCGGCGATAACATGGAGGGCCAGGGTGGTCTTGCCGGAGGATTCCGGCCCGTAGATCTCGGTGATCCGGCCCCGGGGAATGCCGCCGACTCCGGTGGCAATGTCAAGGCTCAAGGCGCCGGTGGGAATCGCCGGTACCGCTTCGGCCGTATCGGTGCCGAGCCGCATGATCGAGCCCTTGCCGAACTGTTTCTGGATCTGGTTTATCGCCGAGTCTATCGTCTTGCTTTTATCTGTGGCTGAAGTCATCGGTACATTTCCCCCTGAAGAGGTTTTAATTATAAACGCTGACAGAATTGATTTTTCGCATAGTCATGCCTGAGCATGGCCAGTCTTAATATGTCCAGGCCCTTATGGCAGGCCGCTTCCTGGACCTGCCAGCGCTCTCCGTTAAAACTGGACTTGCAATCCTCGGTACCCCCCGAGGTCGCCAGGCCGAAACAGACAGTGCCTACCGGCTTGTCTGCGGTACCCCCCGAGGGACCGGCAATACCGGTCACCGCCAGGGCGATATCGGCGCCGGTCTTCCGGCGGATCCCCTCGGCCATCGCCCGGGCCGTCTCGGGACTCACCGCTCCGTATTCGGCAAGGAGCTCTCCGTCGACCCCGAGCATCTGTTCCTTTAATTCATTGCTATAAGTCACCGCCCCGCCCAGAAAATATTCGGAGCTGCCGGGCACCCTGGTGACCCGATGGGAGATCAGGCCGCCGGTGCAGGACTCGGCCAGAGCCAGGACCATGCCGTTATCGACCAGCAAGCGGCCGACCACGGCTTCAAGGGTTTCGTCCTCGGTTCCGTAAAGATTCTCTCCCAACAAGCCGCGAATCCCGGCATCAACCTCGCCGAAAAGACGATCCGTATCCCTTTCTTCGGATCCGACCACGGTCAAGCTGACATGGACCTCGGGAAAGACCGGATAGTAACCGATCCGGATTCGCCCTTCACCCTCGGCCAGGGGAGCCAGCCGCTGGTTGATCCCGGTTTCGGGCAGCCCGGCCACCCGGTAAAGCCGCTGTCTGACCTGGCGCACTTCCTCGCCTTCCCAGACCGCCAGACGGCTGATCACCGTTTCGACCAGAAGCTCCTCCATTTCATAGGGTACCCCCGGTAAAAAGAAGATCGGCTTATTATCATGAACCAGGAAATAGCCGGCCGCGCTGGTTTCGTTTTTGAGGGCATGGGCCCCGGCCGGCAGCCAGGCCAACTTTTCCAGGGAGGGCCGGGGTTCCGCCGGGGCGGCTTTGTTAGCCGCCCTGATCTGGCTGAGAACCTCGGGATAAAAGGTCGAAGGGCGCTCCAGGGCGTTGGCCACCGCCTCACTGGTCAGATCGTCGCTGGTCGCCCCCAGGCCGCCGGTAACGATAACGAAATCGGCCCGGGCCAGGGCGTCCAGCAAGGTTTTGCCGATCAGCTCCGGATCATCGCCGATGGTGGTCATCGCGGTTACCTCGTGCCCGGCGGCGAATAACTGACCGGCAGCAAAATAGCTGGTCGTATTAAGAATCCGACCGGAGGTAAGTTCGTCACCGATGGCGATTATTTCACCGTTCATCTTTCCACCTCCACCATAGCACCAACCACCCCCGCGGTATCCAAACTGTCGAGTCTAACCTTGACCAGCCGATTAATCAAGCCGGGTGCTCCTTTGAAGCTGACCGGGATATAATTGTCGGTAAAGCCCTTCAGCCAGCCGGGCTTCCGGCGGCCGCCCCCTTCGGCAAGCACCTCCCTGATCTCGCCGAGATGGGCCGTATAAAACTCCTGCCTTTTCCGGTCGCCCAGTTCCCGAAGGGCGGCAACCCGCTCGCCCTTGACCTGCTTCAAGACCTGGCCGGCCATGGAGGCCGCCACCGTCCCCGGCCGCTTCGAGTAAGGGAAAACATGGAGATAGGTGACCGGCAGCAGGGCCAGCAGATCGTAGGTATTTTGAAAGGCCCGCTCGTCCTCGCCCGGGAAACCGGCCATCACATCGACCCCGATCGCCGCCTCCGGCAGAATTTTTCTGATCCGGCCGATCAGTTCGGCAAAATCCTCGCCCCGGTAACGCCGGTGCATCTTGGCGAGAATCCCGTCGTCGCCGCTCTGCAGCGGGATGTGGAGATGGGGCAGCAGGTTTTTCTCGGCCGCGATCAATTCGAGCAGCCCGTCGCTGATCTCACCCGGATCAAGGGAGCTGATCCGGTAGCGCAGCGGACATTCCTCCAGGAGGCGGCGCAGCAGGCTGACCAGATCGGTGGCCGGTTCGAGATCATGACCGTAGGTGCCGGTATGAATGCCGGTCACCACCAGTTCCCGGTAGCCCCCGTCAGCAAAAATCCGGGCCTGCTCAATCGCCTGGTCCGGCAGCTGGCTGCGGCTGCGCCCCCTGGAAAAGGGCACGATACAATACGAGCAGAAACTGTTACAGCCGTCCTGGATGCGCAGATAGGCCCGGGTACGCTCGCCGAAACTCTTGACCGTAAGTGGACTGACCTCCCTGCTCCGGCTGATATCGCCCATCTGCATCTCCAGATCGCAATGTCCATCGGAGAGAGCGACCTCGACCAGCTTCTGTTTGAAGCCGTTGCCGACGATGCAGAGGGGTTGCTCGACAATCTCCAGGATATCCTGGGAGGCGACCTGGGCATAGCAGCCGGTCACCACCAGCCGCGCGGCGGGATTCTTCCGCAGAGCCCGCCTGATCATCTGCCGGGATTGTGCCCCGGCCTTGGCGGTAACCGCGCAGGTATTGACGATATAGACGTCGGCCTCCTGCGAAAAAGGCACCACCTCAACCCCGCGCTCCGCCAGTGACGAGAGAAAGGCGGCGGACTCGAACTGGTTCACCTTGCAGCCCAGGGTGGCCAGCGCCACCCGCTTTTTTGTCGAAGAATCGCTCATAAAACAACTTTAAATTAGCAAAGGGGAAAACGCATCTTCCATTAAATATCCCCTTGCGGGGTGAAAATCATCTCAAATTTCGAACAAGGCTCGCGGACTCATTTCCACGCAACAACTAGAAATTGCCGCAACGCGGGGAGCCGGTGGCCTTTTTGCGACGCCACCATTTACGATGATTTCGTAAAAAGACAGGGAATGGCTAAGCAAAAAACTCCGCTATCCAGCCGAAGGAAGTGCCCCAAGGTGCGACGCAGTAGATCGGAGTTTTTGCGCCGCCATCATTTATATATGTTTACCCGAATTAGTCAAGCGGGATGGCCGCCGGGATTCTTTAAAGGCTTAACGGGCAATCGGTCCGCCGCCCAACAACTCCTCCCCCCGGTAGAGGGCGGCGAACTGGCCCGGCGAAACCGCACGCTGGGGCTCGGCAAAAAAAATATCGAAACCGCCCGCCTCGCCCGGCACGACCCGGGCCGGCACCGGCTGCTGGCGGTAACGGATCCGAACCTCGAATTCACCCGGCAACCCGGGAGACCGGCCGGCCAGCCAGTTCATTTCCCTCACCCGCAGCCGGGAGCGGTACAGATCCTCTCTTTTGCCGATCACCACCCGGTTGCCAGCCGGCTCAAGCCCCACCACATACCAGGGGGTCGCATCGGGGATGCCCAGGCCGCGCCGCTGGCCCACGGTAAAGTGGTGAATACCCCGGTGGCGGCCTACCTCCCGGCCATCGACCGTCACCACCGGACCGCTCCCATCCCGGACCGCGCCGCTGCTATCGAGATAAGCGCCGATCTCCTGCCCTTTGAGGAAGCAGACATCCTGGCTCTCCTGGTGCCGCTCGAACTCAAGACCCAGTTCGCCGGCCAGTTCGTAAACCTGGTCCTTATGGTAGCCGCCCAGAGGGAAACGGATCCTGGCCAGCCGGGACTGCTCAAGGAGACAGAGAAAGTAGGACTGGTCCTTGGCCGGATCGACGCCCTTGAGCAGATGATATCGACCGTCTTCCCCCTTCTGCCGCCTGACATAATGGCCGGTGGCCAGAAAGTCGGCGCCCGCGGCCAGGGCCTTTTCCAGGAAGAGGCCGAACTTGATCTGCCGGTTACAGATCACGCAGGGATTGGGGGTCAAGCCCCGGAAATAGCTGTCCCGAAAATAGTCGAGAACCGCTCTTTCAAAATCACCCCGCAGATCGAGGACGGCAAGCTCGACCCCAAGTCGGTCGGCCATCGCCCGGACCCGGGCCACCTGCTCGTCGAGATCGGGCTGGGCCAGGGCCATGAAAACCCCCCGGACCTCATAGCCCTCTTTTTTGAGAAGGGCGGCGGTCACCGAACTGTCCACCCCGCCGCTCATCGCCACCGCCGCTTTTTTACCTGTCATTTACGTTGAAAACTCCGGCAAAGGAAAGATTGCAATAAACCTCGGGATAAGAGTAAGATAGCGCCCTTGTCCCGGATCCCGGCTTAACGCCACAAACCTGAATCCGTGAGCGTTCGAGAACGATGCAGATGCAAGGCGGCAACGATGTTGATAATACTAATGGTATATCAACGAGTTGCCAACGCGGCAGATGCACCGTTATCGGGCGCCCCGCAGGCGGCGGGGTGAACCATGGCAATCCAGGGGAAAACGATTATCTGATGCAATTACAAACTGATAAAATGAAATTCCCCACAAAGCCGTCACGGATTCAGGATAAACTTAATCGACCATAAAATATTATGCTGAAAAAACCCGAACTCCTCGCCCCGGCCGGCAGCTTCGCCAAAATGCAGGCCGCCATCCACTACGGCGCCGATGCCGTCTACCTGGGGGGCCAGCGGTTCAGCCTCCGAGCCCATGCCGCCAATTTTTCCGAGGCGGAGATCACTCGGGCGACACGCTACGCCCAAGAGCGGAAGGTCAAGGTCTACGTGACCGTTAACATCCTGGCCCATAATCGCGATTTCGACGGTCTGCCCGGCTATCTGGAAACCCTCGGCCGGGCCGGGGTGGATGGCCTGATCATCTCCGATCCCGGCATCATGCGGGTGGCCCGAGCCACGGTGCCGGACCTGCCGATCCACCTCTCCACCCAGGCCAACGTCACCAACCTGGAAAGCGCCCGCTTCTGGCAGGAGCAGGGGGTAAAGAGGATCAACGCCGCCCGCGAGCTTTCCCTGGCCGAGATCAGCGAGATCAAAAACGGGACCGACCTTGAGATCGAGGTCTTCGCCCACGGCGCGCTCTGCATCTCCTATTCGGGCCGCTGCCTCTTGAGCTGCTATCTGACCGGCCGCAGCGCCAACCTGGGCGACTGTGCCCACCCCTGCCGCTACAGCTACAAACTGGTCGAGGAAAAACGGCCCGGCCAGTACTTCCCGGTCGAGGAAGACCAGCGGGGCACCTACATCTTCAATTCCCGCGACCTCTGCCTGCTGAACCGGCTGCCGGAGCTGCTCAAAGCCGGAGTCGATTGCCTGAAAATCGAGGGCAGAATGAAGACCATCTACTATACCGGCGCGGTGACCAGGGTCTACCGGGCCGCCCTCGACCACCTCTTTAATAACTGGCCCGAAACCGGTCTGCCGGTCCTTGACAAGCGCTTTATGGCCGAACTGAGCAAGGTGGGTTCCCGGGGCTACACCGAGAATTTCCTGACCGACCCGCCGGACCGGCATGACATGCTCTACGACGAATCGCACATGGCCCCGACCCACCATCCGGTGGGGATTGTGGTCGAAGGCGGCCCCGAGCCCCTGATCGATATCAGAAATCCACTCCTGCCGGGCCAGACCGTCGAATATCTCGACCGGGGTCTCGCCGGGAGTTTTCACCGGATCAGCCGGATTGACGATTCGGACGGAACCGCTCTCGAAAAAGCCAACCCCGGCAACCTGGTCCGCCTGATCACCGAGCCGCCGGCGGATAGCTGGCTGACCGGCGCCCTTTTACGCAAGGAAGCTTGATGGCGTCGCAAAAACTCCGATCTCCTGATATGTCGAGAATGTTTTCGGGGCCTGCAACGAAGTAGACATGGTCCATTCCGGCTTTACAGTGGCTTCTCCGGGAGAAATCCGAGCAGCATCCGTCTCTTGAGGTGCAACCGGGCGGACCCCGCCCTCGTCAACAGCAAAAAGCCGAGGGCTTCCGCCCCCGGCTTTTTTTTATGCAACTTTCCATAACCTATGGAAGTTTATCTATTGATCGCTCAACCTCCGCCCTGGGAGGGCTCGCCGCCGCCTTCAACGGCCATGGTCGAACCCTGGGCGCCGGCGATATGGGCCCGGGAAACCTTGATCCTGACATTATCGGCAATCTCAAGGGTAACCACCGTATCGGTAAGGCCGGTGATCTCGCCGTGGATACCGCCGTTGGTGACTACCTTGTCTCCCTTTTTCAGGGCGGCCACAAAGGCCTGGTGCTCCTTGACCTTCTTCTGCTGGGGCCTGATCAGCAGAAAGTAAAAAATCACGAAAATAAGAATCAGCGGCAGGAAGGATGCTATTCCTCCGGGACCGGTTGCGGGCGCCGCATCGGCCGCCCAGGCTAGACTAACCATTTTTATTCCTCCAAATTAATTATTAGCTATTTTATCTTGCCGCCCCGGTCGCCGTCCATAAAAATCGCGACGGAACTCGGCAAAGCGGTCTTCCTCAATGGCCTTCCGCATCCCCGCCATCAGATTGACGAAATAATGCAGGTTGTGGATGGTGTTCAGATGGGAAGAGAGAATCTCCCTGGCCATATAGAGATGCCGGAGATAGGCCCGCGAATAATGCCGGCAGACGTAACAGTCGCAGGTCTCGTCGATCGGCCGCGGATCATCCCGGAATCTTGCGTTTTTTATAACAAGCCTGCCCTCCGATGTAAAGAGCATTCCGTTCCGGGCGTTGCGGGTCGGCATCACGCAGTCGAACATATCGACCCCGCGCCAGACCGCCTCGATCAGATCCTCGGGGGTGCCGACCCCCATCAGGTAGATCGGATAATCCTGGGGCATCAGGGCGGCGGTATGCTCGGTGATATCCATCATCAATTCATGGGGCTCGCCGACGCTCAGGCCGCCCAGGGCGTAGCCGTCGAAGCCGATCCCGACCAGCTCGTCGATCGCCCGAGCCCGCAAGTCCTCATGCATGCCGCCCTGGATGATCCCGAACAGCAACTGTTTCCGGTTGGTATGGGCCGCCCGGCAACGCCTGGCCCAGCGTCCGGTCAGCTCGGTACCCTTGATGGTCTCCTCGCGGCTGGCCGGATAGGGTATGCAGGTATCCAGGCACATCATGATGTCCGAGCCCAGGGCCTCCTGGACTGCCACCGCGCCCTCGGGACTTAAAAAAAGGTCCGAGCCGTCGAGGTGGGATTTGAAGGCCGCCCCCTCCTCGGTGATCTTGGCCAGATCGCTCAGGCTGAAGATCTGGAAGCCGCCGCTGTCGGTAAGGATCGGCCCGTCCCAGTTCATGAACTTATGCAGACCGCCGAGGTTCCGGATCAGTTCGTGGCCGGGCCGGATGAAGAGATGGTAGGT
>JAWOIQ010000102.1:0-3663 GCA_046484585.1 Desulfurivibrionaceae bacterium
CCATGAACACCCGCTTGAACTGCACCATTCCGGCATTGGTAAAAAGCAGGGTGGGATCGTCGTGGGGAACCAGAGGGGAACCAGCCACAATTTCATGATCGCGTTCGCCAAAATACTTTAAAAAAAGAGCTCTTATCTCATTTCCAGTCATCTTTTAAAACTTCTCTCATGCAGGTTGAATATCATTAAAAATGAACCAGGCTGGCCCGAATCTCTCACCTGAATCCGTGAGCGTTCGAGAACGGTGCAGATGCAAGGGCAACGATGTTGATAATACTGATGGTATATCAACGAGTTGCCAACGCGACACCCCAAGGGTTCTGTTCAATCCCCCCTTGAGGGGGGCACTTCCTGCAGGGCGCAGATGCGCCGTTATCGGGCGCCCCGCAGAGCGGCGGGGTGAACCATGGTAATCCAGGGGAAAACGATTATTATAATGTAATTACAAACTGATAAGTGAAATTCACCATGAAGCCGTCACGGATTCAAGAAAAAATAATCTCCGGCTTGCTGATCGGGCTATTTCCGGGTCGGATTTATCCCGCCATTCCTTCCACGGTTTTCACGACATTTTCTACGGTGTAGCCGAACAGTTTGAACAGATCCTCGGCCGGGGCGGATTCACCGAAACGATCCAGGCCGATGATCTTTCCGTTGCTGCCGACATACTTGTACCAGCCGTCGCTGATCCCGGCTTCGATTGCGAGCCGGGCGGTAATATTGTCCGGCAGGACCGATTGGCGGTAGCTTTCGTCCTGGGCATCAAAGACATCTGTCGAGACCATGGAAACCACCCGGATTTTCCTGCCTTTGCCGGCAAGCTCCCTGGCCGCGTTAACGGCCAGTTCGACCTCGGAGCCGGTGGCAATGATAATCGCATCCGGGTTGTTGCAGCCACAATCATAAAGAATATAGCCACCCCGGGCGATATTTGCCAGCTGCTCGGAGTTTCGCTCCATATGCGGCAGACCCTGCCGGGAGAGGAGCAGGGAGGTGGGCCCGGTCCGGTTTTCGACCGCGTGTTTCCAGGCTACGGCGGTCTCTACCGCGTCGCAGGGCCGCCAGACGCTCATGTTGGGGATCATCCGCAGGGTGGTAGCCTGTTCGACCGGTTGATGGGTGGGGCCGTCTTCGCCCAGGCCTATGGAGTCGTGGGTGAAGACGTAAATGGAGTGCTGTTTCATCAGAGCCGCCATCCGCAGGGCGTTTCTGGCGTAATCCGAGAAGATCAGGAAGGTAGAGGTGTACGGGATGAAGCCGCCATGCAGGGCGATACCGTTGGCGATGGCCGTCATCCCGAACTCGCGGACCCCGAAGTAGATATAGTTGCCGCCGGCCTCATCCTGGATGCCCTTGCTGCCGTCCCAGATGGTAAGGTTGGAGCCGGCCAGATCAGCGGAGCCGCCGATCAGTTCGGGCAGCAGCGGTCCGTAACCGTTCAGGCTGAGCAGCGAGGCCTTGCGGGTTGCGACTTTTTCAGCTTTGGCGTTGGTCGCCCGGATAAAATCGCCTGCCCCTTTCTCCCAGCCGGCCGGCAGTTCGCCGTTCATTCTCCTGGTGAATTCGGCGGCCAGTTCGGGATGGGCCTGGCTGTATGCCGCGAATTTGCGGTCCCAGGCATCTTCGATTTCGGCGCCCTTGTCCCTGGCATTCCAGCCCCTGTAGATATCGTCTGGAACCTCGAAGGGAGGATGAGCCCAGCCCAGGGCTTCCCTGGTCAGTTTGATCTCCTCGTCGCCCAGGGGAGCGCCGTGGCTTACTTCCTTACCCTGTTTGTTTGGGGCGCCGTAGCCGATAATGGTTTTACAGCAGATCAGGCTGGGCTTGTCGGTGATTCGCCGGGCTTCGGCGAGGGCCTTTTTGACGGCTTCGGCATCATGGCCGTCAACATTTTCGATTACATGCCAGCCATAAGCAGAGAAGCGTTGCGGGGTATTGTCGGTAAACCAGCCGCCGACCTCGCCGTCGATGGAGATGTTGTTGTCGTCATAGACGGCGATCAGCTTACCGAGGCCGAGGGTGCCGGCCAGGGAGCAGACTTCGTGGGAGATCCCTTCCATCATGCAGCCGTCGCCCATGAAGGTGTATGTGTAATGATCGACGATCGTGTGATCGGGCCGGTTGAACTGGGCGGCCAGGGTCCGTTCCGAGATTGCCATGCCGACAGCGTTGGCGATCCCCTGGCCCAGGGGGCCGGTGGTGGTCTCTACCCCCGGCGTGTAGCCGTATTCGGGATGGCCGGGGGTCCTTGAATTGAGCTGACGAAAATTTTTGAGGTCGTCCATGGCCAGATCGTAGCCGGTGAGGTGGAGCAGCGAATAGATCAGCATCGAGCCATGCCCGTTGGAAAGGACGAAGCGGTCCCGGTCGAACCACTTGGGGTTGGCGGGATTGTGCTTTAAAAAATCGTTCCAGAGCACTTCGGCAATATCGGCCATGCCCAGCGGGGCGCCGGGGTGGCCCGAGTTGGCTTTCTGGACGGCATCCATGCTCAGGGCTCTGATTGCGTTGGCCAGTTCTTTACGTGACGGCATGTTGTTCCTCTTTATGAAAAATTTATGACTAAAAAAATAACCTTATTTATTGATCCTGAATCCGTGAGCGTTCGAGAACGGTGCAGATGCAAGGCGGCAACGATGTTGATAATACTGATGGTACACCCACAAAAGGGCATAAGTTTCGTACGAGCAGCCGAGCTGCTCAACTCAGCTTTATATTAACGAGTTGCCAACGCCGCAGATGCGCCGTTATCGGGCGCCCCGCAGGGCGGCTGGGTGAACCCTGGCAATCCAGGGAAAACGATTATCTAATGAAATTACAAACTGATAAGTGAAATTCACCACGAAGCCGTCACGGATTCAGGTTCTCTCAAACGGCCACCACAGCAAGCGTTCCCCTTTCCCGCTCGTCCTCAAAGACCAGATTGACATCGGTAAGCAATCCCCTGTCGGCCAGTCTTTTCAGGTTTCGATTCGCCGGTCCGCGCAGCACGGATTGATCGGCGGCCGCCACCCGCAGTTCAAAACGGCCGGAACCCTTCACCGCCTCCAGAGCCGGGCGAACCTTGCGATAGAGGTTTCTGGACAGGACCATTTCCCCTAAAGCCGGATGATAGGGGCCGGCGACAATATCATCCCTGAGGGTATCGGTCGCCTGCAAACCGAGCCGCACCACCCTGACCCCATAGGCGTCGAAGATCTCCTTGACCCGGCCGCTGGCCGCCACCGCCCTGGCCAGGGACATCGGCTGATATTCGCCGGCCCGATAACGCATCTCAAGACCGCTGCCCTTTAACACCAAGACAGGATAGATCCTGGCCAGATTCGGCCGCATCCCGGCCAGATCCTCGGCACCCCTGAAGAGCACTCCGGGCCGGTCGCCGGGCAGACCGACCATCAGCTGCACCCCGACTTTAAGATCGCCGTTCCGCACGCATTCAATCGCCCGGACTGAATCGGCAACCGTATGGCCCCGGCCGCTGGCCCGCAATACCTGGTCGCTCATCGACTGGATCCCCAGCTCGACAGTGCCGACCCCATATCCTTTGAGAAAATCGACGATACCGGCGCGCCGTTCGGCGTTGCCGTGGCCTCCACGCGCGGCTGCGGCCGACGCTTACTCCTCGCCACCCCAGGAGCCCCACATGAAGATCGGTTGTTTCGC
>JAWOIQ010000145.1:0-10817 GCA_046484585.1 Desulfurivibrionaceae bacterium
AATCTTTCTGCCCTGCGCGATCCTGCCTTATACGTGGAACCGGCCCGTTACCAGCGGGCGGTAAGCGATCTGAGCCGGGTTCTCGGCACCACCGGCCGCGACGACCTGACGGTAAATCCGGCCAACTACCAGGACCACAAGCTGTCGCCGGTAAAGAGCGGTGATCTTCTCCGGGCCGCCGGCGATCCGGCCGAAAACATCTTTTACGATTACTTCGCGGCCAGGCTTGACCGCCTGGTGGCGGAAAACCCGCCTGCCCTGGTCGGCTTTTCGATTAATTACCTCAGCCAGGCCATGACCGCTTTCGCGATGATCGGTTATCTCAAAAAACGCCACCCCACCCTGCCGATCGCGGCCGGCGGCGGCCTGATCACCTCCTGGCTCAGCAGCCCGGATTGGCGGAACCCCTTCAATGAGCTGATCGACCACCTGGTCGCCGGACCGGGAGAAATCCCCCTGCTCAAGATATCAGGCCGGCAAAAAGATCATATAGAGACCGAAGAAATCCGCCCGGATTTCACGGGGCTCCCCCTGGCCGATTATCTGGCCCCGGGATTGGTCCTGCCCTACGCCGCCTCTTCGGGCTGCTACTGGCGGAAATGCTCGTTCTGCCCGGAAAAGGCCGAAACCAATCCTTACCGCGCCCTGCCCGCCGGCCTGGTTTCGGGCCAACTTGCAAAGCTCACCGCCGCCACCAAGCCGAGCCTGATCCATTTCCTCGACAACGCGATCAGTCCCGCCCTGATGCGCGCCCTGATCGCCAATCCCCCCGGCCCGGCCTGGTACTCCTTCGCCCGGGCCGAGCCCGAACTGACCGATCCCGATTTCTGCCGGGCCCTGCGCCGCTCCGGCTGCGTCATGCTGAAACTGGGGCTCGAATCGGGCGACCAGAGTGTGCTGGACGAGATGGACAAGGGAATCGACCTGGGAATGGTCGCCCAAACCCTGACCAATCTCGAAAATGCCGGAATCGCCACCTATGTCTACCTGTTGTTCGGCACCCCGACCGAATCGCTGACCGAGGCGCGCCGCACCCTGGAGTTCACGGTCAAACACGCCTCCGCCATCACCTTTCTAAACCTGGCGATCTTCAATATGCCGCGCTTCGCCCCGGATGCCGCTCGCCTGGCCAAGGCCGCTTTTTATGAGGGCGATCTCTCCCTCTATACCGACTTCGAACATCCCCGGGGCTGGAATCGCCGCGAAATCAGACGGTTTCTCGACCGGGAATTCAAGCGCCATCCGGCCATCGTTCCGATTATCCGCCGCGACCCGCCTTTTTTCACCTCGAACCATGCCCCCTTTTTGATTCCCGCCTCCAATAAGACCATGGAAATTCCCATCTGAACTTTTGAAAGGTCGGCCGGGCGTAATATACCGGCATTTACGGGAAAGTTTCGTATTTTCCCGTAAATTCGCTAAACTATAACTTAACTTTCCGGGTTGTGATAATTTGCTTGAAATGGCGGTATAAATTTTATTACGCCACGATTTGATTGCCCGTTACGTGAGGAGTGATGAGTGAGGAGTGAGGAGAAAAGGCTTTTATACCACAAGGCACCCCAAGGCTTCTGTTCAATCCTCCCTTGAGGAGAGGGCATTTGCTTCGCGGCACATAAGTTTCGTACGAGCAGGCAAGCTGCTCAACTCAGCTGTAACACGCTCTTTTTTTCTTGCTCCTCACCCTTCACTTCTCACTCCTCACTCCTCACTGGCCGAGGCGCAAAACACATGGTTCCGGCATCGATAAACAATGTTAAAATAAAGTTATTAATCAACTCAGAAAGTTGAGACTATAAAGGCCCGCAATACCTGCCTTGCAAATCCCCTGACCGGACCTCAACCTGAACCGGGGATGCCGGGTAATTTCCATGGGGTACCGACGATGTGTGAGTTCTGCATAAGCCATGGCGAGGGCAAAAAGTGGTACGAGAACATGACCAATTACTCCCGGGAGCTCTTCCTGATGGTCAATTCCGATGCCGGCCTGAAGGATTTTCTCGGCCGGTTCGGCCAATCGATGCACGACAACATCCCCCGGGCCGAAAAATGGAAAAAACGGCTGCCCCGCATATATGATTTCCTGGTCTACCCCTGGCTGACCAGAGATCAGAAGAAAAGCCATTTCGGCCAGATCGTCCCCCTCGAAGGAATCGAAAAGGTCCTCGACCGCGTCGATACGGTTATCCGTCTCCCCTGCATCTGCCGCAGGGTCGCCACCGGTGTCGAGAAACGCTGCTGTTACGCGGTGGGCATGGATACCAGTCATATCATCGAGGATCTGCCCGACTTCCGCGATTTCGACAAGATATCCGCCACCATCGCCAAGGAGGAGATCGGCGGCCTCGACCGGCAGGGCATGACCCACAGCGTCTGGACCTTCAACACCCCTTATATCGGGGCGATCTGCAACTGCGATCAGGACTGCATGGCCTACCGGGTCCAGTACAAGTCAAAACTGGCCACGGTGATGTGGAAGGGTGAATACGTCGCCGAGATCGAGATGGAAAAGTGCAACGGCTGCCGGCTCTGCCGCAAGCAGTGCGTATTCGAGGCAATCCGTTACGACCCGGCCGATAAAAAATGCCTGGTCGAGCCCCGCGCTTGTTACGGATGCGGAATCTGCCGGTCGGTCTGCCCCGGGGAGGCGATCACCCTCATGCCCCGGGGAAAAATCAGCCAGGCCGCCGGCAACTGGTAGGGATTTTAAAACCGTTCACCGGGACGGTCGCCTAAATACCCACAACCGCCGGACTGTAACCGTTAAGGGATTTTCAACCTAACTCCGCCCAGTTGCAAACTTATTTTCGCCGGACGGTATCATTTGCCATCAATCTGTGTTATGTTTTTGCAATAGCGAGGAACCACCGGTACCCCGTAAACCGTAAAGTTTCGCGAGATTGCGAAGGGATTTTGAGGGCCGACAAGACGCGACTTCCGGCGCATAGCAGCGCTCTGTAACGGAACTCGCAACGTAGTCGGCACGTAAAACAACGAGCAAGATGTGATGGTTTAGGGGTTACGGGGTACTAGATTCCGGACCAAAAAACAATATATCAGGAGAGTATCATGAGTCAGGCAAAAAACGGCGATACCGTCAAGATCAACTACAAAGGCAGCCTTGACGACGGGACCGTATTCGATTCTTCGGAAGGACGCGAACCTCTAAGTTTCACCCTCGGCGGCGGCCAGGTTATTCCCGGTTTCGAGGAAGCGGTGGAGGGCATGGCGGTGGGTGAAAGCAAGAGTGTCAACATCCCGGCCGAGAAGGCTTACGGACCGCGCAACGAAGAGATGGTGATCGAAGCGCCCCGGGATCAGGTGCCCCCGGAGATCAATCCCGAAGTAGGTCTGAAACTGCAGATGGCCGGACCAAATGAAGAGGTCGTGGTGGTCGAGGTTACCGAGGTGACCGACACCCATATCAAGCTGGACGCCAATCCCCCCCTGGCCGGCAAGGACCTTAATTTCGACATCGAACTGGTCGCCATCGACTGAGCGGCCCGAAAATCGTGGAAAACCCCGATGTAACCGATCACGAGATAAGCCGCCCAGAATTGGCCAATCTCCCAGCCGGAAAGGGATTACAGGGTGGTGGAGATGCAAGGCATCGGCCTGCGATGTGTACGGATGTACATGAGCAGGCCGATAACACGGCAGATTCGGTGCCCAGTGATCCCTTACCCCCCGATGCTCCCTGGTATGTCTATATGGTGGTCTGCAATGACCGGACCATCTACACCGGCATCGCCAGGGATCTGCAAAAGAGAGTCCACAACCACAACCACGGCAAGACAGGGGCAAGATACACCCGGTCGCGCCGTCCGGTCAAACTGGTTTACCGAGAAGCACACCCCTCCCGAAGCGCGGCCACCGTCCGTGAATGCCAACTGAAAAAACTGACCAGAACCGCGAAGCTGCGACTAATAGCAGCTGCAAGCTTAACGGCAGGTTCAAGGGGCAAGGGGCAAGGGGCAAGGGGCAAGGTTCAAGGTGTTGACAAACTCGCAAAATGTCAAAAATCAAGTCATTGCGAGCGTAGCGAAGCAATCCAGAAACATGTAACCAGATGAAAATTCTGGATTGCTTCGTCGCTTCGCTCCTCACAATGACGTGGCAAATCAGTTTTTACGAGTTTATCAAGGTTGACAAGTTCACAAGAAGTCAGAAAACCCTTCCTTCGACAGGCTCAGGATGAAGAGCGGGCTAACTAAAAGGCTCAGGATAAGCGGGCTCCCAGTTCCGATATAGGCGCTGCTTCAGCCGTGCCCCCCTCTTTCGCGACCGCCGCCATTTGCGGCTGAAGCCGCTTACGGTGAGGTCTGCGTTTTCACACAGGGATGACGACTTTTTTAGCGTCGCCAAAGTTTAAAAATTTGTTTAAGTTCAGCGACGGATGAAGAAATGTGTGGAATGCGGCTGAGACGTAAATTATGAAACGGAAAAAGGGGTGGGATTAATAGTTTAGTTTCCTCTTGCTGCTCCTCACTCCTCACCCCTCTACCACCGCCACGCCGATCCGAATTTTCCTGACCAAAACCGTTTGCAGGTTATAAGGCAAAACAGATGGGTTCTAAAAAGATAATCGTGCTGACTTCCACCTTTCCCCGCTGGAAGAACGATACCGATCCTCCTTTTGTTTACGAATTGTCCAGGCGTCTGGCTTTGGACCTGGATGTCCATGTCCTGGCCCCCAACTATCCGGGCGCCCTCGGCAGCGAAATTCTCGACGGTTTGACGGTATACCGTTTCCGCTACTTTATCAAACGCTTCGAGAAGCTCGCCGGTTCTTCAGGCATCCTGCCCACCATAAGAAAAAACAAACTCTATCTCCTGCTCGTTCCCTTTTTCGTCGCCGCGGAGTTTTTTGCCCTGTGGAGACTTGTCCGGCAGATAAAGCCCGATGTCATCCATGCGCACTGGTTGGTCCCCCAAGGCTTTGTGGCGGCCATGGCAAAAAAGATAACCGGCACCCCCTATGTCGTTACCGCGCACGGTGGTGATGTGTTCGGCCTCCAGGGCGGCCTGTTCGCCCTTTTCAAGCGCTTTTCCTTAAAAAACGCCGATAAAATAACCGTGGTAAGCAGTGTTATCAAAGAGGTGGTCACTGGGACCAGCAGTTCAATTGTAGAACCGGTAATTCTGCCGATGGGGGTTGATTCAAGTAAATTCGCGCTGACCGGGGATGACGATATTCGGGAAAAGTACGGCGCGACCGGCCCTCTCTTATTGTTTGTCGGCAGACTGACCGAAAAGAAGGGGGTCCGCTATCTTCTGGAGGCCATGCCCGAGGTGATCAAAAAAGTGCCGGCCGTCAAGCTGCTGATTGTCGGATCGGGCGAGGAAGAAGAGGATCTTAAGCGATTGAGCGCCTCACTGGAACTTGAGCCCAACGTGGTTTTCACCGGTTCGATTGCCAACCGCGATTTACCGCGCTTCTACGGTGCGGCGGACATTTTTATCGGGCCTTCCATTCACGCCAGGGACGGCGACACCGAGGGCTTCGGCCTGACCTTTGTCGAGGCCGGAATGTCCGGCTGCATCCTGATCGGCAGCAGGGTCGGGGGTATCCCGGACATTATCAAGGACGGCAAGACGGGATTTCTTGTCGAGGAGAAGAACCCCGCGGCCATTGCCGCGAAAATACTGGAAATTGTCGATCAGAAAGACGATTGGCCTGAAATCAGGAAAAGGAACCGGCTGGAATTCGTTAAAAATTTCAGCCTCGATGTTATCGCCGCCAAGTATGCCGATCTTTTCTCGGAGAACTGGGCCGGCCCGAGCAAAAAAGGTAAAGCTGCGTTCAGTCGCTAGTCGATTCAAACGAAATTTTAACTCCTTGAAAATATTAAGATTTCTCCCGTTGGTCGAAATGACATTATAGGCAATCTCGACTTTTTGCGACACCATCATTTTTAATGGCAGACCAGGAAGAAAACCTGCGCGACGGTTTTCATCCGTGCCCTTTGTACCTTGAACCTTGCCGCATGAATCTTGAATCTTGAACCTTGAAACTTGTAGTACCTCACCCCTCCCCCCCCTCACAGTCATTAAGCTTGCAGCTTTTAGCTTGCAGTTGTCGTTAACCTTGAACCTTGCCCCTTGAACCTTGAACCTATTTTTTCATTGACTTCCACCCTTTCCCAAGGCAATATAGTTCTTAAAATAAGAACGAGATAGCCAAATGAATTCCATCCTGAGCAGCCTGATAACCTCGAAAACGAGGGTCAAGATCCTGATGCGCCTCTTCCTTAACCCGGAAAGAAACGCCTACCTGCGCGAATTGGCCGATGAATTCAAGATCTCCACCGGCCTGGTCAGCGAGGAACTCAAACAGCTCCAGAAGGCGGGCTTTCTGGAAAGCGAGAAAAACGGCCGCCAGCTCCATTTTCGGGCCAATCAGCAGCACCCCCTCTACGCAGAATTGAACTCCATGGTCAGAAAGGCCCTGGGCATGGACAGAATCATCGATTCAATCGTCGAGCGGCTCGGCAACCTCGAAACCGCCTACCTGGTCGGCGACTACGCCGAAGGCAAGGACAGCGGCATCATCGACCTGGTCCTGGTCGGGGATATCGACCAGGCCAATCTCGCCGACCTGGTCGCCAAGACCGAGAAGTATATCGGCCGGAAAATCAGAACTCTGGCGGTTCAAGGCGAAGAGTTCGAGTCGATGCGGGAGATGCTCAACCGAACCCCCATCCTGTTGCTCTGGGAAAACGGGGGGGGTACAGCAAGTGAGGAGTTAGGAGTTAGGAGTGTGGAGTTAGGACTGAGGAGTAAGGAGTGAAAAGTGAGGAGTACGGCAGTGCGGCAGTGGGGAGAAGGTCATAAGTATAGTTAAAGCAGACAAGCTGCTCAACTCAGCTTTAACCCGCTTTTTTTTTCTCACCCCTCACCCCTCACCCCAGTCGGTTGCGGCATCGATAAAAATTGAGGTGAGTTATTTGACTGACATGGCGAACAACCCTGAAAAAAACAACAACAACGTGGTCTGGCACCGCGCCACCGTCAACCGGCAGCGCCGGCAAAAGCTGAACGGCCACCCCAGCGTCAACCTCTGGTTCACCGGCCTGTCCGGCTCCGGAAAATCGACCCTGGCCCATGCCGTCGAGGAGCGCCTCCATCAAATGGGTTGCCGGACCTTTGTCTTCGACGGCGACAATGTCCGCCACGGCCTCTGCGGCGATCTCAGCTTCAGCCGGGAGGACCGTTCCGAAAATATCCGGCGGATCGGCGAAATGATCGGGCTTTTCCTGGAGGCCGGGGTCATCTCCCTGAGCGCCTTTATCTCGCCGTTACGGGAGGACCGGCAGAAGGTCCGGGAGATTATCGGCCCGGAAAACTTCATCGAGATCCACTGCCACTGCCCCTTGGAGGTCTGCGAGGAAAGAGACGTCAAGGGCCTCTACAAAAAAGCCCGCCAAGGCAAGATCAAGAATTACACCGGAATCTCGGCCCCCTACGAGGAGCCGCTCAATCCGGACCTTAAAGTCAATACCTCGGAGCAGTCCCTGGATGAATGCGTTGAGTTGATCCTTAAAATGTTGACCGAGAAAGGAATGACTGGTTCATGACAGCTGCAAGAGGCAAGTTTCAAGGGGCAAGGTACATGGGGCAAAAATGAAAAGCGCGGCGCCGGGTTTCTCCCCTGCTCTGCAATTAAGTACGGTGTCCAGAACCTATAAGGCAATGCCGTGTATCGATCTCAAGAATAGTCAAAACAAGCATTATCGACAAAATCATCTCTTTATTGATGGAAACAAATAATGGCCCACCAAAATAGTTCAAACAATAATTCACATGTGACGATATACGAGCCCAATCACATCCTGAAGGCCGGAATCCGGGTCTGGGGTGAAATGATCCGGGAAATCATTACCTTCAGGGGCCTTATCTGGAGACTGGTGGTTCGCGATATCTCAGCACGTTACCGACAATCATTGATGGGGGTTTTCTGGGCTTTTCTCACTCCACTGGTCATGATGTTCGTATTTGTCTGGGTCAGGAATAAAAACTTTCTTCCCATCGGCGACACCAATATGCCCTATGCCGCTTTTGTGTTCCTGGGTCAAGTCGTCTGGCTTTTAGTTGCACAGGGACTGACAACAACATCCGGCAGTCTGGTTGCAGCGGGCGCCATGCTCACCAAAATCAACTTCCCCAAGGAAGTGCTGATTGTCTCCGCGGTTGGACAAACCATTTTTGAATTTTTGCTCCGCATCCCTCTTCTTGTGATCGTTTTCATCTGGACCGGCTTTATTCCTGAACCAACCATCCTTCTCTTGCCGGTAGTACTCCTGCCGCTTGTATTTCTTGTAGTCGGCCTGGGCTTCATTCTTGCTTTATTTAATGCCGTATTAAGAGACATCAGCAGCATACTGACCATTGTCATTAATCTCGGCATGTTCGCAACTCCGGTAATCTACCCTCCTCCGACAAGCTGGCCGCTTTCTTTTCTGATTAACCATGTCAATCCGGTAAGCGGTTTTATCATTGCGGCTCGGGACCTGGCAACCACAGGTTATTTGACCCAGCCTTGGTCCTTTCTCTCTGCAGTCATTTTGAGCTTGACCATTTTCCTGATTGGCTGGAGATTAATGCATCTCGTTGAACCAAAAATCGCCGAAAGAGTGTAAAGCAAATGTCTGATGTATTAATAAAAGCTGAAGGGGTTTCAAAAAAATTCTGCAAGAGTTTGAAGCGCTCCATGCTGTACGGCATACAGGATATTACTAAAACAATGTTTGCCGTAACTCCCCAAAGCGATCAATTACGAGATAAAGAGTTCTGGGCGGTTGATGATATTTCCTTTGAACTGAAACGGGGTGAATGCCTGGGCCTCATCGGCGCGAACGGATCCGGCAAATCAACCCTGCTGAAAATCCTGAACGGGATAATTGAGCCGGACAAAGGCCGAATCCAGATAAATGGCAAAGTTGGAGCCCTGATTGAACTGGGGGCCGGCTTTCACCCCATGCTCTCGGGCCGCGAAAACATCTATATCTATGGCTCAATTCTCGGTTTCAGTAAAAAAGAAATAGATAGAAAATTTGATGCCATTGTCGCCTTTGCCGAGATTGCTGATTTTATTGATACACCGGTAAAGCATTACAGTTCCGGCATGTATGTCCGCTTGGGATTTTCCGTGGCGGCGCAGATGGAACCGGATGTGCTTATTATCGATGAAGTTCTGGCTGTTGGTGATATTGGTTTTCGGATTAAATGTTTGAATCGCATTCACGAATTGCTTGACAAAGCAGCCGTCATTTTCGTGTCTCACTCGATGCCTTTTGTTGCCAGGTTATGCAACCAGGTAATGGTTCTGCGGCAAGGCGAGGACATTTTCTCTTCTTCGGATGTTCCTAAAGGGATTGATTTTTACAATAAAGAATTTAAAACGGGCGAACGCGTTGTCGTGGGCTCTGGTGAGGTAGAAATCCTGGAATTATCAATCAATGGCGAAGATAAGGACACAATTACGGCAATTCCCTTTGGCGGCAGCTTAACTCTTGGCGTGGATTTGGCGATCCATTCCAAGTGTCAAACATTGTGTCTCCGATTGGGAGTTTTTAACGCAGACCAGCGACCTGTAGTTGATTTTATCACAGAGGATTATCAGCCTTTCATCTGGGAAAACGATGCGGAATTAGCAACCGTTAAAGTCGAAATCCCAGCATTACACCTTGCCTCCGGCAAGCACACGGTGGCTATTGTCATTTTTGATCACGCAACGACACGGGTTATTTGTCGAATGGACAACGCTGTTTCATTTATCATGGGCCACCACATTTCAACTGGATGTGATTCATTTTATGCGGCGCACTGGTCTAAATTCTAACATCCTGGTTTATTCAATGAGGTTTTTGCCATGAAAGCAGTCATCCTCGCCGGTGGGCTTGGGACCCGTATCAGTGAAGAAACCGAAGCCAAGCCGAAGCCGATGATCGAGATCGGCGGCAAGCCGATCCTGTGGCACATCATGAAAATCTATTCCGCCCACGGCATTCACGATTTTATCATCTGTTGCGGTTACAAGGGATACATGATCAAGGAGTACTTTGCTAATTACTTTCTTCACATGTCCGATGTCACCTTCGACATGCAGCACAACCGAATGGATGTTCATCAGAATAATGCCGAACCATGGCGGGTTACCCTGGTGGATACGGGCGGGGAGACCCAAACCGGTGGACGGTTGCGCCGGATTGCTTCCTATGTGCAGGATGAAGAGCAGTTCTGCTTCACCTACGGCGATGGGGTGAGCAACGTCAATATCACCAGTCTGATCGAATACCACAAAAAGCAGAATACTCTTGCGACGCTGACTGCCGTCTATCCACCAGGCCGCTTCGGCGCTCTGGATATCTCCGCCGGAAAAGTCAACACATTCAAGGAAAAGCCAAGAGGCGATGGCGCGATGGTCAACGGTGGTTTCTTCGTGCTCTCCCCGAAGGTGATCGATTATATCAAAGACGATTTCACCAGCTGGGAGCAGGAGCCAATGGAAACGCTGGCCCAACAGGATGAAATCTCTGCCTACCAGCATGACGGTTTCTGGCAGCCCATGGACACCCTGCGGGACAAGCGTCATCTGGAAGAGTTGTGGGCATCAGGCAAGGCACCATGGAAGATGTGGAAATGACCAGCGGATTCTGGCAAGGCAAGAAGGTTCTGATTACAGGACACACCGGCTTCAAGGGCAGTTGGCTTTCCCTGTGGCTGCAACAGCATGGCCGGAGCAAAGCAAAAGCCTATTTCCGCAAGGCTCAGCCGCCGAAGCGGGTCTTCAACGCATCGAGGCCGCCCTTGAAGAC
>JAWOIQ010000170.1:0-2886 GCA_046484585.1 Desulfurivibrionaceae bacterium
GGCGGGGCCGGGGTTGATGACGAAACGAAAAAAGTCCGATCTCCTGCGTCGGCGGCGCATTATTGCTCCCTTCGGCATCTTCAACCAGTTGCATGTTTCTGGATTGTTTCGCCGCGCTCGCAATGACGAGACAATTTGCAGCAACGCAGGAGCTGGCGATTTTTTGCGACGCCATCAAGATTATCCTGTCATCAGATAGTCTTGCAGTTCGGCCAGCGGGGTGCGCCGCATCAGGCGGCCGGTCCGCTCCATCTTTCGGGCCTTCTCACGGAAAAAATCGAGGCAGCGCCGGGCCAGAGCTACGACCTGCTCATCGTCCAGCCCTTCCCCGACCACATCGCCGATCCGGGGCGCGCCACCGCCGTTGCCGCCGAAGATCAGGCTCCAGCCCTTGGTGGTTCCGAAGATTCCGAGGTCGCGCAGGTAGCTTTCGCAGCAGTTGAACTGACAGCCGGAGATGCCGACCTTGGTCTTGGCCGGCAGGTCCAGTTCCATCAGGGTCTTCTCGATCCTGCCGCCGAGGGCCAGGGTGTCCCGCCGTCCGAACTTGCACCACTTTTCACCCGGACAGGCCTGGATATAGTGGATGCCCACCGGTTTTCTGGGACCGGCCGGCTGGCCCATTTCCCGCCAGATCTCCGCGGCGGTCTCCGGCTGGTGCCCGGCGATGGCGATCCGCTGGGCGCCGGTGAGTTTCAGGAATGGCACCTGGTGGCGGCGGGCCAGGTCGGCGACCTGTTCCAGGTATTCGGGGGTGACCAGTCCCATCTTCGGGCCGGGCAGGACGTTGTAGCTCTTTTGCTCTTTTTTTTGATCATTCATGGCTTGCCTTTGTCGGTTGGTATTGATTGTTTAAATTTGATGGCGTCGCAATAAGCCGCCAACCCCGTGTGAAAACGCGGACCTCCTAACCGTACCTGGAATCCGCTCACCCTGAGCCATTGCAGAATTATTATAGATGTATTCGGGGTGAAGAAACCTTGACTCAGATCAATTCCAGAAAAAAGTATAGGGGAAATCGGGGAGGTGTATCCAGGGAAACTTCCGTCATCTGGTTTCCGGCCGGAAAATGTTTTTTGCGGCTTGGGAGAAAAAGTGATTAAATAGATAATTATAAGCAACAAACCGGAAGGCCGGGGAGCGCCGGAAAGCCGGGTGAATATCGGTGAGTGAGGGGGGAGACGGATGATCCGCCCCTTTTGGATCCTTAAGAGTCGAACCAGGAGGGATGTATGCGGAATCTGATTTTTTTAATCATGGCCATTGCCGTTCTCAGCGGCATCGGCGGGTGTGCCTCAAATTACCTGTTGACCGAACCGCGGGTCTTCAAGGCCTGCCTTACCGACGATCCCGGCGATCGGGAGTTGTCCTTCGATATTCTGGCCGATATTCTGCGCCGGCAAAATGGCTGGATCGTTGAACGGATCAGCAAGGAGAGTTATGAGATGGATGTCCGGGCCTGTCGAGGCTCCTACTGCATCCCCCTCCTGGTGACGGTGGAACCGGACGGACGGATTCTCTGGAAGCGGGACCCGGCGACGACCATCAGCAAGGACTGGGCGGATCAACTGAAGGCCTGGCTCAACAACATCGAAGAGGGATACGCCAGACGCCGTTGCGCCAGGGCATTGAGATAAGCCTGAATCCGTAAGTGTTCGAATCTGAAATCCAACCGGGCAGGCGGTCGGTAGTGATTCAAACGGATCGCGATAACCGGAAAAGATAAGGGCGGGCCGCTAACCAAAAGCTGACCCGCCCTTTTTTATCGCAATATTACCGCCATTGATCTTATCGATCCTTCCAGAACACCGATTGGCCGATGTTGGAGAAGAGCGGGGTGAAGTTTTCTTTTTAGAATATTTTCAGAAATCGAACCGTGCGCCTATCATAAAATTATGAGTCGCATACTCAATCTCGGTGCCATCAAATTCTGGATCAGCAGCAGCGAAATAACGGTAACTCAGGTCAATCGAGGTTGTCTCGGCAACTTTAATTCCAGTTCCCAAAATTAATTGATACGCAAAAACCGTATCATCCTCGCTATCGCCTTCTATCTCTGCATCAAGTTTTGAAAAACCAAGGCCTAATCCAAGAAAAGGAGTCAAGGCGCTATCGGTATTGAAATCTTTAATTACATTGCCCATTAGAGCCATTGACTCAATTTCGCCATTCAGTGGCGTGCTATCCGAAACACCCCCAAAGCTGGCTGAGAGGTCATCCATATCATTTTTTCTATATGAAAACTCTCCTTCAACCCGAACAAGTTCATTGTCCGCACCAGCAGCCAGGGATAAGCCAAGCCCGTTGTCAAAAGAGATCTCAACATTGGATATGCCAAGTCCTGCAAATTCATCATTAGTAACATCAGCATCTGAAACAGCCACAAAACCGAAATTGCCTGAGAAATAAGGTGAACCAGCAAAGCAAGTGCCGGCTAAAGCCAAAGACGAAATACCAAACACCCCTAGAACTAATAATTTTCTCATTGCCTTTTACCCCTTTTAAAGTTGAAGAAAATAGTGATTTTTATTTCCTAACATAGTCATCTTTTTCTGTCAAAGAAAAGTGCTAATAGTCAGAAGAGTATCCTCTTTTTGCAGCGCAGATTTAACTCAAATTGCATTCCCAGAACAAAATAAGGATAAAGCAGCTTCTGGTCTGTTGAGGAAGTAAGAGCCACCATCCTCTCCCGGTCCTTGTATCGCGGGAATTTCCTCTTGGGGAAGACTCCGTTTTTTAACGCGTCCCGGCTGCCTGCCTCACGGAGCCGGCTCCATCTTTCCCCGGTCGGAATCCGCTGAAAACGAGTATGAATGGGAGACAACAGACAGTATGGGGGAAATCACTCAGGTCGAAAATTTTCGGCAAACGCTTTCAGGGAATAAC
>JAWOIQ010000188.1:0-27973 GCA_046484585.1 Desulfurivibrionaceae bacterium
CTTGCTGCGCTCGTAGCTGTCCTTGGACAGGGCCGAGAGGCAGCGCCCCTCGGCGCCGAGGATCTTTTGCCGGACGCCGATCGTGACCTCGCCGTAGAGCGGTCCGCCGTCGTCGCTAAAGGCCCGGGCCGAGGTCGTGGTCTTGTTGGTCACGTACAGCTCGCCGGCGCAGATCGGCGTCAAGGTCTACATCGACGCCGACACCCTGCCGGACTCACGGATCGTGTTCGAGCAGGTCGAGGGCACGCCGCACTACTCGATGTCCGGGACCGTCAACTGGGGCGAGGAGGACATCGACGAGGACGGCAACCCGGGCATGAAGGTCTACGTCGACGCGCCGATCTGTGCCGGCGAGCTGCACGTGACCAACAAGACCACGACCGCGGCGCGGGCCTTCAGTGACGACGGCGGACCGCTCTACGGCGAGGTGACGATCAGCGTCCGGCAAAAGATCCTCGGGGCCGAAGGGCGCTGCCTCTCGGCCTTGTCCAAGGACAGCTACGAGCGCAGCAAGGGCAGCTTCCGCTACACCAAGATCAAGGCCAACGAGACCTGCAAGTCGCTGCTAACCGCGCCCTGGCCGGTCAAGGCGAAGTAGCGCGGCCGCGCCGGATCTTGAACGGCAGCAGGAACTGCACGGACCGGGCGGCGAAGCGCTCGAGCGCGACCGACTCGTGGACGGCGGTCGCCGGGTGCCCGGAGAGCTGGGTCTCGACCAGGTTGCGCGAATAAAAGGGCGTGTCTTCGAGGGTCGAGATCAGCCGCGGCGCATGGCCGACGTCGCTGCGGATCGCTCGGTCCACGCCCCAGCGCGTGCGCGCGAGGGTGGTCGCGGGGCCGAGGCGCTCGGGCTCGATCAACTCGACGGCGCGGCGCTTTGGGTCAAACATAAACAGAGCCGGAAAGCCATAAACCGTCATCCCCTTTCGGAAATCGCCGGCCGCTCGGCAAAGAGTGCCCAGGTTGTCCCGGTCGTTCTCGATCGAAACAAGCCCGCCCGACAAACCGTTAAGCCTGAGAACCCTCGCGCTGAGGGCGTTAAGGACATTGAGGGTGTAGTCGCCATGGAGCCGGCAGCCGAGCCCCTTGAAAAATTCGATCTGACTGAAATGACCGATCTGCCAATCCCTGAAACCAAGCTCAACCAGTCCGGCAATCCTCTCCCGGAAAAAAGCAAGCTTGTCTTCATCGATCACGAACGGCAGGGCCCAAACGACCCGCCGGAACAGAGGGCCGGATTTTTTCATGCGCAGAAAGCGGTTAAAGGACTCCCCGCTCAAGTTGATCACAATCCGTTCCGGCATGACCGGAAAGCGCTGCTTGAGAAGAAAGGGATCATCGGACCTGAACCAGAGAGGCAGCGGCACATTGCCCCCTCCCCGGCCTTGCCGGGCCGCTTTCGGAGCGGCAGCCGGCGGAGTAGACCGGGTGACGCTTGCATCCTGGCGCGTTTCACCGGAAATTTCCGACATTATCTTATTTACCCGGCCATCGACATCGAGCTTTTTCAGCCTGCCGGCAAAACGCTCGGGTTCGACCCCGCGACCCGGGGGCTTGCCGCGCCCGGCGGCCGAATCGACTTTATAGACCACATCGGCCGGTCCCGCCGGAGCAGGGAGCTCAAGGGAGACCACCGTCCCTTTAGCGGCATGCTCGACAAACTCGCCGCCGACCTTGATTTTCTTCAGGGAAAACCCCTGTCTTTCGCCGCTTTTCTCCCGGTGAAGCCGGAGGCGGTCGCCGACATTAAGCGGACCATTGATCTTAATGGTCGCCAGGCTCCCCGGGCCCGGCTTGAGCTTGCCGAGGAATATGCCGATATTACCGGAATGCTGGGGGGCCAGAACATCGGCGGGCCGGCTGCCGTGAAAATAGCCCCGGGTCGGCTTGCGGCCCATGGCATTACTCAACAAGTGGTGGGCCGCCTCCAAAACCTTGCGGTCCCCCGGCGCGCTGTCCAGAACCATCCGGTAGGCCTTTACCACGTTGCCGACATAGCTCGGGCTCCTCATCCGCCCCTCGATCTTGAGCGAAGTCACCCCGGCCGCGGCAAGTTCGGGCAACAGGTCGATCCCTTCAAGATCGTTCATCGAGAAAAAATAGCCGGAACCGCCCTTGGCCTTGCCGCGCCCCTGCCAGGTATAACGGCGGCGGCAGGGCTGCACGCAACGGCCCCGCAGACTGCTGCGCCCCCCCTGAAAGCTGCTGAACAGGCAAAGCCCGGAGTAGCTGAAACACATGGCGCCGTGGACGAAGACTTCGATTTCGGCATCGGTGGAGGCGGTGATCTCCTTGATTTCCGGGATGGTGCTCTCCCGGGGCAGCACCACCCGGCCATATCCCATCGCCGCGAGTTTATTGACCGCCACCGTGTTATGGGCCGCCATCAGGGTGCTGGCGTGAATTTTGATTTTCGGAAAAAATTCATGGAGCAAATAATAGAGACCGAGGTCCTGGATGATCAGGGCGTCCGGTCCCAGTTTTTCCAGCACGGCCAGGCTCTCCACCGCCTTTGCCACCTCGGCTTCCTTGACCAGGCTGTTCATGGCCAGATAGACCTTGACCCCGTGCTTATGGCCATAATCGATCATCGCCGCCACCTCGGCCATGCTGAAATGACGGGCCAATTCCCGGGCGTTAAAAAACGGGGCGCCTATGTAGACGGCATCGGCCCCGGCATCGACGGCCACCTCGAACACCTCCAGGGTGCCGGCCGGCGCCAGCAGCTCCATTTTAGGCCGCTCATCCTTGTTATATTCCAATATTCACCGCCCGATTATTCTCAAGATAAACTTCATTCGCAAAATCACAGCTTGCAGAGTTTTACACATTTCAGACACACTTTAAACCAACAGACCCCAAAAGGCTATGATCTGCCGCGAAACCCCCGGCCTTTCCAAAAAGATTTCCCTGATTTCCGAAGAGCGGCAGCGGGAAAATATTTACCAATTTCCACGGACATCGCGGGGGAGAAATTGCCGGCGCCATTCAGGAGATTCAGCGGGATGGCCAAGCAAAAATCGTCAGATCCAAGGCGCGCGAATTTCGAGGAATGAAGCGTACTTCAGTACGCTGCAATGACGAGACAATTTGCAGCAACGCAGGAGCTGGCGACTTTTTGCGACGCCACCATCCTTGGCCCGCTACAAATCTTCCGGCACGAAACAAACCACCTCGTCAATGCTTGCCGCCCCGGTCAGAACCATCACCAACCGATCGAGCCCCATGGCAATTCCGGCCGCTTCCGGCATATCGTTCAGAGCGGCCAGAAATTTTTCCGGCATCGGGCCGGGTTCACGACCGGCGGCGATAATCGCCCGGCGCTCATTCTCGAAGCGCCGCCGCTGCTCAATCGGATCGACCAGTTCGGAAAATCCGTTGGCCAACTCAATCCCATCGCAGTAAAGCTCGAAACGCTCGGCTACGGAAGAGTCCTCCTCTTTAAGGCGGGCAAGGGAGGCAAGCGCGGTGGGATAATCATAGAGAAAAGTCGGCCGGCCGCCCACCCCCAGGTTAGGTTCGACCTCGTCGACCAAAACTTCCTCGTAGCAGTCTTCGATCAGGGCCTCTTTGACGCTGCACCGCGCATATTGGGCAAAGGCCTCGGCAACGGTCAGCCTTGAGAAGGAGATACCCAGGGGAAAACGCCCGGCCAGGTCAGGGAAAAGCGGGCTGCCGCCACACTCCAGGATCACGCCCTTGACCAGATCCTCGCATTCCTCGATCAGGTCCATATAATCGATACCGGCGCGATACCATTCCAGCATGGAAAACTCGGGGAGATGCAGGCGGCCGCGTTCGCCCTTCCGGAAACATGGACTGATCTGAAAGAGTTTGGCATTGCCGGCGGCAACAAGCCTTTTCATGCATAGTTCCGGGGAGGTCTGCAGAAAATGGCTCCCGGAGGTCAGCGGTTCGATCCATAACTCCGGGGCCAGAACGGGAAGCCGGAGCGGCGTATCGCTTTCCAGGTAGTCGCGTTCCTCGAAGAAAAGGCGGACCGCCCGGATCACGGCGTTACGCTGCCTGAGACGCAGTTCCGAAATCATCGGTTACGAAATATTGCAACTGCGGAAAATTCTTTGCATCACGATCCTGGAGATTCCCCGGGTGCCTAAAGAAATTTAAATTGATCCTGAATCCGTGAGCGTTCGAGAACGGTGCAGATGCAAGGCGGCCACGATGTTGATAATACTGATGGTATATCAACAAGTGGCCAACGCCGCAGATGCGCCGTTATCGGGCGCCCCGCAGGGCGGCGGGGCATTCCAGCCACCACGGATCACTATCTAAATTTGACGCAAGAACAATCACATATCGTGAATCAAAGCACTAATTCAGGTTGATAGCCTGATAGTGCGTTCCGCGATGCTGCCGTCATTCCTTGACCCGGGTGATATATTCCCCGGTCCGGGTATCGATCTGGATCTTATCACCCACTTCGATAAAGGGCGGGACCTGGAGTACATAACCGGTTTCCACGGTCACCGGTTTGGTGTCGGTGCCGCTGGTGTCCCCCTTGACCCACGGATCGGCCTTGATAACGGCGAGCTCGACGAAGATCGGCAGGGTGATGTCGATCGGGGTTTCGTTGAAAAACAGCACCGTCACTTCCATGTTGTCGATCAGGTAATTGACGTTTTCGGCGATCTGCTCGCGGGTCAGAAAGAGCTGCTCGTAGGTATTGGTGTCCATGAAATGGAATTCGTCACCCTGGGAATAGAGATATTGCATGGAGCGCTCTTCCAGGGGCGCTTTTTCGAACTTGTCGTTGGAGCGAAAGGTGCGGTCGGTGGAATTGCCGTTGATCATGTTGCGCAGCCGGCATTTATAGAGAGACTGCCCCTTGCCCGGCTTGGAAAAATCAAATTTGGTGATAATGTATGGGTCGCCGTCCAGGAGAATTTTCAGCCCTTTCCGCAGATCGGATGCATTTAACATTTTGGAAACTCCATTAAAAAGATTCTTATTCCGGGGTAAACGCCTGTTTTTTAACCGGATCCGATCCCGATGGCAAGAAAATACCCGGTTTCCCGCTTCCGCCATGCCACCTTTCAAGGACAATGATTGATTATCGGCAAATATTATCGTAAATATATCTTCCCGGAACTTAATGATTATGTTTATCAAGTGAGACTGATTTCAGTTTGCAATTCGGCCAAGGTTGATAAGATCGTAAAAAGTCGGGATTGACATAATGTCATTTCGACCAGAGGGAGAAATCTTAATAGTTCCAATGGTTTAAAGAATAAGATTTCTCACATGGTTCGAAATGACAGCTTTTTTAGACTTTTTGCGAACTTGTCAAGGTTGATGGCGTCGCAAAAGGTGGCCAAAGATTAATGGAGCGCACTCCAACAAGCACGGCACGAGCGGTAAATCAACAAGTTACTCCGTTCACCCTGAGCCTGTAAGTTTCCCCGCTCATCCTGAGCCTGTCGAAGGAAGGTTTTTTTCACTTTTGCGAGTCTATAAGGTTATTATGTCAGGATTTTTCCGCAAGATAGTTACCCGAACCGGGGGGAGGCGCTGATGCCTGCCGGCGCCAATCGGGTCGCCATAACCGGCATGGGCATCATCTCCTGTCTGGGCCTGAACAGGGCGGAGGTCAAGCAAGCCCTGCTTGAGGGACGTTGCGGCCTCGAGTTTCTGCCGGAACGCAGGAAACTCGGCTTTCAGAGCGGCCTGAGCGGGGTGATCAAGGACTTTGACCCAAAAAAAATCCTGGACCGCAAAAAGCGCAAAACCCTGCCGGAATTCGGGCTCTGGGCCTGGGCCGCCATCGAACAGGCCCTTGATCAGGCCGGTATCGAACCGGGCTCGCTCTATGGCGATAGCGAAACCGGCATGATCTTCGGCAACGATTCGTCGGCGGTTACGGCCGTCGAACAGGTTGATATTCTCCGGAAAAGCGGGGAGACCCGGAGCATCGGCAGCGGCCATATTTTCCGGCTGCTCAACAGTACCGTCACCTTGAACATCGGCACCCTTCTCGGCTTGCACGGCCAGGTCTGGACGGTGAGCGGCGCCTGCGCCAGCGGCGCCATGGCCATCGGCCAGGCCGCCGAACTGATCGCCGCCGGCAGGCAGAAAAGAATGATCTGCGGCGGCGCCCAGGAGATCTCCTGGCAGTCGATGTGCAGCTTCGACACCCTGGCCGCCTTTTCCCGCCGCGAAAGCGATCCGCCTTCCGCCTCCAGACCCTTTGACCGGGATCGGGACGGATTGGTGCCGAGCGGTGGGGCGGCGGCAGTGATCCTCGAATCTTACCAGGAGGCCGAAAGCCGGGGTGCGGCTATTCTGGGTGAAGTCATGGGCTACGGCAACACCAGCGACGGTCATCATATCGTGATTCCCAGCGGGGAAGGACTGGAAAGAGCCATGCGCCTGGCCATTGCCGATGCGGGCCTGAATCATGCCGACATCGATCTGGTCATGGCCCATGCCACTTCAACTCCGACCGGCGACGAAGCCGAAGGCAAGGCCTTGGCCAATATCTTCAAACCGGGGCCAGACAGCTCCGGACCGCTTATCACCGCCACCAAGGCTTTAACCGGGCATGAGTTCTGGATGGCGGGCGCTTCCCAGGTCATCTACGGAATGTTAATGGCCGAAGGCAAATTCGCGGCCGGAAATCGAAACCTGGAAAACCCCGACCCTTCGGTAAAGGACTTGCATTTACCTACCCGGAATGTTTATATTAACAGCCGTTTTTTGCTCTGTAACGCGGCAGGTTTCGGCGGCGCCAACGCGTCTCTGGTAATAAGGACCTGAATCCGTGAGCGTTCGAGAACGGTGCAGATGCAAGGCGGCAACGATGTTGATAATACTGATGGTATATTAACGAGTTGCCAACGCCGCAGATGCGCCGTTATCGGGCGCCCCGCAGGGCGGCGGGGTGAACCCTGGCAATCCAGGGGGAAACGATTATCTAATGTAATTACAAACTGATAAGTGAGATTTCCCACGAAGCCGTCACGGATTCAGGAAGGAATCTCCACTGATCATCACCATGGCTAACCCCTCCTGGTCGGCAGGCATCTATCCGGATCTGAGCCACGAAATCTCGGTATACAAACAGGCAACAACCAAAATGACATGGTGCTGCCGGACTGATACGCCGACTGGCTCTATCCCATGAGGTTCATCCTTTGTCCACTAAGAAAATCGATACTATTGTCATCGGCAGCGGCATCAGCGGCCTGACCGTTGCCGGCTTGCTGGCCAAAAGCGGCCGCAGGGTAGTTATCGTCGAGAAGAACCGCAAACCGGGCGGCGCCCTGAGACGTTTCACCAGGGGCGGCATCCCCTTCGACATCGGTTTCCATTACACGGGCGGACTCGGCCGGGGCCAGATCCTTGAGGTTCTCTGGAAATATCTGGGACTGGGAACCGAAATCACTCCGGTGCCGATGCACCCGGACGGCTATGATTTTTTCAAATTCCGCGGCTCGGAAACCGAGGTCAAGGCCTTTTATTCATACGAGAAGGCAAAGGAACAGATGTGCTCGGTTTTCCCGGACGATGCCGTCGGTATCACCAGCTACCTGGACACGATCAAGCATATCTGCCGGAAAATTCCTTTTTATAATCTGAGCTTACCTTTATCGCCGTTTTTGCGAGATTTTTTTAGTTCAAAAGACCAGCCCTTGACCGGGGCAATTGCCTCCATGGTTAAAGACCGGGAACTCCAGGCAGTTCTGGCCGCCCCCGCCTTCCTTTACGGGGTACCTCCGGAAAAAGCCGGCCTTGCCATGCATGCGGCCGTGGCCCACAGTTACTATCAAGGCGCCTGGGGCATAAGGGGCGGCGGCCAGGCCGTGGTGGACGCTTTTCTGAAAATCCTGTCCGAACAGGGCGTTGAGATCCTCAACGGGCAGGGGGTGGAGCGGATCGAGGTCAGCGATGGCTGCGTAAACGGCGTCACCCTCGGCGACCGGCAGCTCCGGGCCGGACAGGTGATATATACCGGCCATCCCGCCTACCTGCCCGGTCTGGTCACGCCGGGAAGCTTCCGGCCCGCTTTTTCTCATCGGATCAAGGCTCTTGAAGATACGATTTCCATGTTTATGGTCTTCGGCAGGATGAACCGGCCTGCCGACCTGCCGAGACTGAATCGGGCCAACCTCTACTGTATCGATCCTAATTTCACTCTGATGGCTGATCCGGCGGCGGCCGGGAACGGCTCCGTTTTGATGACCGCGCCGGGACGCCGTGACCTGGATCTATCGAATGGCGGCGCCCGGAGCGGCGAGGGAGTCATTCTGATGCGTCCGGCCGAGTGGAGCGAGACCAGGGAATTTAACGGACACTCAGGAAAGCGCGGCGACGGTTACCGGGCATGGAAAAGCGCCGCCACCGAAAATTTGATTGAGCGCGCCGCCGCCAGCTTCGGCGCCGCCTGCTTCGATATCGAACCCCTGGCCGCGGGCTCTCCCTTGACCTTCAGGGATGAACTGGGCTCTCCGGCCGGGGGGATATACGGAGTGCAGCACAACCTGGAGCAATTCGTGGCCCGGGCCAAGACCAAGGTCCAAGGCCTCTACTTAAGCGGCCAGGGTTCTTTGATGACCGGACTTCTCGGCGCCTCGATGGCGGGGCTGGTCACGGCCGGCGAGATTATGGGCCTCGAAGAGACATGGGACAGGGTCAGGGAATGGCAGTAAACAGAGTTGTCATAACCGGTCGCGGGGCGGTTTCGCCGCTGGGGATCGGAGCTATCAAGCTTGTCGAAGGGGTCTGGCAGGGCCGGTCCGGCGTTAAGATCATGGATGAATGGCGGCAAATCAAGGGCATGCGGGCTGTCACGGCTGCGCCTGTTCCCGAGGTTGACGCGAAATCTCTTTTGCCCCGGGCAATGCGAAGAACCATGGGAGATATGGCCATCCATGCCGCCCTCGCAGCCCGCGAAGCCGTGGAGGACGCCGGGCTTTCCGCCGATCTTCTCGGCTCGGGACGGGTCGGCGCCGCCATCGGCTCGACCACCGGCAGCCCGGAGGCCTACGAAAGCTTTTATGAAAAATTCCTTGCCGAACGTTCCATTGAGGAGCTAAAATCCGGCTTCTTTTTTAAGATCATGAGTCACAGCTGCGCCGCCAATGTCTGCCTTGCCCTCGGCATCACCGGTGAACAGTGGTCCCCTGCCAGCGCCTGCAGTTCTTCGGCTCAGGCGATGGGCCTGGGCTACATACTGATCAAGAGCGGCCGCCAGGATGTGGTGCTCTGCGGCGGAGCCGACGAGGTACACCATTCGGTAACCATGGTTTTCGATGTCCTGAAGGCGGCCTCCCGCAACCATGAGCAGCCCTTAACCACCCCGCGTCCTTTCGATATTAATCGGGACGGCGTGGTCTGCGGCGGCGGTGCCGGCATTCTGGTTCTGGAAAGCCTGGAAAGCGCAAAAGCGAGAGGCGCCGATATCCTTGGCGAAATTCTGGGATTCGGGCATATTAACGATTGCAGCCATATCGCCAACCCCCATACGGACAGCATGTCCGCCGCCATGGCGGCCGCCCTGCGGGAGGCCGGGGTTGCCGGAAACGAAATAGACTATGTCAACGCCCATGCCACCGGCACCCTGCAAGGAGATATTGCCGAAGCCGAGGCCATAATCAGAACAGTCGGCAATAAGGTGCCGGTCAGTTCTTTCAAGGGCCATATCGGTCACACTTTGGGGGCGGCCGGAGCGTTGGAAACGATCATAATGCTGGAAATCATGCGCCGGCAGGAGGTAATCCCCACCCTGCACCTTGAAAATCCCGATCCGCAATGCGGCGACATCGCCCTGCCTCGGGAAATTGTTCCACGAAAAATAGAGACGATGATAAAAAACAATTTTGCCCTGGGTGGTGTCAACACCTCCCTGGTATTCCGGAGGTGGCATTAAATGCTGACAGACCAAGAAATTCGGGAGCGGATAACCGAGGTTATCTCCGAGGAATTCGAACTTGAGCCTTCCCGACTCGTTCCCGATGCCACCCTCTACGATGATCTGGGCCTTGACAGTCTGGACGCCGTCGATATGGTGGTGGCAATGGAAAAATCGTTCGGCGTCAAGCTCGCCAATGAAGAAGCCATCAAAGCGGTCCGGACCATGGACGATCTTTGCCGGCTGATTATCAATCTTAAACAATAAAACCGAAACGCTTACTCCGTGAATCCGAAGAAATTTTTACTGAACATATATTTCTGGCCGATGTTTCTGCTGGTGACCATCGCCGCCTTCCTCTGCGCGCCGATTGTGCTGGGCGTTTACCTGCTGCTGACCAGATCTTCCGTTGCCCGAACAATCCGGCAGGGTATTCGGATTTACGGCTGGGTGCTGACCCGGCTGGTGCCTTTCATGGCCCCGGTTGTCCTTGAGGACAGGTCGGGCGGTTTCGGAAAACCGGTGATCTTCACTCCAAACCACAACTCTTCCGCCGATCCCTACCTTTTCGGGATGGTGCCGATGGAAAACGCCTTTGTCACCTCCTGGCCTTTCCAGATCCCCTTTTATAACTTTTTCATGCATCTGGCCGGCTACGTCAATTCTACCAAGGGTTGGAAACATGTCCAGAAAAAGGGCAAGGAACTGCTCGACTCCGGCTGCTCGCTGATCATCTGGCCGGAGGGACACCGTACCCGGACCGGCCGCCTGGGCAGATTCAAGAATGGCGCCTTTCGCCTGGCTCTGGCCACCGGCAGACCGATTGTGCCGGTCTGCATTATCGGCTCCCGCCGGATGCTCCCCGCGGGCCGCTTTTTTCTAAGCCCAGCCAGGGTCCGGGTTGTTCTCCTGCCGACAATCAGCCCGGTAGGCAAGGCCGACAGCCCGGACGATATAAAAAGCCTGAAAGAACAGACCAAAAAGTGTATAGAAGAGGAGCTGAAAAATCACCGGGCAAGCAAAGACGCTTCGGTGGCAAACCCGACCACCCGATTATCTTTTCCCGCCGGTACGAAAGAAGCGCCGGAACAAAGTTATCTCTAGGCCGATGCAGGATCATTTCGACATAAATAAAGCCCTGTCCTTACGAAAGGCGGCGCCGGAAGAAATGACCCGCCGCCGGAATTCCCTGCTGCAAGCCCATCTTCGCCAGGCCGTCAAAAACCCTTTTTACAAAAATTTATTCTCCCGAATCGATTGCCGACCCGAGGAGATTAATCTTGAGAACTTAAACGCCTTGCCTCTCACTACCCGGCAGGACGTCGAGGCGGACCCGGCCGCGTTTTTCGCCACGCCGCCAGAAATCCAGGTTGATCTGGCTCTTACTTCGGGATCGACCGGCGCTCCGGTCCTGGTCCCCTATACCGCCCGCGATCTGGAGCGGCTGGCCTTCAACGAACAGATGAATTTTTATGGGGCCGGGATCAGAAACGATGATCGGCTCCTGCTGTGTGTGACCCTAGACCGCTGTTTTGTCGCCGGACTAGCCTACTATACTGGCCTGGTCAGACTCGGCGCCTCCTGTATCCGCAGCGGACCGGGCCAGGCGGCCCGGCAATGGGAGTTGATCGATCGCCTACGGCCCACCGGCCTGATCGGGGTTCCGTCATTTCTTTTAAAAATGGCGCAGTGGGGCAAAAGCCACGGGTATAACCCGGGGAAAAGTGGTATAAGAACCCTGATTACGATCGGCGAACCGGTCCGGCGGGCCGACAACTCCCTGACCCCCTTGGGCCGGGAACTTGAGGAAGCCTGGCAGGGCCGGGTATTCTCCTCTTACGGCGCCACCGAACTGGAAACGGCCTTCTGCGAATGCACGGCTTCCGACGGCGGCCACGTTCATCCTGAGTTAATGATCGCGGAAATCGTCGACGAAGCAGGTAGGCCCGTTAAAACCGGCGAGCCGGGCGAAGTGGTGGTTACCCCCCTGGGTGTCGAAGGTTTTCCGCTTATCCGTTTCCGGACCGGGGACATCGCCCGCCTCCATACTTCACCCTGCCAATGCGGCTGGCAAACCCCGCGGCTCGGTGCGATTGAAGGACGGCTGGCCCAGCGCCTCAAGGTCAAGGGCACCACCTTATACCCTGAAATGATCTTTCAGGCCCTGCAGGAGCTGCCGGAAATTCAGGCATCCTACCTGGAGGTAAGGGCGGATTACGACCTCTCCGACCTGATCAATATAGTTATCGGAGTTGACGACTCATCGACGGTCCGCCCGGAGCTGATCAGCGATCATCTCCAGGCCCGGTTGCGGGTCAAACCCGAAATAACCGTCCAGGCCAGGAAGTTGGTCCAGGAGACCATGGAACAATCCGGCGGACGCAAATTAAAACGTTTTTTCGATTTACGTGGTGAGTGAAAGGTATGAAATGTTTTGGTGAACACTGGGGACTTGAGTTTTCCCAAGAAGAAATTGCCGCAGCCCGGGCCAGAGACGGGTTGCTTTCCATGGAACTGGAACTCTCCAGGGCCTGCAACCTTCGCTGCATCTATTGCTATGCCGAGTCGGGCGTGCCGATGGCCAACGAACTCAGTCTCGATGAAATTTTCAGGGCCGTCGACCAGGCCGTGGAGCTTGGCGCCCGGAAAATCATCATCCTCGGCGGCGGCGAACCGACCCTTTACAAGGACCTCTTCAAGGTAATCGATTACATCCAGGCCAAAAAGGTCGAGGTAGATGTCTTTACCAACGGCATGCTGATCGACCGGGACAAGGCCAGGGCGCTGTATGAGCGCAAGGTCTCGGTGGTGGTCAAGATGAACAGCCGCGACCCTGAAATCCAGGATATGCTGGCCGGCCACCCCGGCGCTGCCGCCGCCATCGACAAAGGTTTAAAGGCCTTGATGGACGCCGGTTATCCCGACGAAAACCATACCCTGGGCATCGAAACCATCATCTGCCGGCAAAACTACACCGAACTGGCCGACCTGTGGGTCTGGGCGCGAAAGCAGAACATAATCCCCTATATCGAGATGATGACCCTTCAGGGCCGGGCCACGGACCATCCCGATCTTGAGGTGCCGATCAATGAAGTAAAGACCCTCTTTGAGAAACTGGCCGAGATCGACCGGGAGATGTTCGACAGCCATTGGACTCCGCACCCGCCTCTGGCCGCCTCCCAATGCGCCCGGCACGAATACTCCTGCACGGTTACCGCCAACGGGGACGTTCAGCCCTGTCCCGGGGTCAGCGTCGCCGCCGGCAACATCCGGGAGCAACCCCTGGCCGAGATCCTCAAGAAAAGCACCCCGATCCAGGAGCTTCGCAATATCCGAAAGATAATCAAGGGACGCTGCGGCGAATGCCAGTTCGGCGATTACTGCTACGGCTGCCGCGGCCACGCCTACCAGGTCACCGGCGATTACCTGGCCGAGGATCCACTTTGCTGGCTCGACCATAAATAGGCTTGCTTGCCGGACATGCGCTAATCAATGAAAATTCTTCTGGTCAACCCACCCAACAGCGGCAAGAGCATCCCCGAGGAAAAATACGGGATCGACTCGATCAAGCAGATCTTCCGCGGCGAACCCCTGGCCCTGGAGGTACTGGCCGGGAATCTTCGCGATTTCGAGATCAGAATCGTCGACCTCAAGGCCGCCCCCGACTCCCTGTCCAAGGTCCTGGCCGAGTTCCGCCCCGACCTGGCCGGCATCACCGGGGTGACCTGCGAGGCCAATTCGGTCCTGAAACTGGCCGCCGAGATCAAGGAGAGCTGCGGGGCCGTGATCGTGGTCGGCGGAATCCACGCCTCCAACGATCCCGAGTTTTTTAACCGTTCCGAGATCGACTATGTGGTAATCGGGCTCGGCAAGGCGAGCTTCCGGGAACTGGCCCTGGCCTTGCGGGACGGCAAAAAAGGATTCGCTATTCCCGGCGTGGCCCCGGTCTGCTCGGGCCGCCCCCTGCAATACACCCCGAGGCAATTCTCGGCAGAGGACCTCGGCGACGAGGTAGCGCCCGCCTATGGGCTTGTCGAGCAGTATCGTTCGTCCTATTATCTTGCCGGGCTCAAGCTCGACATGGGTTTCGTGGTCACCGCCTTCGGCTGCCCGTTTAACTGCTCCTTCTGCTGCATCAGAGGCCTGACCGGCGGCCGTTACCTTACCCACGACACCGAGGCGGTGATTCGCGATATCAAGATGCTCGGCGATATTCCGGTGGTCCGGCTCCTCGACGCCAACACCTTCGGCGATCCGCGACATGCCGAACGGCTTTGCGAGGCGATCCGGGAGGCCGGTATTGACAAGCAGTTCCTCGCCGACGTCCGTTCCGACACGGTGGTCAACCACCCGGAACTGATGCAGAAATGGAAGGATGCCGGCCTGCGGGCCGTGATCATCGGTTTCGAGGAGATCAGCGACGAAGGATTGAAGAAGATGAACAAGGCCAATCTGGCCGCGGTCAATACCGAATCGATCTCCATTCTCCACGAGATCGGCATTACGATCATCGGCGACTTCATCGTCTCCCCGGACTACGGGCAGGCCGATTTCGACCGGTTGGGCGAATACATCACCGCGAACAAGGTTGATTTGCCGATGATTACGGTAATGACCCCCCTGCCCGGCACCAAACTGCACCGGGAGATGCGGGACCGGATCACCATCGACGATCTCGATTACTACACCCTGACCAACGCCGTCGTCCCGACCCGGCTGGCCGAGGAGAGCTTTTACCGGAATTACGCCGCCCTGCTCCGGGAAGGTCATGCCGGGGCAAAACTTTAGGGACACAATTATTTAATGGAAGCCTACATTACCGACATAGCCGCTTATCTGCCCAATCAACCGGTTTCAAACGAGGAGATGGAAAAGGTTCTCGGCCTGGTCAACGATCTGCCCTCCAGAACCAAGAAGATCATTCTCCGCAATAACGGGATCAGGCAGCGCTACTACGCGATCGATCCGGCCACCGGCCGGACCACCCACACCAATGCCCGGCTCGCCGCCGAGGCGGTCAAAAGGCTGAACCCCTATGACGGTTTCAAGGTTTCCGATATCGAACTATTGAGCTGCGGCACCTCGGCCCCGGACCAGTTCATGCCGGGCCACGCCTCCATGGTCCATGGCGAGGTCGGCGGCGCCGCCTGCGAAGCGGTCAGCACCGCCGGGATCTGCCTTTCCGGAATCAGCTCCCTGAAATACGCCTGCATGAGCGTCGCTTTGGGGCTGACCGCAAACGGCGTGGCCACCGGCTCCGAGCAGTCCTCGTCCTTTATGAGATCGAGGATGTGCGGCACGGTCGACCCGCGGCGGGCCGAGAAGCTCGAAAAGCAGCCCGCCCTGGCCTTCGAGGCGGATTTTCTGCGCTGGATGCTCTCCGACGGGGCCGGAGCCGTGTTTATCGCTCCGAAGCCGGCCGCCGACCGACTCAATCTGAAAGTGGAATGGCTGGAAATCATCTCCCATGCCGACGAGATGGAAACCTGCATGTATGCCGGGGCGGTCAAGAACGGGGACGGGACGATCACGGGCTGGCGGGAGTTCGCTTCGCTGCGGGAATCGGTCGAGGCCAATTCCCTACTGGTCAAACAGGACGCCAAACTGCTAAACAGCGAAATAATCCCGGTGGTGGTAAGCCGTTCGCTGCCCAGATACATCGAGAAATACGGGCTCAAACCCGAAGAGATCGACTGGTTCCTGCCCCATTACTCTTCCGATTACTTCCGCCGCATAATCTACGATCACCTCAAAGAGATCGATTTCGAAATCCCCGAGGAACGCTGGTTCTCCAATCTGGCCGAAAAGGGCAACACCGGCTCCGCCTCGATCTATATCATTCTGGAAGAAATTTTCCGGTCCGGAAAACTCAAGAAAGGCGACCGCCTGCTCTGCTTCATTCCCGAAAGCGGCCGGTTTTCGGTCGGCTATATGATGCTGACCGCGGTCTGAGCGGGCCATCCTGCTAGACCTTCATGCCCTCCAGCAAAATGCCCGGCCGGCCAAGCACCTCTTGGTTTTTTCAAGGAGTTGTCCGATCAGGTTTTGCCAGCAATTCATTTAAACGTCATAACCGAAAAGGACCAGGGCTTCGCGCAAAAAAAATGCCGGCCAACAATCCGTTAATTGTTGACCGGCGCTTGGCAGAGTCCAGAACCTTAAAGGGGGGGGAAGAGCTCTGGCCCTGCACTAAATAAAGAATATCATAAGACCCGGATATATTGTCAATTTTTTATGACAATTTTTTTTTATTTTTTTTGTCCATGACACTATTGGGGAATCTCCCGTAATTGACTGCTTATCTTTCGGCGCAATGCCGCGCCCTTCCAGGGCGTCCGATAAAGAGCCCGGCTATTCGCCATGGGTCCTGACGAAATCGGCCAGGCTCTTCAGGCTGACCAGGACCTTGCGGCTGGTCTCTTCCGAATCGATCCTGACTTTATAGCGGTTCTGGACCGTGAAGACTATCTCCACCGCATCAAGGGAATCAATATCGAGAGGGGATTCGGGGCCGATCAACGGCGCCGTCGGTGAAATATCAACCGGAACCGGACCTTTAATCTTGCAGACCTCACAGATCATCTCCAACAGTTCATTCTCCAATTTATCCATTCAAAAGCTCCAATTGTAATCAATCATGAGATAAGGCCCCGGGATTTCCCTCCAACCAACGCCGATCCGGGTAAAAAAGACTTGATAAAAAATCAAGGCGCGCGCCTGGCAAAAACCAGCCAGGCCGCGACAACCGTGAACAAGGCGAACAAGAGGAGCAAGACCAGTTGTCCGGTGATGGCGGCAACCTCGCCGCCTCTGACAAAGATATCCAGAAAAGCCTCCAACCCCCAGCCGAGGGGCGAAATAACGCTTATTTTCTGCATGATTTCCGGCATGGCGTAAACCGGGACCATGACACCGCCGATGGCCGCCGCGGCCACCACCGAAATCGATCCGAACATGGAAGCCTGTTCGTAGGTGCGGCAGAGGGTCCCCAGCAGTATGCCGTAGCCGACGGCGGCAAGCGAGGTCGCGGCCACCACCAGCAAAGCCCCGCCCCACTCGGCCCCCACCCGGAACGGCTCGAGGCCGAGAGCCGGCAACAGGAACCGGCCGAGCAGATAAATCAGCAAAAACTGGGTAAAACAGACGAGCATAAAGGCCATGACCTTGCCGGCCAGGATGACCGCATAGGCGACCGGCATGCTCCGCAAACGCGTCAAGGTCTCTTCCTGACGTTCCCTGATCAGGGAGCCGGCCATTGGCACCACAATGAAAAACATGCCGAACAGGGCCCAGGCCGGGACATTATGCTGGGTCGGAGTAGGCACCGCCAAACCGGCGGTGGAGGCGGAAGCGGTCCGCACCGTCAGCAGCGGCTCGGTGGGTATGTCAATTTCCAGAGAGGGCACCTCGACATAGTCGGCAAAATCACCGGCCGCCTTCTTCATCTCCCGCGCGATGAATTCGGGCAGCAGATCGGAGAGCGCCTTAATCCTGGCATCACCCTCGAATTCGAACAAGACCAGGGTCAGAGCGTTACGCATCGAAGACCTGAACCCGCCCATCACGGTCGGATCAAAATAGATCTCCAGTTCCGGCACCGGCTCCCCGCCCCCCTCACCAGTTTCCTTCAGCAAGGATACTCTTATTCCGGCCTGAACCCGGGCGACGAGACGGGCGGTCGTCCCCTCCCTGACAATAATGCATGCCTGATAATCACCATCTGCCACCAAGTTCATCGCCTTGCTTCGGCTAATTCTCTCGCCGTTGATGGTGGTGACCATCTCCAACCCGGCCAGGCGCTCGTTGAGTAATCTCCCCAACTCATCCCGATCCAGGTCGACCAGAATAACCCGGGCCGAGGTCTCGCCCATTAACCTATAGACGTTATCCTGAACCAGGGTAATGATCACCACCAGAACGGCGGGCATCACGAACAGCAGCAGCAGTCCGGCCCGATCCCGCCAGAGCAGCAGAGCATCCTTGCGCAGGGTTGCGAAAAGTTTCCCGATCATCGGCGCTAGTCCCGCAACTCGCGGCCAGTCAGGGCAAAGAACATCTCCTGCAGACTGGCATGGCCGCCTTTTTTGATAAGTTCCGCCGGTTTCCCCCGGACCAGCACCCGGCCGTCGTCCATAATCGCCACCTCCGAACAGAGCCGCTCCGCTTCTTCCATATAATGGGTGGTGTAGACCATGGTCGTTCCCTGTTTATTGAGGGCGACCAGCCGGGCAAGGATCATATCCCGCGACTGCGCGTCGATCCCCACCGTCGGTTCGTCTAGAAAGAGCAGCTTCGGCCGGTGCAGAATACCGACCGCCAGATTGATCCGCCGCTTCATGCCGCCCGAATAGGCATTAACCCGTTGATCGGCTTTCGGGCGCAGGCCGACGAAATCGAGACACTCCTCGACCCGGGCGCTCAAGGCGCTGCCCCGCAAACCGTAAAGCCTGCCGAAATAGCGGAGATTCTCACGGCCGGAAAGCTGCCTGTAGAGGGCGATCTCCTGGGGAACCAGGCCGATCATGGCCTTAACTTCTCCGGCCCGGCGCCGGGTGTCGAGGTTGAAGATCGTCACTTCGCCCTCGGTCGGCCTGAGCAGGGTGCTCATAATCGAGATCGCCGTGGTCTTGCCCGCCCCGTTCGGCCCCAGCAAACCGAAAATATCGCCCTCGCCGATTTCGACACTGAAACCGTCCAGGGCCGGCTTCTCGCCGCCCCGGTAGATTTTGACCAGTCCCGATGCCTGGAGGGCCAAGGACCGAGCGTTATTATTCTCCGTCACTTCCAAGCCTCTTGTTGCTCCTGGCGAATTTGATGAAATCGAAAAAGTTGGCGATAAAGCGCCGCCAGCTGTCCGGCGACTTCCACAGCATGGCGACATAGCCGAGGATAACCTTGGGCCGCTGGTAGTGGCTCTTGTAGTAAAGGATGAAAAGCTCCTCCAGGCGCTCCCGGCTCATGCCATGGGGGATAAAACGAAAGCTCATGCAGTCCATCTTTTCCCAGTCCTCCTCGAACTCGCCGAGTTCATGGATATTCCGGTAGATCGGCGAGCCCGGAAAAGGAGTAAACTTGGCCAGGTTGAAATCGTCGATCGGCAGGGAGAACACATAGTCCATGCTCTTCCGGATACTGCTCTCGGTTTCGCCGGGCAGCCCCATCATCAACAGCCCCTTGACCCTGATCCCGGCCTTGCTGATCAGGCGGATCTTCTCGGCCAGCATGTTCAGATCGGCATTCTGGCGGTGCTGGGCAAGAAGATCGGGATCGCCGGTCTCGATGCCGAGACTGATCATCCAGCAGCCCGCCTTTTTCATCAACTTCAAGAGCTCGAAATCGATATGCTCGGCCCGGACCGCGCAGTTAAAAGTCATGCCCAGGGGCTGTTCGATCATCATCGTGGTGAAGTCGACCACCCTTTCGCGGTTAAAGGTGAACTGGTCGTCATAGAAATTTATGTGGCGGATGCCGAACTTCTCCTTCAGATAACGCAGATGGCCGTAGAGGTACTCGGCGGAATTGTAGCGGAAATTGCGCCGGAATACCGAGCGGTCGCAATAGCTGCACGCATAGGGGCAGCCCCGGCTGGAGATGCAGGAGGTATTGGGCGCCTTCGGGTAATTGAAGATCGGCAGCATATAGGCGTCCGGGTAGCCCGCCAGTTTCTCATAGGCCGGGAAAGGCAGGGAATCGAGCTCAAGGCGGGTCTGACGATAGCCGTTATAGACCACCGCGCCGTTGTCGTCCCGGAAAATCATCCCCTCTACCCCCACCGGTTTGGAGTTGCCGGCCCGGAGCAGTTCGGTCAGGGTCTCCTCCCCCTCGCCGACCACGACGAAATCGACCACGGGGAACTCTTCCAGGACCTTCTCCTGCATGGCGGAAACATGGACCCCGCCGAAAACGGTCCGCACCCCGGCCAGTTCAGCCTTGACCAGCTCGGCGATCCTGACCCCGTCGAGAAAACTAGAGGTAGTGCAGCTGAAGCCGGTAAAGGCGGGCCGCTTCTCCCTTATATAGTCGAGGATCAGCGCGTCGGAATCGGGATGGGCGTAGCAGTCGATAATATCGGCTCTAAAGCCCTCCCGCTCCAGATAGGCGGCGATTCCGGCCAGCCCCAGGGGAGGCATGATGTTCGCCATCCGGGAAATATCATGGCCGGCCGCCTCTTTCCGGTAGCCGAGGGGGTGGATCAGGAGAATCCTTTTTTCGTCCAGCGCCCTAATCTTTTCAGTCATCTATTTAATCTCCGGGCTTTGTAAAAGTACCGCCGCGTTAATCCCGCCGAAACCGGAATTGCAGCTGATAATCGAGGGATGAATCAGGTCGTAAGGGCGGGCCCCGGCGGGATTAACCATTTCCGGGTCCGGCTCGGCCAGTCCAACCGTCGGCGGAATCCGTCCCTCTCCAAGGCTTTTGACCGCGAGGGCCGCCTCGATGACCCCGGCCGCGCCAAGACAGTGACCGATCGCCCCCTTGACCGAATGAACCGGAATCTGCCCGGCCAAGTGGTGGCGAAAGGCCTTGATCTCCATGGCATCATTAAACCTGGTGCCGGTACCGTGGGCGTTGACCGCCCCGACCGGATGAGATCCTGACCCAGTGCAAAGATCAAGAGCCCGAAGCAGACCGGTGGCCTCCCGGCACGGCGCGGTAATATGACCGGCATCGCCGGACACCCCCCAAGCCTTGACCGCGGCCAGAACCGGCCAGTTCCGCCGCCGCGCCTCACCCTTGGTGGCAAGCAGTAAGGCGCCACCACCTTCGCCGAGGGCCAGGCCGTCGCGATTACGGTCGAAGGGGCGGCAACTTTCCCTGGCCAGGGCGTGAAGCCTGGCGAAACCGCTCACCACGAAAGTGCTGAGAAGATCGATGCCCAGAACCAGAAATGATCCGCTTTCATTTCGCGAAAGACGCTGGGCGGCGTCAATTATCGCCAAAGTTCCCGAGGCGCAGGCGGCGCTGACCGTTGAGACCGGTCCCCGCAAACCAAGGCCGGCGGCGATATCACGACCCAGATCCCAGGGCTGGCCGGACCAGGGACCGGTACCGTCGCCAAGCAACTCATCGGGGGCGCCCTTGGTCGTCGAAACCAGCAGGCCGGCTTCAACCGGCACCGCCGGCAGCTCTTTAAGAAGTCTCGCAAGCAGCTTTTGAAGCCGGTCGTTCGAACCCATCGGCGCGTCGATACCGGCAATTTCAGCGACCGGCCATCCGGCCAGGGAGCCGGGCAGCACGCCCGGGGAAAGAGCGGAGCGCCCCTCCATCAGCCTTGCCCATGTCTGATCAAGATCCCCGAGTCCGCTCAGGCAGACGGCAGCGCAGATCACCACCTCTTTCATGCCGGCGTCCCCCTTTGCCAGCCTTGGCGAAATTCTTCGATCCAGTCCGGAGCAAGCAGCAGAACCGCCCCTTTGAGATCGGTAAAAAGCTGTACTGAATAAGCGGTTACAGCCGTGCTCCCATCAGGCTTGACGATTCGGTAGGAAAAATTCAACCTCAGGGCGTCGGTCCAGTGCAGGGTGGTTTCGATCCGCATCACCTCATCGAAGAAAAACGGCGCCTTGTAATCGAGGTGCAACTGGACAATCGGGGCCGCGACTCCCTCATCCTTAAGCTTGCCATAACTTACGGCCGGGAAACGATCGCCGAAAGCGACCCGGCCGTCATCGAGAAAACTGACATAATGGCCATGCCAGACAATCCCCAGCATATCGACCTCTTCGAAGCGCACCCGTCGTTCGGCCTGGACGGAAAGCCCCGGAGGATCTCCCGGATTACCGGTAAAATAGGTTTTGGCAAATGCCATGTTCCGGTCAACTCCCTGCTTTGAACCTGAATTCGTGAGCGTTCGAGAACGGTGCAGATGCAAGGCGGCAACGATGTTGATAATACTGATGGTATATCAACTAGTTGCCAGCGCAGCAGATGCGCCGTTATCGGGCGCCCCGGAGGGCGGCGGTTAATTCCACCCACCACGGATCACTATCTGTATTCAACGCAAAAACAACCACATATCATGAATCAATACACCAAGCCGTCGGATTCAGGCTGAAGATAATCGTGCCGGTGCTCACCACCGTTCCCATTTTTTTCAGCTTGAAAACCGCCTGCCACTGCTCACCGTCCTTTTCAAGGGCGACCTGAATATTAATTCTTTCATCCGGCCTGATCATCCCCTTGAACTTCATTCTGCCGGTCCCGACGGTCCGAAGATCGGTCTGAAGGAGATCGGAGGCGAGCAACCTCACAAAAACCAACTGGATCACGGCGGGCAGCACCGGCTGCCCGGGGAAATGGCCGGAGAAAGGGGGGAAATCGGCCGGGCAGCAAAATTCGGCGGAAACCGTCCCGCGATCCCGGTCAAAGAGCGGATTTTCCACAACGGCTCTGAACAGGGACAATGATTTATCGCTATATTCCATATGATTCAATACCCGGTGTCACTTGACTGTAACCGTTCAGCAGTGCGCAGATTTGGACAAGCGGACCGGCGCAGCGTACCTCGTGTACGCAAGCCGGGCTGATCGTCCGAAGATGTGGTGCTGCTGAACGGTTACCTTCTTTCCAGGAGCAGGGAAGGCGACCACCAGCCTGAATCAAGCCGGGCCCTGTCAATGACCTCAACCGAATCGTATTTATTAATGAAATAGTCGACACTCCACAACACAAAAGGGCCCAACCGTTTCAATTTAACCAGATGCCCCCGGCTCTCCACCCCGAAACATAACTCGAATAAACCTTCCCGGCGACAGACCTGGCCGCCTTCCTCGCCGGCAAAAAACACCCGATGCAGCCCTTCACCGATTAAAGGGGCCAAACGCTTATTTCCGACGGCCGGTAAAACCGCGACTTTTTCCAATTCCCCCGAAGCGGAAACCCTCTCTTCCAGAAGCTTGATTCCGGTACCATCCAGCAACACCGCCTCCAGGGCATCCTCCTTAAGGTCCAGGGCAAGAAGTCCGGCGAAAAGCCGGGAGCCGCCGCGATCGATCCCGATCTCCCAGAGGGTCTGGCCGTCCGGAAAAAGTTTATCTGCTTCGGGATAAGGCTGTAGGCCGACCGCGCAACCGTAAAGCGAACCGAGCATCAAAAGATAAACCAACAGCTTTTTCAAGGGATTTCCTCCCGGTTCCCGGAAGTGGCAAGCAAAGCCGGGATTATGAAGAGCGCCGTCGGCCAGGCCGCGCCGATGCCGACCAGCACCGTCACTCCCAGAGCATGGAGGGCGGGATGCTCGGCAAAGCCGAGGACGCCGAAACCGGAGAGGGTGCTGACCGCGCAGATCGATACCGCCAGAAAGGTCCGGTGGTCGAATGCGGTCTGGCAGGACCTCACTATAAAAATTCCGTAATCGACACTGAGGCCGATAACCATTATCCCCATCAGAGCGTGCATGATATTAAGCTCGCCTCCGGTAAAAGCGGCAAAAAGGGCCATCGCCGCCAGGGCCGAGGCAACCGGGGCCAGCACACCGGCAACCGGCCGCAACCTCCGGAAAAAGAAGAAACAGATCATGATCACCAGCAGGGCGGCAAAGGTCGAGAGCTTGACGATATCGCTCTTCAGGTCTTTCTCCACCTTCTGCCGCCAGCGGCTGTTCGACAATACCGTTACCCCTTCGACCTCACGGTTTAACCGGTCGAGAAGCGCCTGGTTAGCCGGAATATCGGGGACGATGGTCGCCGCCAGAAAGGTTTCGGAAACCTCCCCGTTACCGGTGCCGTTCTTCGCGGAAAAAGCCCTGAACAGAGAAAAGATAAAGGGGCGCAGGGGGCCGTCGAGGAAATCGGCAGCGGCCAATCTTTCCGGCTCACTTTCAAGCCAATCGAGAAAAGGCTGAAAGGCGTCGGCGGTAAACCCGCTGTCGATCGCGGCCTGTTGGAGCTCCCGTTCGAAACCGGTCAGCCCGGCCGCCTGAAATTCGCGCCATCTGGCCAAATTTTCCGCCTGGCGCTCGGGACCGGGCAACAGCACCGCCAGGGATTGAACTCCGCTGGTTCTCCCTTGCCGGGCCAGGATTTGGTAAACCCGGTCATTAATGTTCAACACCCTGTCCTGGGTCTTGGCAACGGCAACCACAAAGGCCTGCTCCTCCTCCCCCCCCCAGATTCCCTTAAAAGCGCGCTCATCCTCTTTGACCGCCGGATCGGAAACATCGAGAGCCCGGAGATCGCCGTTGTAACGCAAGGAGGGCCAGACCGAAAGTCCGGCGGCCAGGAGGAGCAGCCAGATCGACAGTTTAACCGGGCGCTGCCGACTCCCCTCTCCCAACCACCGCGTCACCCTTGTAAACGGCAGCTCTTTCAAGGTGAAGACGCCGCCTCTGGCGGCAAGGGAAGGCACCAGCTGCCAGGCGAGGACGAAAGCCCAGGACAGGCCGATGATGCCAAGCAGAGCCATTTGGCGGTGAGCCGGAACCCTGGAAAGCAAAAGGACACCAAACACCCCGACCGTGGTGAGCAGGGCCATGAGCAGAGAGCGGCGCAAGTCCCTTGAGATTTTCCCGGGGGCTGAGTCGCTTCCGGCGCCGATATAGATATGAACGGCAAAATCGACGCCGATGCCCAAAAGGACGATTCCGAAGCCAAGGGCCATGGCACTGACCCGGCCGTAAACCCCGGCGAGCAGCGCAACAGCCGGGGGAGCGGCCAGAAAGGGGATCGCGATCAGGAACAGGGCCCGCCAGTCCCGCAAAAACAGGAGCAGGAAGGCGACCAGAACTACGACCGCGAAGGGCAGCAGCCTGGTCAGATCGCTTTTGATGGTCCCGGCGTTGGCAAGGGTATGGGGCAGGGGTCCGATAATCCTGGCCTTGACCCGATCTTGTAAAGTGCGGGCCAGGGCCTCTTCAAGCCGCTGATTAACCCGGGCGGCATTGCCGGAGGCGGTCAGCGGGATGGCGCTCTCCACCCAGAGCAGACAGTGGCGGCCATCGTTACTGATAAAAAAACCGTCATGAATATTCAAGCGCAGCGAGCCGCGCAGAGTTGACATTTTTTCAAGAATTACGGTGGTAAACCCCAGGGGGTCCCCCTGGATCTGACGGCGCGTGGCGAGACCGGCCGGGCTGTTCAGGGTCTGGAAGGCCTCCCCGAGCTTTTCCCGCAACGCTTCCGGCTCCATAAGCGTTTCAAAGCGACGCAGCTCGCTGCCGTCGGCAAGTACAGGCAAATACTTCCTTAATTGGGCCGCCAGCTGGAATTGATAGCCTTCCGGGAGTTGGTAGAAAACCTCATCGAAAAGCGGGCTGGCGGCTAAATCCTCGCCCAGGGCCCGGGCGCTTGCCAGAAGGGCCGGGTCGGGATCGGGATCGGCTTCGGCCGGAAGTTCGAGGGAGATAAAGATGCGGTTGACCATGCCCAGCTGCTGCAAGAGCTCGAAATCGCCCTGCAGGGAGGTGCCCGGCAGCATATCCAGTGCATCTTCGCCAAGCTCAATCCGCAAGGAAAAATAGATCCCGGCCAGGGTAACGACCAGCAGAATGATTTTTATTATCAGGGAACGGGACAACATATTCGGGCAGGATTCCTAAGGGAGGCGGCATTCCGAGAAGAGAACGTCCTTGAGGTCAAGATTGCGGCGGTAATTCGAAAAATAGAGCAGGGTCCGATCACCCCCCGGTTCGCTGATTTCCACTTCCAGGGGTTGCAGGTAATCGGGATCGAAGAGCACCTTTATTTCGCCGATAAACGATGCCATATCCGCATGGCGAGGTGAAAAGACCAGGGCAGGACCAGGCAGAAGCGCAAACTCGAAATCATCACGCAGTTCACGGTATGAACCGCTGGTCCAGGCCCACAGCTGGGTTGCCACCAACTTCATGACCGGATCGGAATCGAGGCTGAATTTTCTGACCGGGCCCCGGTCGCTGCATTTCAGGCCCCGCTTGCCGTTTAAGACGATTACCGAGGGCAGCGGGGCGACAAACTCCCAGCGCAGCTTGTCGGGCCGTTGCAAACTTAAGTGCCCGGAAAACTCAACCGGCTGGGCAAAGATGGCCAGATGCTTGACCTGGGTGAAATCGCAGGAGAAAGAGTCGATGGCGGCGGAACTCTCCTCCACCTTTTGCAGGAAATTCTCCAGAGCGTCGTCGCCCTCCGCCCCGAGCGCCAAGGACGGCAAATGACTTCCGGCCAGACAGAAAAGGGCAAACAGCATCCCCGCAAGCGATATCCGAGGATATTTCACTTTTCCTCCCATGCCTTGATCCCGCCGTCGGCCAGGATTTCCCCCCTCTCATCCAATACCTTTCCCGTCATTACGCTTACCGGCCCGAATTCGTAATCTTTTACAATTTCGACCCTCAACTTTTCGCCCACCGCGGCGATCCTCCCCCAGCTGAACTTTTCGATGCCGACCAGAAAACCGCGGCCGGCTTCTTCACCGTCAACCAGACCGTCATAGCCGTTAACGGCAGCCATGGCCTGGGCGATGAGTTCTATAAAATATTCAGGCAACACGGTGTTGTCGTAATCCACAAAGACCCCCTCGACCGGAACTGCGGCCTCGACTACTGAAAAATTAGCCTGTCGATCCCTTACAACCAGGCGGTCGATAACCAGCATGGGCGGACGCTGGGGCACCAGGGCTGCGGCGGCACAAGGCAAAGCGGGAGCTGATATGGTCTCGTTGATTTTCACGACATTATCTCCATCGAATCAGATCTCAACTTTCTGACTTGTCTTATGGTATTGGTTTGCTGTCATAAAATAATTCGGAGTCATAGTGACATTCCATGGTGAGAAGCCAGAAGCCGGGAGCCTGGAGCCGGAATGACTGATTTTAAAGCTTTCCTCCTGGCTTCTGACTCCTGACTTCTGGCTTCTGGCTTCTGACTCCTGGCTTCTGGCTTCTGGTGGAACACAGGCACGAAAAAAATCGCCAAAACCCCTTTATTATCGGGGGATTAACCAAACTCAGAAAGTTGACTACTTAGGCAAAAACAAAAACGGCCGCCCCGAAAAGGAGCGGCCGCTTTTATCAGCAGGATCAGGTCCGCACTCGATTGCTACTCACCTGAATCCGTACCGCGATAGTCACTGAGCCGGTCAAAGTTCAGATAGGAGTAGATTTCCCTCTCCTCCCCTTCCAGAACCTTAACCTGTTCCCGATACTCCTCAAGGCTCGGCAGTCTGCCCAGCTTGGCGGTAATCGCCGCCAGTTCAGCGGAGGAGAGGAAAACGCTGGTGTCGGTGCCCATCCGGTTCGGAAAGTTTCGGGTCGAGGTGGATACCACCGTGGCCCCGTCGGCAACCCGGGCCTGGTTACCCATGCAGAGCGAACAGCCGGGCACCTCGGTGCGGGCGCCGGCCTTGCCGAAGATCGAGTAGATGCCTTCTTCAACCAACTGGCGCTCATCCATCCGGGTCGGCGGCGCGATCCAGAGACGGCAGGGCACGAAACCGAATCCGTCCAGGAGCCTGGCAGCGGCCCGGTAATGACCGATATTGGTCATGCAGGAACCGATAAAGACCTCGTCGACCTTGGTTCCCGCCACCTCGGAGAGGAGCTTGACATCGTCCGGATCGTTGGGGCAGGCCAGGATCGGTTCGGTGATCTCGTTCAGATCGACTTCGATAATCTCTGCGTATTCGGCATCGGGATCGGCCTCCAGGAGCCGCGGGTCGGCCAGCCACGCCTCCATGGCCTCCATCCGCTTTCTGATCGTATCCGCGTCTTTGTAACCGTCTTCAATCATCCATTTCAGAAGAGCCGCGTTGGAGCGGACGAATTCAATGACCGGCTCCTTGTTGAGCCGGACGGTACCGGCCGCGGCCGAACGTTCGGCGGTGGAGTCGGTCAACTCGAAGGCCTGTTCGGCCCGCAGATCCGGCATCCCCTCGATCTCGAGAATACGGCCGGAAAAGACATTTTGCTTGGCCTCCTTGCCGACAGTCAACAGACCTTTCCGGATGGCGGTATAGGGGATGGCATTGACCAGATCGCGCAGGGTGATGCCGGGCTGCAACTCGCCCTTGAAGCGGACCAGAACGGACTCCGGCATATCAAGAGGCATGAAGCCCATGGTGGCGGCAAAGGCGACCAGGCCTGAGCCGGCCGGAAAGCTGAGACCGATCGGGAAACGGGTATGGGAGTCACCGC
>JAWOIQ010000205.1:0-13567 GCA_046484585.1 Desulfurivibrionaceae bacterium
GAAAAGGGCTCGATTGGCGGTGGCAGGGTAATCGGCATTCATTCCAATCACCACGAAGCTTAAATGAGGATCGAAAAAATGAAAATAATCACGATTATTCCCTTAGCCTTCTTGATTACGGCCGGTTGCAGTCCTCTTTATTACGGAGCAATGGAAAAAATAGGAATCCATAAACGGGAAATTCTCGCCGATCGGGTGGAAAAGGCGCGCGATTCCCAGAAGGAAGCCAAAGAACAGTTTCAATCCGCTCTGGAGGAATTCAAAAGCGTGGTCGAAGTTGAAGAGGGCGATCTCGCCAAGGAATATAAGAAACTGAAAGCGACCCTTGAGAAAAGCGAACAGCGGGCGGAAGAGGTTCGCGAACGGATCGACGCCGTCGAGGACGTCTCGGTATCGCTTTTCGCGGAATGGCGTGCCGAGATCAAGCGGTATAACAGCGATAAACTGCGCCGGTCCAGCGAGAAAAAATATGAAATGACCAGGGATAAATACGAGGAGCTGATCGAGGCGATGAAAAAAGCCGAGAACCGTCTGGAACCGGTATTGGTCCCTTTACGCGATCAGGTGCTCTATATGAAGCATAATCTAAACGCCAGGGCTGTCGAAGGCTTGAGCGCTGAACTTGAGGGAGTGCGGGCCGATGTCGATAAACTGGTCGAGGATATGGAAAAGGCGATCGCGGAAGCCGATGCCTTTATCAAGACCCTTGGGGAGTAGTAATCCCCAATCTGTGATCTGTTAACAAGAAGAATGAGTTTCGGGGGGGCGAGGATGCCTTCCATATTATCAAAGTAGATGACAGTAATTTACTGGATGATTGGATCGAGAAGGATAGGGTGGGCTCAGCTCACCAATACCGGCTTCGACGTTTCCTGTTGTCCCTATTTATTCAGTAATATTACAAAATTTCGCTATGATTTTCAGCGCGCCTTTATTATAATAAATGATTTAACCTTTTGATATTACAAATTAAATCATTCGATGAGACTCGCTGAATGCTCCAGAAATTCTACTTGCAAATGCGCCGGTTCGCAGCCCCTGTCCGGAACCTATCCTTTCAAAGGCCAAGCGTGAACTTGAGAAAATCGGGGGTGATCGCTGTCACCGCCTTTTTGATGCTGCTGCCGTCTCTTGCCGCCGCCCACGGGATTTCGGAGGGCGACAAGGTGGCGATGCTGGACGGCGGCTTGTTCCGCTACCTCTGGCTCGGCGCCAGCCATATGCTTACCGGCTACGACCACCTGCTCTTCCTCTTCGGGGTCATCTTTTTTCTCACCGGCTTCCGGGACATCCTGAAATACATCACCGCCTTCACCCTCGGCCACAGCCTCACCCTTGTTGCCGCCACGCTCCTGGGGGTCTCGGTGAACTACTACCTCATCGACGCCGCCATCGCCCTGAGCGTCTGCTACAAGGGGTTCGAGAACCTGGGCGGCTTCCGCACCTACCTGGGCAGGCGGTCTCCCAACCTGCTCTGGATCATCTTCGGCTTTGGCCTGATCCACGGCTTCGGGCTGTCCACCCGGCTCCAGCAACTCCCCCTCGGGGACGAGGGGCTGCTCTCGCGCATTCTCTCCTTCAATGTCGGCGTCGAGCTCGGCCAGGTGGCCGCCCTTGCGGTTATGCTGCTCATCATCTCCGGCTGGCGCCGGACCCGCTCCTTCAACCGCTTCGCTACGGCCTCCAATCGCGGGCTGGTGGTGGCCGGGGTCCTGTTGTTCCTGGTGCAGATGCACGGCTTCGGCCACACGACCGACCTGAATCTTTTCGGCTTCGGCTCCACGGTCGGGCCCGGCGGGATGCCGCACTCAGGACGGGGACCGAACATGGCCCAGGCCGTGGAATCGGACCATCTGCGGGAAGCCCTCGACGGCTATGACCAAGCCTTCCGGGCCAGGGATGTCGATGCGCTGTGGCAGATCTTTGCGAAGGATATGGTGCTCTACGAGCAGGGGAGCCAGAACGTGGGCCGGGAGGAGGCCCTTCTCAAGCACCTCGGCCCCGACCTCCAGGCCTTCCGGCAGATGGAGGCGGATTTCACCGATGCCCGGATTCTCGAGTCAGGCAATACCGCCATCGTCACCCGTCGGTTGGCGGTCAAGGGCATCCTGCCGGACCGCTATTTCCTGGCCCAGGGTCACGAGACGCAGGGGTGGGCGCTGAGAGACGGCAAGTGGCGGCTGGTTCACCTGCACTGGTCGTTTCCTTCGGGGTGATGCCGCATCGGAGGGGCTAAAGAATGGGATTGCCAGTCAAAAAAAGGGTCAAGCCACTTTCGCACGGGTCAAAAGCTAGATGGAGCGGGCAATAACTTGCAGAAAACGATAGACAGAATTGAAAAGAAACTAAATCAAAGCCAGAGGCGGATTTGAACCCTTCCTTTTTATTTTGTTAGCCTTTTCAATAGGATATCTTCAACGTTTTGGCGTGAGTCTATTACTAACAATACGTAAACTTTCTTGCCGGAAATTCGGTATACGATTCTCCATGGCGCCGATATTAGTTCTCGATAAAGAAATATACCCTGGTCTTGCAGTTCAGGGACTATACGGCCCCTTTCCGGAAAATGAGTGAGACCCGATGCAGTTTCCTTAATCCTCTCAAAAATATTTCTAGCGTTTGTCGGACTATCCTCTGCGATATACAGGATTATGTTTTTCAGGTCTTCTTCGGCGATTCCTGCCCAGTGAACTTTAAATGGTGGGCTCATTTATCTTTTTCGCCAACATTTTGTCGATCTCTTTGAAGACTCTACCCTGAGTTTTTGTGTTCCCCTGTTTAAGGTCTTCTTCACCTTGTGAAATGAGTTTTAGCAGACCAATAGCTTTCCGCATGTTGTCATAACTTTCAGGGTCTTGCAGAACTCCTCTTGGTTCTCCATTCTGTGTAATAACAATAGGGCGATGAGTTTCGTTAATTTGTTTTAAAATGTCTGCTGCGTGGGATTTGAGAAATGAGACCGGCTTGATATCCGATGATATATTCATGATGACACCTCCTGTCTTAATAAGGTACTACATTAAGACTATATGTCAATGCGCGTAATATTGATTTTGGCAACAACTATTGCTTTTTTATTGCTTTTTTATTGCTTTTTCGGTCCTTTGCCTTCTGAGTACACAGGCGGTCTGCATTTCCACCTTTTCGACAAAATCGGCGCTGCCAGTGTTAATGATCACCCTAACTCCGGCCACCTATGATCGGGTTAATCAGGCCACTTTTCAGTGGTCATTTTTCGTTTTAGAATTATCTACTATCCAATATACTCCTCCGCCTTAAAAATCATTGACTTTGTTAGTAAGCAAAATTAATCTGCATTCTGCCGATAAAATTATTTTTGGCTGTAATAGGGGACGGTTCTAATAAACGATGCCGTTCTGTGCACCGAATGGCCAGTGAAGGGGATCAGGTAAGAAGGCGAAGAATGCCGTTGGTTGAACGGCAAGACGGGCTTTGTGCTTTTTGCGGGATAAAACCGAGTAACTTTAGGGAGTCCAAGGGCGATTTGCCCAGGGAACGTCATTTAAGGTGACTGAATTGATAATGTAAAGTCAGGTGTATATTTAGTAGCCGCCTGTATCTGATGAATGGTGTGGTGTCCCGTGTTCTTGGAAGGTGACACGGGTTTTAAAAACAAAGATGGAGGCAAAATGATGAAGAAAAACACTTTGCGGATACTGGTATCGGCGGTGCTCATGATTTCGAGTATCTTGTTGCTGATCAACTGCGGTGGCGGTTCTGACGATCCGCCGGTGCCGGTTGTCTGCACCACCTGTGAATCGGTGGTCGGTTCTTGGCAGGTAAGCGAAAATGTCAACGTCACGGCTAGCAGCCCCGTGGGCTACTGTTCCGGCTCGGTGGAAAGCTACGTGCTCACGGCATCCCAGAACGACTGCCAGCTGACCGTGACCGATATCGGTGCCCGTTCCTATTCAGGCCAAATCTGCGACCGGACCATCAAGTGGACCGGCAGTTATCCTGAAGACGGCGGCACCACTGTTGTCACCGCTATGACCGCCACCCTGTCGGCTGACGGTTTGAGCCTTTCAGGCGTCTCGGAGTGGAACTGGTCCGACGATACCGGCACCTGCAAAGGCACCTCGACTTTTACCGCAAGCAAATCCTTATAGTTCGTGCCTGTCTGTAAAAAGCGGCGTTTTCAGGAAAAGGAACGCCGCTTTTTTAACCGCCGACATAAAAAGGAAGGGCAGCGGTTTCGGGGGCGGTGCAAGGCCGTGCTCGTTGGTGTCTATAGTCATCTTCTGGAAGTTCTGGGGTATATCCACCGAAATTCAGTACAGGCCGGTATAGTCCAATGATTCAAGAAAGGGCGTTCCTCCGCCTGGATGTTACTTCCTAACCAGGTAGTTGCCGATTGCCAGGTATTTTAATCCGGATTTATTGAACACTTCAAGCGCCTCGCCGGGCTTGCAGACGATAGGGTAGCCGTGCAGATTAAATGATGTATTAAGGACAACGCCGGTTCCGCTTAATTCCTTGAAATATTTGATAAGCCGGTAGTAATCCGGATTCCATTTTTCATAGACCACCTGCGGTCTCAGGGTGCGGTCATAGGGGTGGCTGGCCGCATAGATTTTTTCGTGCGAAATGGCGCTGTCGAAACTCAAAATCATATAAGGGGCGGGGATTTTTTTAGGGTTGACCAGCACATTCTCAGCCTCATCTTCAATCATCGAAGGCGCAAAAGGCATCCAGAAATCCCTGTTTTTGATCATGTCGTTAATGACGCGGATCGTATCCCTGTTCGCCGGGTCCGCCAGAATCGAACGATTTCCCATCGCCCGTGCCCCGAACTCCATTCTACCCTTAAAGCGCGCCAGGACCTCTCCATTGAAAATAATCATGGCGGCTTCTTTCTCAATATTATCGCAATATTTATAATTAACCCCGTTCGTATCCAGTACGGTCTTAATCGCATCATCGGAAAACTCCGGCCCGCAGTATAAATTTTCAAGGGGGGCAAGGGAGACGGGTTTATTATGGTCCAGACATTGTTCGGCATAAGTCTGATAAACGGCGCCCATGCTGTTGGTGGGGTCCCCGCAGGTGGGAAAGATAAAAAGAGACTCGATTTCGGGTATTCCCATGATCCGCTTGTTGGCCTTCACGTTCATGAAAACGCCTCCACTCAGGGCCACTTTTTTGAGACCCGTCGCCTGAACGCAATTTCTGACCCAGGTCGCGATGAAATCCTCGGTGAAATCCTGGATGGCCCGGCAGACCAGGTCAAAGCGCTGTAACTCCAGCATTTTTTTGATAAATCGATAACTGTATTGAAATGGCGGGCAGTTAGCCGTGCGTTTCCAGGTGATGCCCCTGGATTCCTCATCAAAAGCGACAAGCGAGTCGAAACTTTTCTTCAGTGATTCGGATCGTGAGGCCGACCCATAGGGAGACATGCCCATGATCTTGTACTCATGCTCTTCCGGAACCATCCCAAGAATAAAAGTGATCATCGAGTACAGGTAGCCGATTGATTCGGAGACGGGGACTTCAGCCAGTTTGCGCAATCGGCCCGCCTCGCCGATTGAAACGGTGGCGCAGAGCCCGTCGCCCCCGCCATCGTTAGTCAGCACCAGGACTTTTTCATCATTCCACCAGGGACAGCCAAAATAGGCGGCCGCGGCATGACAGAGATGATGATCCCGGAAACTGATTTTCTCCTCTTTGAAACCGGCCTCAGCCGCAAACGATAAGCGTTCCCTGGTTCGTTTTTTCACTGCATAGTCGTATAAAGGGGTCTGCTTTACCAGGCGGCGCATATGGGTCGGAAAACCACTGGATTTCCTGAACTCCGTCATCAGGGTTTCGCGGGTTTTGTAAGCGGGAATATGTTTGCTGCTGAAGACGAACTTATCGATCTCCTCGGGAGTATTGCCGGTGTAATTCAAGAGGAAGCGAAGGGCATGCCCGGGGAAGGCCGAATGGTTTTTGATCCTGGTCAGCCGCTCTTCTTCAAGCGCGAAAATGATTCTGTCATCTTCAAGCAATGTTGCCGCAGCATTATGCCCGTCATGGATGCCGATTATTTTCATAAAGATCCGTTATTTTGGTTTGTTTGGTACGGGGCAATGACCATCAGGCATCGCGCTTGCGCCGCGTCCGGCGGCTATCAATTATGCTATCACTCATTGTAGATTTTTGAATAGCAAATTTTTGGTAAAAAGCCGGCCAGGAAGACCTTTTACACGCCTCCGTCACTCAAGGGAATCCCACCAGTTTCTCACGCTCCTCATCCCACAATTTAAGGCGAATGCCCGAGAGGCTCTGCCTGATCGTTAAGGGCAGCTTGTCCCTGAGGGCCGGAATCTCTTCGCAGCATTGTTTGAGGCGGTAATTAGGAATGCGGGGGTTGAGATGATGGACGTGGTGATAGCCGATGTTTCCCGAGAACCAACGCAGGACCGTCGGCAGCTTGTAGAATGAACTTCCTTCCATGGCGGCGCGCAGGGCGTCCCAGTCCTGACTGCGCGCCCAATATCCGCCCTCGAACTGGTGTTGAACATAAAACAGCCAGACTCCCATTGCGCCGGCCAACCAGATCACGGGCAGCTGGATGAGAAGATACGTCCGCAAGCCCATGGTCAGGGTGGCGGTCAGGACGACCGCGACAATGAGCAGATTGGTATAGACGACACTCATTCGTTCTTTAAGTTTTGCCGTCTTCCGCGCCGGCAGCCGGAAACGGAGCAGGAAGCTGAACAGCGCGCCCAGGCCGAGCAGGATGAAGGGAGTACGGTAAAGTCGGTAGGACAGACGGTTTGCCGGGGAGCTCTCTTTATATTCCGTGAGGGTCATGGTCCAGATATCGCCGAAGCCGCGCGCATCCAGATCGGCATAGGATGCATGGTGGCGCAGATGGCTGAAACGCCAGTCCTCAAAGGGAGTGAATGTCAACAACCCCAAGAGGTGGCCGAAAAAGTTATTGGCGCCCTTTTTCGGGAACAGCGAGCCGTGCACGCAGTCGTGGAACAGGATGAACAACCGGACAAGAAATAAGGCGGCTATCGTCGCCAACCCTAAAGTGATGCCATACGGATAGCCGCGCCGGATGGAAAGTATCATCAGGATCCATAAGCCGCAGTAGGGGAGGAAGCTGTTCAGCAATTGCCAAACGGCCGTTCTGCTGCTCGGCTCCCGGTAGTCGGCCAGAGCTGCATGCCAGTCGGGCCACTTTCGGCCCCATTTTTTTCCTTGCGGCGTCTTGCCGGATGATTCCCCGCCTTTCGCCTTCATACTCAAACCTCCAATCTGTCTATCCACCCTTGCAGGGAAGGATCCGTCTCCGGATAAACCATAAACAAAGGTGCGTGTACTGCCCCGCCGCTTTTGTGCAGTTGCCGGGCCGTCCAGCATATCACGGGCGTAAATCACCTTTGGAAAAATAGATGCTCGTAAATTTTATAATGCCACAAACGGTTATTGCAAAAAAAAACAGGGCAGCCATCGAACCATAATCTATAAGCCGGTTATTGCGGAGCAAGCCTCTGCTTTGCTCCTCGTGCGACTGATTTTGAATTTTCATGTTTCGGGTTAATCTGCTTCGTCCGCAATTGCTTAGTCTTTGATATTTTGACAGTTTGACTCCCTGAAAAAACTGTGAATAGAATGAATTTAAGAGGGGGTTAATTTCATCCGGGAAAATTCGAGGGAGGTTAAAAAAGAGAGTGACCCCCGGAATCAGACTAAGATCAATCAGGAAATGGAGGGAGAAATGAAGTTATGCAAATTTTTGCCGGCGCTGCTGGCGACGTTCTTTTTTGCCTCTCTATCGGTGGCGGCCGAAGATACGGCGAAGGAGGCAAATACAATCGATGAACTGGTCGCAATGTACGATGACTCCCGATGTGCCGAATGTCATCAGGAAATTTATGATGAGTGGAAGAAATCGTGGCATGCCAAGGCCATCGTCTCGTCGCTCGCGGGAATGCGAAATTTCGTTGCCGTGGGGCTGGCCCAGGAGTGGAGCAAGCCGGTGACCAAGGCTCAGATTTTAAAGTGCGTTGACTGTCATGCCCCGGCCGTTAACTTTGCCTCGGAAGAGTTGGCGATGGAGATCGCCGGGATGATCGTTACCGCTTTTGAAAAGAAGGATACCAAGGCCGGCGATGAGGCGGAAGCCGAGCTCGCCAAGCTCAATGTCGGCTGTCTCTCCTGTCATAACATCAAGGCCACCAGTGTCTCCAGAGGCCTGCGCGGCGATCCCGTCAAGGATGCGGTGTACGGTCCTTACGGCAATGACAGCGAAGGCCATTCCACCATCCAGAACACCACCCTTACCCGTTCGGTCTTCTGCATGCAATGCCATGGTATCTACTATGCCCCGGACGGTGAGATGATCCAATGCAACACCCTTTCAGGCAGCTATGCGAATGCTTATTTAAATCTGGGAGGATCCCAAACCTGTCAGGATTGCCACATGAAAAAAGGCCATTTCTTTCCCGGAGGTCATGATCTGGAAACAGTCAAGGAAGGATTGGGCCTCAATGTCGAGGTTACCTCGTATCAGCATCTGCCCGGACAGATACCCGGGGTGAAAAACGAGGGAGCCTGGGTGCCGAGCGCCGTGGTCGATGTTTTTGTTAAGAACAAGGCGGGACATCGAATTCCGGATGGCTGACTGTGGTCTGGCAAAGTGGTCCTGGATGTGACCGCAACGGATGGCAGTGGCAAGGAACTCTTCAAAGACAGCAAAACCTGGTTTCAAATCGGTGTCGACACGGATCGCTTCATGCGTTACGGGGCCTGGCAGATCAAGGAATTTATCGATTTCACCCTGCCCCCATTGACGACCCAGTCAAAGCAGTATCTGATGCATTTCGATACCGATACCGAAGAGGTCAATATTGAGGTGAAACTGTGGTATTATATCAGCGGCGCCAGTGGAGAGGTGGTTTACAGCTTTGCTGAGACCCTCGAATACGAGCTGGATTGATGGCGTCGCAAAAAGCTAAATCTCCGGTGTCGTGGCGCACCCCAAGGGTTCTGTTCAATCCTTCTTTAAGGGGGGCACTTCCTTCGGGGCGGATCGAACTTTTTGCTTAGCCATCCCGTGACTATTTGCTAGACCGACAATCTTGATGAACTCGTAAAAAGTGATAAGCCCTGTCATTGCGAGGAGCGAAGCGACGAAGCAATCCAGTATTCCCAACTGGTTAGAAGATTCTGGATTGCTTCGCTGCGCTCGCAATGACGGAATTTGTGACTTTTTGCTAGACTGACAATCTTGATGACCTCGCAAAAAGTCAAAAAAGCTGTCATTTCGAACGAATGTGAGAAATCTTGTCGTTTACACCCACAGGGCATAAGTTTCGTCTGCACCCTAAAGGGCATTAAAAAGCAGACAAGCTGCTCAACTCAGCTTTAACCCATAGATACTCTCAAGATTTCTCCCGTTGGTCGAAATGACATTATGGGCCTTTTGGGCCCGCAAAATCTCTTCGCAATCTCGCGAAAATTTATGGATTGCGGGCTAGTAGTTGAAAATACCGGATTGCTTCGGCGCTATGCTCCCTGCAAAGGCGTCAGGAAATCAGTTTTGCAAACACCACGATATTAGGAGTAGATCAAAAAAAAGCCCCGGCTGCTGCCGGGGCTTTTCAATGTTCGCAAAAAGGTATTCAATCCGGATTAATCGACAAAGGCGATGTCGACCGAAGGACGCATAGGGAAGGGGTAGTGCATGTATATTAAGGAAAACCTAAACGGATTGCTCCTCGGCCAGTTGCCAGAAGGCTTTAACGCTGGCCCGCCGCAGATTTTTCTTTGTCGAACAAAGACCGACGACATACGGTTCGAGCTTTGGTGAGTTATCGAGAATTACCACCTTGTCTCGAAAAGGACTACGTTCGAGAACAAGTTGCGGTACAATCCCTATGCCGCAACCAAGGGTGACCATCGGTATAATCGCCTCATTGCCCGAGACCTCGGAAGTTATATTCGGGGTAATTCGATATTTCTTCATCCATTTATCCAGCCTCCTTCGAGACAGACCGGTTTGGGGGAGTACCAATGGCGCCCGGTTAAGATCAAGTTGACCGGACAGGGTCGTCGGGGTCGAACCATCCAATTGTTTCGGGGCGATGAATACCAGGGGAGTAGTGGTGATCGGCAGAAATTCGATCCTGGAGCGGTTCCGATCGGGTAAGGCCGCCACCGCCAGATCAATTTCACCGGTCTGCACTTGCCGAACCGATTGCTCGGCGGCCCCGGTTTGCAGTTCCAGTTGCACCTCGGGGTAGGTACTCCGATAAGATTCCAGTAAATGGGGCAGCAAACTATAGACCGCGGTGATCGAGGCATATATCGACAGAGTGCCCGCCACCGATTGCCCGTCTTTGATTGCAGCCCGAAAGCTCTGCCACTCCTGGATGGTTTGGCGCGCGTAAATTCGGAACCGTTCTCCTGCCGCGGAAAGAGCGACGGTTCTGTTGTCACGCAAAAAAAGGGTCTGCTCGACTTGCTCTTCCAGTCTCTGAATGGTTCTGGTCAAGGCCGAAGGACTCATATTACAGGCCTGACTTGCCCTGCCAAAATGGAGAAGGTCTGCCAGGGTCAGAAATATTTCAAGCTCACGGATATCCATACGCTCTGTTTCTGTAGGGTTGAATAGTTTAAATGATATTAATGTTGCGAAATCAGCAATGCAGCGTACCGCATAAATCAATTTACGCAACACAAAAAACAACGTAAGTTTGGCGAATTAATAATTTCTAATTAATTATCTCTTTTCCAAAACATAAATATCAGGAGAAAATCATGGCCGAAAACTATTTCAACTCGCTGCCCTTCGCTCGCAAGCTCCAGGAACTTGGCTCCTGCCGGTTCATGGAAGCTGACGAATTCACCAATGGTTGCGATTACGCCAAAGGTAAAAAGATTGTCATTGTCGGATGCGGAGCCCAGGGTCTCAATCAGGGGCTTAATATGCGCGACAGCGGCCTCGACGTTTCCTACACCTTACGTGAGGCCGCAATCGCCGAAAAACGCGAGTCATTCAAAAACGCTACCGAAAACGGTTTCACCGTAGGCACTTACGAGGAGTTGCTGCCGACCGCCGATATTGTTATGAATCTGGCCCCGGACAAACAACACAGCAACGTCGTTGAAACCGTTGTGCCGATGATGAAAAAGGGCGCAACCTTCTCTTACGCGCACGGTTTCAATATTGTTGAAGAGGGCGTCAAGATCCGTTCCGACCTGACGGTTATCATGGTTGCCCCCAAATGTCCCGGTTCCGAAGTGCGGGCCGAGTACGTTCGGGGTTTCGGGGTTCCCACCCTGATTGCCGTCCACGGTGAAAACGATCCCAATGGCGACGGCCTGGAGATCGCCAAGGCACTTTGTTCCGCCCAGGGCGGCGACCGGGCCGGGGTTCTCGAGTCTTCTTTCGTGGCCGAGGTCAAGTCCGATCTTATGGGCGAACAAACCATTCTCTGCGGCATGCTGCAGGCCGGCGCTCTGCTCTGCTTCGACAAGATGACCAAAAACGGTATCGATGCCCCCTATGCGGTAAAACTGATCCAGTACGGTTGGGAGACCATCACCGAGGCGCTCAAGCACGGCGGCATCACCAATATGATGGATCGTCTCACCAATCCGGCCAAGCTGATAGCATACGATCTGGCCGAGGAACTCAAGGATATTATGCGGCCCTTGTTCGAAAAGCACATGGAGGATATCCTTTCCGGAGATTTCTCCAAAACCATGATGGAAGATTGGGCCAACGACGATAAAAATTTACTCACCTGGCGTGAGGAAACCGGCCGGACCGAGTTCGAAAAGACCGAAGCCGCCGGCGAGATAACCGAGCAGGAGTACTTCGATAAGGCCATCCTGATGGTTGCCATGGTCAAGGCCGGGGTCGAGCTTGCCTTCGAGACCATGGTCATGTCCGGAATCGAGCCGGAATCGGCCTACTACGAGTCGCTCCACGAGACTCCGCTGATTGCCAATACCATCGCCCGCAAAAAGCTCTATGAAATGAATCGGGTTATTTCCGATACGGCCGAATATGGCTGCTACCTGTTTGCCCACGCCTGTGTCCCGCTGTTGCAGGATTTCATGGGTGCGGTCGATACCGATGTAATCGGCAAAGGTTTGGCCGTGAAAGACAACGGCGTCGACAACCGGACCCTGGTCCAAGTTAACGCCGAGATCCGCGACCATCTGATCGAAGAGGTAGGCCAGGAGTTACGTGCCGCCATGAGCGGGATGCAGGCAATAGCCTCCGCCTGATCTTTACCCATATAGCCGCAAACGAAAAGACCCCGCCAATGGCAGGGTCTTTTTGTTTATTATGACGTAGACAAGTTGCCGAAATTGGACCGGATATTTATTTCACCAGTCTTTTTAGCAAGATATCTTCAACATTCCGGCGTGAATCCAATACTGACAAAACATATATTTTTCTGTCTTCAATCCTGTATATGATTCTCCATGGAGCATGAATAAGTTCTCGATAGAGAAAAATGCCTTGGTCTTGTAGTTCTGGAACAGTTCTCCCTCTTTCGGGAAACGAGATAAGAGTGGAAGCTTTTTCTTTTATGTTTTCAAAAATTGTTCTGGCATTTGCCGGGTTGTCTTCAGCGATATAAAGAACTATGTCTTTTAAATCTTCTTCCGCTATGCCGGCCCAATGAACTTTAAATGTTCCGCTCATCTCTCTTTCTTTGCCAGCATTTTCTCGATGTCCTTAAACACTCTATCCTGGGGCTTGGTGTTTCCTTTTTTGATGTCTTCTTCACCTTGAGAAATAAGCTTGAGCAAGCCTATGGCTTTGCGCATGTTGTCATAACTCTCGGGATCTTGGAGAACTCCTCGTGGTTCACCATTTTGAGTAATGACAATGGGTCGATGTGTGTCGTTAATTTGCTTTAAAATATCAGCTGCGTGGGATTTAAGAAATGAAACCGGTTTGATATCGGATGATATATTCATGATGGCGCCTCCTGTCTTAATAAAATACCACATTAAGACTGAATGTCAATGCGCCTGGTTTTTATATTCAGTTTGTGTGGACAGCTGAAAGAAATCACCCGTGGTCCCGGCACCACTCCTCCTTGATCCTTTCGATCTCCTCCCGGTATGGTTCAACCGGGGTTTCTTGTCCGCACACCGTGCAGACTACTGTGGCATTATGTCAGCGGCCTTTGATCCGGGCGGTACTCCCGCAGAACAGACAGGTCAGCTCAAGGTCGTCGGTAGACTCCGGTTTTTTCACTGTAAGCACTCAGTAAAATCAGAAATTTTTATGGCTATGATCAGACTCAGCTAAAAATTCGGTTTTTTCCGGTGCTTCGTTGATGGGTGCTGGATTCCGGCTTACAAGATGCCGGAATGACATTCAATACGCCGGAGCCGTCATTCCCGCACGTTTTTAGCGGGAATCCAGAAGTTGAAGCTGAGTTTCATATAGAGCCACTTTTTTAAATTTTTATATTGGCTGATTTCTTATGATGTCTCAATAGAAATGGTGACTCGGCAACTATCAAAAATCAACACCCCCTCTCTTTGTTAATCTCACCACACCATGGGTACTGACATC
>JAWOIQ010000206.1:0-29918 GCA_046484585.1 Desulfurivibrionaceae bacterium
CGGCGGCCCCGGCCGGTTTTTTTCTGCACCGGGATTTCCAGTCCCGCAATCTCATGCGTCATCACGGCGCCCTTCGGGTCATCGATTTCCAGGGGGGGCGTTTCGGGCCGCTCGGTTATGATCTGGCCTCGCTGTTGATCGATCCTTATGTGTCGCTGCCGACTCAGGTCCAGGAGCGGCTTGTGCAAAAATATAACGATGTTCTGGCTGGATATCCCGGAGGAGGCGCCGCTTTTACGGTCGAGAGTTATTATCTGCTTTCCATCCAGCGCAACCTCCAGATCCTTGGCGCCTTCGCCTTTCTCTCCGGTGTAAGGCGCAAACCTTTTTTTCGCGCCTATTTGGCCCCGGCGGCCCTCAGCCTGCATAGGATTTTACAGGAACCGGGCGGGCGCCGTTTTCCGGTTTTACGTGCTTTCGCCGGTGAGCTTCCCGGCATCCTTGATGATCGCTTGCAAATCGATGATTTTCAGTCGCCATAAGATAAACGAAACTTATGCCCTTGCGGTATAAGTTTGCAGTTTTTCCCCTTGAGAGTTTAGGATATTTATTGATGAAAACAGAAAGATTACCTTTGGTGGCCCTGGTCGGACGTCCGAATGTCGGAAAATCGTCGCTTTTTAACCGGCTGACCAGAAAGAGAAATGCGATAGTTGACGCGACCCCGGGGGTGACCAGGGACCGGCATTACGCCAAGGTCACCTGGCAGGAGCAGACTTTCATTCTGATCGATACCGGTGGTATTGAGCCCCTGCCCACCCGAAAGGGCGATGGCGGCAAGGCCTTCCCCAAGGAGGTTGGCACCGATGATCGGGTCAAGGTGGTCGGCGGCATCCAGGAGCAAACCTGGCAGGCCATTAAAGAGGCTGACGTGATCCTTTGCCTGCTCGACGGCCGGGCCGGGGTGGCGGGCGAGGATTACCGGGTCGCCGATATTCTGCGTAAATCCGGCAAGCCGGTATTCTTTCTGGTCAACAAGATCGACACTCACCAGCTCGAAGATCAACTGGTTGGGCAATTCTATGAACTGGGCCTTGAGACGCTCTGGCCGATCTCCGCCGCCCACGGTTACGGACTTAATACCTTCATGGAGAGCCTGGTCGAGCACCTGGTCTTTCCCGAAGACGCGGTGGATCTGCCGGAGGGGACCGTGGCGGTCGCCTGCATTGGACGGCCGAATGTCGGCAAATCATCCCTGGTCAACAAGCTTCTGGGCGAGACCAGAATGATTGTCTCGGACGTGCCAGGCACCACCAGGGATTCGGTCGATTCCTTGCTGGAGAAAGATGATCGTTCCTATCTGCTGATCGATACCGCCGGTCTCAGAAGGCGCGGCAAAATCCAGGAGAATCTCGAAAAATTCAGTGTGATGCGGGCGATCAGCTCTCTGGAGCGTTGCGATGTGGCCCTTTTCCTGGTCGATGCCGGCGAGGGGATCACCGAGCAGGATACCAAGATCATCGGCTACGCCATCGAGAGGGGGCGCGCCTGTCTGATTTTGATCAACAAGTGGGATCTGGTCAAGGGTGACAAGAAAAAACAGCAGTGGATAATGGATGGAGTGGCAATGGCCACCAATTTCATCGGTTATGCCCCGACCATGACGATCTCCGCCTTGACCGGGGCGGGTACCAAGAAGCTTTTTCCGGTGATCGATGACATCTATCGCCAGTTTTCCTTGCAGTTTACCACCAATCGGGTCAATCGCGTCCTGGGGAACGCCGTTGAAAAGCATACCCCGCCCCTGCACAGGGGCCACCGCTTGAAATTTTATTATGCAACCCAGGTGGCTACCAAGCCTCCCACTTTCATTGTCTTTGTCAATTACCCCAAAGGGGTTCATTTTTCCTATTATCGTTATCTGGTTAACAGCTTTCGGGAGGGCCTGGGAGTTGAGCAAACCCCCTTGCGGCTAATTCTTAAGGAAAGGCAGAGAAAGAAATATGGTTGATGCGCTATTCTCCCGCGAATTGAAAGAAGTTGCCGAGGGGCTGCTGGCCCAAATTCCCGGGGATGATTCCGGGCGGGCCGGTGAATTGCGGGAGGGAGATGGCGCCATAGATCGCGAAATAATCGGAGCGGTCCTTCGTTTTGCTTTGGAAGATGCCTTAATTGAGCTTGAAAATGGTGAGATGGAGCGCTCGCGGGTCACCAGGAAGTGCGTCTGGCACGGCCAGATCGCCGGGTTCTCCCTGGCCGAAAAGCTTCGCGGCCAGGGGGTCGGCTTACAGGTTTTTTTCAGCAATTATACCGCGGTCAAGTCAAATCTTCTGGACCGGCTTTCTCGGATGAAACCTGAATCCGAGCAGTTCCGGCGAAGTCTTGCCAGCCTGGACGATTTTTTCAGCGGGCTGGCTGCCGGTTTTGTTCAGGAGTGGGTACGGACGGTCAAAACCGCTTTCCGGCGCCGCCAGCAGGAAGCAAGACGCCACATTCTCCAGGAAAAAAAACGATATGCGGCCGTCTTCCATCAAATGAACGAACCCGCATTTGTGGTCGATCATGATATGCGTCTTATTGACGTCAATCCCTCTTTCGAGAATTTTTTTGGAATTCCCGAAGCCGAGGCGATCGGTTTGACTTGCTGTGACCTGCTCGGCCGGGATATCTGTGACGGCTGTCCCCTGGAGGAAATTCTGGTCTCCGGCGGATCTTTCTCTAACGCGGAGATCTCAACTTCGCTGTTGGCCGCGAAGGCTTCATTTTTCGACAATGTCAAGACCATGTTGATGGCAGGTTCCGCCCTGGGCAGCCCCAGGGAAGGTAACCAGGGCGCCATTGTGGTATTTCAGGACATCACCGACCGGAAAAAAAACGAGCGGGAACTTGAGAAATATCGATACTGGCTGGAAGACCTGGTTGACGCGCGCACCGAGGAACTGCTCGAAGCCAACGAGAATCTGAAAAATGAAATTGCCGAACGGCGTCATGTCGAAAAAGAGTTGATCGAGGTCACTGCCTCCCTTAAACGTTCCAACGCCGAACTTGACCATTTCGCCAATGTCGCTTCTCATGATCTGCAGGAACCTTTGATGCTGATCGCTTCATTTGCCGAACGGCTCCTGGCCCGTTACAGCTCTTCTCTGGATGAACGCGGCAGAAATTATCTGGACAGGATCAAGAAGGGTACCGACAAGCTGCAGCGGCTGGTCTCCGCTCTTCTCCAGATGTCCAAAGTGGGGACCGCGACGGCCAGATTCGAACTCCTGGATATGAATGAACTGATCCTTGATGTGGTGGGGGATTTGGAGGAGATCATCAACCGCACCGGCGCCCGGGTCGAGATTGATACGCTTGACGACCTGAAAGGGGATGCGGTCCAGATCCGGCAGCTTTTTCAGAATCTGATTTCCAATGCCTTAAAGTATCACAGGGAGAACACGGCCCCGTCGATATCGATCAGCAGCCGGATTATTGGTGATTTCTGCGAGATATCCGTGAACGACAACGGTATCGGGCTCAAGGATGAAGACCTGCAAAGAATTTTTGAACCGTTTGTGCGGCTGCGCGACGGCGATAACCGTGATGGGACCGGCATGGGGTTGACCACCTGTAAAAAAATTGTCGCCCGACACGGCGGCGGGATCACCGCCCGGGCCAATCCGGCAAACGGTGCTTCCTTCATCGTCAGCCTGCCCCGCCATCAAAACGATCAGGCACGGAAAACATAGCGGAGACCGGCATGGCAAATGAAGTTTTTAACGAAGCTGTTAGCCTCCGATCGGTTGCCTGGCAAATGAGTTATTTTTTCTCGAACGTGTCGTTAATTTATAATCGGTCGTTTTCCCAAAGGCCTGACCTGATCCGAAAAAAACATTCCCGAACAGATTTTTCTGCTTGACGGATACACTGCATATAGTGCAATAATGTCTTCAGTTACACCATATGCTGTATTGTGTAAGCTTTTTCCCTAAGTCCGCCGCAGGTCTTTTTCAGGCCTTCTTATCTGATTATTTCGCAAAAAGTCGAAACAACTGCCGGGCATACACTGCGTGAGATTTTTTTGATTCATTGGCATTGCTAAAATTTCTTCCGTTTGGACGAAGTGGCATCAATGGTAATCCCGACTTTTTGCGACGCCATCTTAATTTGAATGGCACAAAACTTAAATTACGAGGAGTAATTGATGGAACTGCCGATTTCTTATGATGAGGCTCTTGAAGAGTGGGAGCGTTTTGAGCAATATCTGGTCCAGGCCCGTTACGCCATCCGCGACCCCAAGACCGGTACCCCGGTGGAAGAGGATTTTTCCAAGGTGATGATCAGGGTCAGCGGCCAGTTTGAAAGTGAGGAGGTTGCCAAGGCCCTCTCCCATGGCCGGATTATTACCGCCACCCCTTTTCTGATGAACGGCGGCAACCCCCATACCTCAAGGAAAGGCTATTATTCCTGCTACCCTCTTGGCGATGTCGAAGATTCGACTGAGGCGATTTTCGATATGGAACGTGATCTGGTCTCCATCTTCCAGCATGCCGGCGGCGGCGGGATTGATGTCAGCAATCTGCGCTCCCGCGGCACCATCGTCGATAACGGCCAGGGGACCGCCTCGGGCCCGGTCTCTTTTGCCAAGGGATTTTCCCATCTCTCCGCCCGGATCAGTCAGGGCGGGAAAAGGCGTGGCGCCCTGATGATCCAGGCAAATTGGGACATCCCCGACATCATGGATTTCATCACCTTCAAGGGCGATAATCCGGGCAAGTATACGGGATGTAACATTTCGGTAAATGTTACCGATGAAAAGTTCTGGGAGAATGAGGATCTTCTCCAGACCATTGCCGAATATATCTGGAAATCGGGAGATCCCGGCCTGCTGTTCACCAAAAAGAGCTTGGCGAACACGCCGGTACCGGCCAAGCATAACCCGGTCTTTTCCAATCCATGCGGTGAATACCTGTCCACCAAGGACACGGCTTGCAACCTTCTTACCGTAAATCTCTCGAAATGTCTCGAAACCGATAAGGACGCCTATCTTGTTAATGTCTTTGAGGCGGCCCGGCTTGCCGCCATTGCCGGCAACGAAATTCTTGACATGGGCGGTTTCCCTAATGTGAAAAGGATCAAGGAGAACACCCTGAAGTTCCGGCCGATCGGCATCGGTTTTACCGGACTGCATCATGCCATGAACCATTTCGACATATCCTATGCCGATGAGCATGACGCACCCCTTTTCGCCAAATCAACCCAGCTCGCCCTGATGCTTGGTTCAATGCAGGGCAGTCTCGATTACGGCGAGATCAGTAAAAAGAAGGGCCATGAGCTCAAACCCAGGAAATGGAACAAAACCTATATCGACAAGATCGAAACCGAGGCGATCTCTTTTGTGAAGAGCGCAATTGCCGACCATAAGGGCTGGCTGAAAAAAATTGAAGATGTCTTTGTTCCCCTCAGGGAGATGGGCGGACTGCATAACTCGGTGACAACTTCCCAGGCTCCGACCGGTTCGATATCCCAACTGCTGCGGGTAACCTGTACCGGCGTCGAACCTTATTATTCGATGATTCAGACTCGGAAGGTCAAGGATATCGATGAATCGTGGAAAGACTTTACCCTGGTGCCCCTCGAGTTTTATTCCTACAGCGCCGAGAAACTTGACTGGATTGCAACCCAGACCGCCCATGAAATTGACCCATATCAGCAGATCAGGATTCTGGAGGCGTGTCAGTCCTTTAATCATACCGCCGTCTCCAAGACCATCAATATGCCGGCATCAACTACGGTTGCCGACATTCGCAAGTTTCTCGATTATGCCCGCAAGAGCAATCTGAAAGGGATCACCATGTTCAGGGATTCCTCGATGGAAGGGGTGTTGTCGGACCAGACCGGTAAAGGTGTCAAAACCCTGGAATTCAGCGACATGGGCGAACGGCGGGGCAGCACCTTCAAATGGCGCGGCCCGGCTCCGTTATATGTTACCGCCAACCGTGGTGAACAGGGGCATGTCCGTGAGATATTCCTCAACACCACCAAATCAGGCTCGACCCTGCACGGCCTGGCCGAGGCGTTGGGGCGGGTGATTTCCGTGGCGCTGCAACACGATTATCGCCTGGTCGGCAAGATCGCCCGCACTCTTGAGGATATTTCTTCGGATGGGGCCTGGCACAACGGTAATCTTGGCCGCAGTTATTCGATTCCGGCGGCCCTGGCCAAAGTGCTTGATAAGTGCAGTGAAGACGAGGTGGATAATGAACCGGAACCATACGTTGAGCCGTCTACCTATTCATCCTGCCCGACTTGCGGCAGGATGTCGATGCGGCGCAGCGGCGGCTGCAACCAGTGCATGAGTTGCGGCTACTCTTCCTGCTGATGAACAACTTGTGATCTCGTCCTGGCAGGATTTGGCCAAACAAAAAGGCCGGTGGATAATTAAATCCGCCGGCCTTTTCTAGTTGATGCAAAGTAAAGCGCAGTTTTATGAGGTTATTTCAACCCGGTAGATAACTAACGGGTCTTTGCCGTTGGTCCACTCGAATTCAACTTTATAGGTGCCGGGGGTGGTGACCTTCCGGGTTATATCCTCGGCAATCGGTTTCAGGTTGTAATACGAATAAACCTCGGTGGATGGTTTGTCAAGATAGCTTTCCTTCCAGATGCCGATGATGATCCGGCGGCCTTCCGGAGTAATCAGCCAAACCTTGCCGTAGGAATCGAGGGATTCCTTGCCGGTTGCCCAGAAAGCGAGAGTAGTTGTTTCTCCTATACCGGGCAGCTCGAAAGTATAGACGTTTTTACCATTGACTTCCGGTGGGCCGGCCAAACCCTGTTCGCTGCTGACATGGGTCTGCGGGCTGTGTTTTTCGGGGGGCGCGGCCTTTTTCTCCGCAGCTGGCACAGGCTGTGGTTTTGGAGCCGCCTTCTTAACCACCGGCTTGGGAGCCGGTGGTGCGGGCGCCTTTGCTGCGGGGACCGGTATGGCGGCGGGTTTGCCAGCGTTGGTCAGCACCGGTTTTGAAGCCTGCTCAGGCTCTGGTTGCGGAGCCCTCTTCCTTGCTGCCGATTCAGGTTGCGGTTTGGATTCTCTTTTCGGCGCTGGCCTGGTTTCTGTCTCCGCGGGGCTAGACACCGGTCCGGGAGCGGATTTTGTTTTAGGCGTAGTGGCGACCTTTGGCTGTTCAGGTTCGGGCACGGGCTTAGCTATCGGCGCGGTTACCGGTGCATCTGCTTGTGGTCGGGGGGCGGGTGTGGCTTCCGGTGTGGTGGCAAGGGGGGCCGGTTCCGGCCCGGGCTTGGCAGCGGATTTTCCGCCAATTGGTTCCGGTGCCGGTATAGGCTCGAACTTTGCCGCGGGTTCGGTCACTGTCGGCTCTACCGGAACCGGCTCCGGTTCGGCCCGGGGAGGGACTTGCGCCTTGGCGGATTCCCGTTCCGGCTGGGGAGGGGAAAGATCGGCTGCCAGTTCTTGTTTAGCCTTGCGGATTTCATGACGGACCGCGTTGGTCCCCGCTCGATCGTTTTTGTAAATCCGCAGATCGGTGGCCAGATTAGTCAACTGCTGAATATAGTTATTGATCAGATCCCGCCGCTCGTTTTCGCTGGTAACGTTTTGTTTCTTGGCCACAAAAGATTGACGCAGTTCCTGCAATTCAACCGGGTCGGCTGCCATGACGTTTCCCGTGAAGCCGGACACGGAGCCCAGAAGCAGCAGGAGAATAATGATCAGTGGATGCTTTTTATTGGACATCGCTGTCTCCACTAGAAGGATTAGTTAGTTGAAAAAAAACAAACAGTCGCAAAGGTCCCGAAATTCAAAAAATGGCAGGAGAATCGGAACCTCCGCGCGGAAATTCTTCAATCAGTAACGTTCGGCCGCCGTCCCTGCGGTACCATCCGCGATCAGGTAGCTGATCGCGGATGTCTGGTATGTTGTTGCAGGATCCAGGGCGTTCAAAGTCGCGGAGACCGAATAGTCCATCGCACCATTATCGAGCAGGTCGATGGAGTCGTAGATCAGCCGACGGGTGTAGCGGCGGTTGTGAGCGACACCGGCCGGATCATGCACCAGAAGGTTGAAGTTGAAGGCGGCACCCATGTTGTCCTTGCCGTTCGCGGATATACCGATAGTCCAGTCCTGATTGTCAAAATAAGGATAGTCAGGTGTATAGTTGTACCCGTTGGCTGCCAAAAGCACCCGCAAGGCCTCAAGGGCCGCAAGATAACGCCCCTTATGGGGGGCGGTTTCACCGGCTACCAGATTATCCACCGTGAAGTCCGTGCCCAGCCACGAATGCGCGGCATTGGTGCCGGCACCCCGTTTTCCATGGCAGTTGACGCAGACCGGATTTAGGGCCAGGTCGCCGGGAGCGTACTCGGTGAACGGGCTGAGACTATGTGAACCGTCGTTGCTGCCGAAATGGCAGGTCACGCAGGGGCCATTGGTGTAGCTGCCCCTGACGGCATCGTCATCGTAGGTGGGGGCGCCTGTGGCTTTGGCGGTCCCGTAGCCGAGATTCTGATGCAGGTCACCGGCGGTGAGCTCATAATCGCGACCCTCATATTCATAACCGCTGGTGGCGAACAAGGTCCCGCCGGCCGTCAGGTAGTGGGAGTTTATGAACCCGGTGGCCGAGAAGTCTTCCGTAGAGTTCTTGATGCTGTCGCCGTTTTCACGGCCGGTGTGACAGGCGAGGCAGACGTTGGCTCCCCGCGAATCGGGGAAAGTGGCGGAAGCGTTGTTGGAGTAGCTGACGGTCAGCGCCCCGGGATCGCGCAGGTTGCCGGAGTTGTCACTATGGCATGCCCAGCAGTAGATTAATTCATTCTGCCCTGAGGAAACGGTTGCAGTAGAAGAAGTATGGGGCGCCCAGCCCACCAGATGGGAAAAATCGTTATTGACCGGATCGTAGATGATATCATTATCGGGATCAGCATCATTGAGGGTGATCATTGCATTAAGAAAATTTTTGGCTCCGGTGGCGGTATGACACCTCTGACATGGGCCGCGATCCGCGACGCCGTCAGCTTTATAGGTTTTATCCCAGTCATAATGAGGCAAGGAGCTGTCGGCGCCGTTAGCGCCGGCGGCCCTTACCTCGGCAATCTGCTCGATTGTAGAAGCGTACGTCTCCGCGGCAGCGGTTTCCTTGGCAACGCGGATCTTGCCGCCATGTCCGGAAGAGGCCCATTGCTTGTTGATCGTGGCATCGGCGCCATGGACATTATGGCAGTCCCGGCAGGCTCGTGGGTTGGTCGGATCAATGGCATAGCCTTCGACGATAACAGTGGTTTGGTCGACGTTAGTGGAAACACCACCAGCGGCGGCAAGCGCTGCCTGATAGCTGGTGGCAGGATTGTCCCAGTGGGTTGAAGAGATTACCCGGTCCCAGCTGCCGGCATGGAAGATCAGCTCGCCGTTGGAGCCGTCTGGTGTCGCAGTGCCGGGAATCTGCTGAATGCCCTCAGTATCAATAATCTGGGCGTCATGGCGCTGATGGCAGTTGGTGCAGGTGTTGTATTCGGCTGAACCTGACTCCGTGGCCTCTTCAAGCAACAGACTGTTGTTGTGCGGGTCATGGCAGGTCCGGCACTGAATGTTGTTTGCTTCGGGGACCGGCAGGGCATTGGTTAAAGTCTCTACGGTATCATCGGCCTTATAGAGTATGGCGCCTTCGTCGGTGTGGCACTTAACACAAACGGCTGTATTTCGTACGGTTCCGGTGAGGTGTTTTGAGTCAATGTAATCCTCGACAATATTGTCGGCTTCGGGGTGGTAAGTATTGTGGAAAAAGTCGGAATTATGACATTGGCCGCATCTATTGTAGTCTGGGGTCACATAGGGAACGGGAATTCCTGTAGTGTCTGTGATATGGTTGCCGCCGCCGCCGTGGCAGGTTTCACAGGTAACCGCCGCCAAGCCTGCCAAGGGGATGTACTCTTCGGCGGGTGGCGGATCCGGCGCAAACGGGCCACCGGGTTCAATTAAGTTTTCAAGGGAACGGCCGTCACCCAAGGGATCATGGCATTCCAAGCAGTCTCCGGAATCGGCGTCGATGTGGGTACTGTGAATAACATGATTGCCGGCCAGATAATCACTTATGACCTGGGGACTCGCATCAGTACTCAGGTCGGCATCACCATGGCAGCCGATGCAGTTTCCCGCCCCGACCAGGGAAGCCCCGGCGGCCGAAGAGGCCTGGTCGTCCCTGGCATCGAAATCGGTACTGCAAGCCCAAAGTGACATAGCCAACAACAGAGAGGCGGCCAACAGGATCACTTTTTTACCAAACATCATAACTTCCTCCTTTCACGGCCAAGCCGGTTTACGGGACTGTGCGGCCATTCATCCTTCCAGATATTTCTGCGATAAAATTGATGATATTAAAATTAAAGCCTTGTCAGGGGCCAACCGTTCGTGACGCGCCGATTGACAAGCGACGGCTCGGAAACATGCCTATGAAAGCAAGATGAAATTTTATAAAAAAGCTATTTCACCAACTTGGCGGTGCCGAGCAGTTCAAAGGGGACACTGAAACCAAGTTCCTTGGCCTCCTTGAGGTTGATGGTCATCTCGGCCTCCGGGTTTTTATCGGGCGGGATGTCGTTGGGGCTTTTCCCATCCAGGATTGCCGCCACCATTTTCGCGGTCCCCTTGCCCTGATGTTCCGGGTTTGCCGACAACGAAATAAGCACGCCCAGTTCACAGGTGCCGCTCAGGACCGAGGCGCTGGCGATTTTCTTGGCGCGGGCGCTTGTTATGATGGCTTCGAGGTTTTCTTTTTGATTGATAGTCGCGGCTCCGGTCAAAAAGACCGCATCGACATCGGGAAGGGCAAAAGAGCTCTTATCGTGCGCATCTATTTTGATAACTTCGGCTCCCGCTTTAACGGCCAGGGCGGCTGCTTCTTCCATCTGCATTATCGAGCCCTGCTCTTCCTTGGCATAGAGAATCGCCAGTTTAGAAAACCCGGAGATTTTTTTAAGATTGTCAATCAGGCTATCCAGTGGAATGGTCGATTCCATGCCGGTCACCTTGCCGGCAATCCCGCATCCTTCCGGTTTGTAAGCGCCGCTGTATACCATCGGCACATCTTCGTTTTCGCTGCCGACACAGATCGCCGTAGCCGAACCGTAGGCGACAATAACTTCTGATCCCAGGATAACCAGTTTACGGGTGGCATTGCTCCAGGCACGCACGGTCGGTGAAGGTCGTTGGAGTATAACATCGGTATTAGCGTTCAGGCTTTGCAACTCCCGGGTCATGGTGTCGTGGATCTCCACATAATAAGGGATGTCTTTTGCCGGCATTAAAGCACCGACTGTCTCCGCCATGGCAACCTGATGCATACTGGCGAAGAGCAGAACGGCTGCACCAAGAAGAAGTTTTATCATGGCCTGTTCATCCTTAGCGTGGATTTGATCTAGCTCACATAACCTTGGTTAACTTCAGCAGACCGCCCAGGAATTCGCCATCCGCCGGATTGTCGATTGAGTCGTCCCTCCAATCGGTGTAGCGAAGATTCAGGCCGATACCCCAACCATGGTCGAGGTCTAAATCGGTATCGAGACGCACATTGATCTCCTCGGTGCGCACCCTGGAAAACTGGGCGACTTCGACCGTGTTGAAACTGCCGGTCGAAGCGATAAAGGGATGACTGGGGTAGTAATTGCCGTCGCTTGTGGTGTAGTCGACCGAACAGTTGACGGCCAGCACCTCGACGGGCATGTAGAGCAGGTTGAGTGCGTAGTTATGGGCGGTCTGTTCATTGGTGTAGCCGGAGTCGACTGCGGCGTTCCAGACTATATCCCGGCTTTCCTCGTCGGACAAATAGGTATAGGTGGGTGAAACAGTCAACTTGTCGGTGGGCATAAAGGCGATGCTTAACAGATATCGCTGCCGCAGCGCTTCGGCCTCGTTGGCGTTGGTGATGCCGCCTCCCAATCGGTTGCTGTCTGTGTCTTCCCTGGCCACATAAGCGTTGCCATAGGTCATGATTTTAGGGGTTATCGTCCAGGTCATCCCGAGATTGACCTGATTGGTCTGATCCGGCATGTTGTTTATCGAGTTCGGATTTAAGTCGGTCGAAACCCTGGTATGTGTAATCTTGGCGGTGGTCCTGACTTTCGGAATAACCCAGTTGCTCAGTCCAAGTTCATATTCGTCCTTGGTGGTTTTGGGAGGAGTACTCCAGTCCTGGGCGGATTGATCATCGACCTCTTTGATCTTTTTAGTGTATTGGAAATTAAGGTTTGTTTTTGGAATAAGAGAGTAGCGAATACTGAAAATGGCGGTGTCGGTATCAGACACAACGCCGGGATTGATGATATAAGTAGTGGTGTTTCCCTGCCAGTCGATCCCCGTAACCGTGTCGGGGGAGCTGGATTCATTTTCCTGGTGGCGAAACTTTGCGGTCATCGCCAGATAAGAGGCGGGCAGCCAGAATATCTCCCCGTAGCTCAAAGTGTTTTGCGCTTCGGCGCCGCTGTCTGTGTTTTCGCTTTTCAACTGCGAAAAAGTGGCAGCGGCAAAAATCCGGCCCGAATGGGAGGTATGGATCTTCAGGGTGTCGGTGGTTGCCTCAAGTTCCGGGGTGACGCCGTGCACGGAAGTGCCGCCCGTGTAATCGTAGGTGGGGGCGTCCACGTCGCTTTCGAAACTACGGTTTTTATGGGAAAGGTCGAACTCGATCATTCCCAGGTGGGCGTTGGCGCCAATGGTGTACTCCAGTTTCTCCTGATCGACTTCACGGCTCTCGGTGGTTCTGAGTAGATCTGAGTAGTAGGCGGAGCCGCCCAGAAAACGGGCCTGCCGGGTGCCTGCCCGCCTTACCGTCTCTCCGTTACCGTAAAGATGGAAGGGGAAATTGGGTGTTTTGAAGCGGAGTTTGTAGTTGTTGATGTCGGTGCGCACTCCGTAGTCGTCGATGCCCTGGTCGTTTATTTCGATTTCGGAGAAGGTGTTGTCGGTGGGAGTGAAATCGTAAATCGTGATATTGTCGAGGTTGTGATAAAGGCGGCGAGGCAAGACGCGGATCTGCACATAGTCCAGATATGAATAGCGAAAATCTCCGTACCATTCCTTGTCGTTAAAATAATCCAATTCCAGGTGGATGCGCTGGGGCAGTTTGGCCGTCTTTAAAAAGAAACCGCCGCTGGCCGAGCTTTCGCCATAGTAGTACTCGCCGGCCTTGGCGGTTCCGACCCGCCCGTCTGCTTCGGGGAGGGGGGGGGATTGTTGGTCGGCGAAGCTTTCAATGACGGTGGTGTCGGTTTCCCGCGCCGAGCCGCCGACCCAGAATTTAAAGACGGTGTCCACTTCGTCGGCGATATCCTTATAATCCGCGAAACTGGCGGTAGCTCCCATCAGGATCGCTAATACAATGGCTGAAAGTACGATTGGTTTTTTCATCGCGTCAGAGTCCCCCCACTGGTTGGAACCGTGCTTGCCCCCGGTGTGTCACTGCCGTGAATCATCGAGTGGCAATCCGTACATCTGGTGTTGAACATGCTTTTTGCGGCAACCGTATCATCCGATGAGTGTTGCGGATGACATTGCCTGCAAAGAAAAGGCTCCCGGAGTTTCAGGAGATTATTGTTGGTCGAGCCGTGCGGGGAGTGGCAGTTGGAACATTTGTCGGTGACATCGCCATGCTCGAAGAGAAAAGGTCCGGTCTTTTCGGTATGGCAGCGTCCGCAGGTCTCTTTTTCGTTGATTTCATTTAGTTGATCGGGATTCGCCGTGCCATGGGGGTCGTGGCAGTCGACACAGTACATTTTGGCTTCCCTGATGGGATGATGGCTCGGCAGGGAGAATTGGGCTTTCAATTCGATATGGCAGGAGAAGCACAAACCGGGAACGTCCCGGGGCGGGGTAATCAGATCGGCCCCGGCATGGAGCGGGTGGCAGTTCGAACAGGATACGCCGTTAAAAACATGGACGCTGGCATTCCAGTTATGGATATTAAAGGTCGCGTTGGTTGTATGGCATTTCAGGCAGATCAGGGAGAGGGCGCCGGCCGGCAGGGTATTGTAATCGATCAGGTTATCCCGGTGGGCTTCGATGATCTCCTGTCTGTTTTTATCCACGTCAAGACCGGCGATTTCCTCCATCAGTTCACTGCCGGGGCCGTGACATGACTCGCAGTCGACTATTTTCATGCCATGGGAGGATTGTTCGAGTTGATCGCCCATGGTGCTCGATTTGAAATCGAGGGCTAATTTGTCATGGGTATGACATCCCTTAAGGCAGTTTTCGTTGCCGATATAGTCCGAGGTAAGTTTGCCGAGGAGCATTTTTTCATACTCCTGAACGGGAATTATGGGATTGTCTTCCTTGAGCTTGCCCGTACAACCGCCGGTGAAAGCGATTGCCAGCAAGACGCCGAGCAGCACCCCCTTCACAAGAATTGTTCTTAGGTTCATTCCGTTCTCCTTCCCCTTGAGATTCGCCGATTAAACTTGCAGAAGAGATGCTTTAAATGTCAAAATAACAGATAGATTTTTTTGTGCTAGCCTATATTTGGTGTTATATAGCAAGAAAATATAATTAATCCAAGATATTAATAAGGATATGGGAGAAGGAAAGTAAAAAATAAAAGAAGGCTGAATTATTTTTGCATCTTAATTATCTTCCTAATTGGTAAGTTACATAAAAATAAAGAGGTCACCAGATGCCCGAAACTTGCAAACAGGGAAATTTCGTATTGATGCCGCGTCTTATCCTGGTTCTTGCGGCTGCTTTTTGGATCCTGGTTGGGTCGGCCGAAGCCGTCCGGGCCGACAAATATGCCGGGCTGCCCTTTAATTCGGTTATCTCCGCGGCCGAATCAGGAGATGTCGAGGCCCAGTATTATCTGGCGAAATCCTATGAGGAAGGAGCCGGGGTGGCGAAAAGTATCGCCAACGCGGTCAAATGGTATCATCAGGCTGCGACCATGGGGCATGTCGAGGCCCAATATGAATTTGCCACGGCTCTAGATGGTAATCCCGATGCCGCTTTTCTGATCGGCAAGATGTATCGTGACGGCGCCGGCGTCGAGAAAAACCTGCCTGCGGCGGTGCGGCTCTTCGAGCAGGCGGCGGACCTGGGCCATGCCGAAGCGCAATACGCTCTCGGTTCCCTTTATGCATCGGGTTCGGGGGTTGAGCAGGATAATGGCGAAACACTCAGGTTGTGGAAGAAGGCCGCTTCCCAGGGACATGAGAAGGCGAAGGCCGATCTAGCCGATAAATTCAATACTGTCGTGGCTTTCGAGGCGGGAGCTGCCGACGATGAACGCTTGGTCGCAGGTGGCGGTGACGAACTCGCAGCTGTTAAAAGATCCGCCGAAGGGGGGAACGCCGAAGCCCAGTACAAGCTCGCTAAACTTTACGAGGCCGGGGAAGATGCCTCCAAAGGCGCCACCGAGGCGATCAGCTGGTATCAGAAGGCGGCCTCCCAGGGGCATGTCGAGGCCCAGTATGCCTTTGCCGGGGCTTTGAGTCAGGAGCATCCCCATGCGGTTTTTTTGATGGGGCAGATGTACAAGGAAGGTGAAGGCGTTCAGCAAAATGATTCCGAAGCTCTTAAGCGTTTTGAACAGGCGGCCGCGAAGGGCCATGCCGAGGCGCAATATCTTCTCGGCCTTATGTATGCCGCGGGCAACGGGGTTGACAAGAACACGACCGAGGCAAACAAATGGTGGAAAATGGCCGCGAAACAAGGTCATGCGCGAGCCGGGGCCGCTCTGGAGCTGGGACTTGTCCTCAAGGCCGCCGAGGCGGGCGATGCCGAAGCCCAGTATAAACTTGCAGGATTTTACGAGAAAGGAACAGGAGTCGATAAGAACGCGGCCAAGGCCTTTGCCTGGCACAAGAGCGCGGCCGAACAGGGACATGCCGAGGCCCGGTTTGAAACCGGTAAGAATTACGCCCAAGGCGACGGCGCCTCCCAATCCATGGATGAAGCCGCTAAATTTTACGGGTTGGCGGCCGGGCAGGGCCATGTAGAAGCGCAGTACAGGCTTGGTTACATGTATGAAACCGGAGAAGGCGTGAAAAGGGATTATGGTGCAGCCGTGAAGTTATATACAGAGGCGGCGCAAAAGGGTAATGTTGGCGCCCAGTACCGTTTGGGGTTTTTAATGAGTAGCGGAAGAGGGACCAAGAAAAGCTACTCTGAAGCGGTTAAATGGTGGAAGGCCGCCTCCGAAAAAGGCAACTCCATGGCCGCTTTTTTTCTGGGGTACATGTATGAAACCGGTTCCGGTGTCAAAATGAATCCGGCCTCGGTCAAGAAACATTACGGTCGGGCGGCCGAGAAGGGCAACGTTTTTGCCAGACAGGCGATGTGATCCTCGGGGATGCACTCAAAAAACGAGACATTGTTTTGAGCTCAGGTGCATCGGAGGGGGAAAATGGGGAGTCTAGCTGTTCGGCTATGCTGCCCTCCTGATAAATCAGGAACAGGGTTATTTATATGAATGGGTGGCGAATTTCTTATTCGCTTCAAAGAAGACTTGTCTTGCCGTCCTGCGATCGCTTCTCTGTGCCGTTCCCGATTCCTTCAGAGATGCAACCGTTCTTTTCAGCTGTCGGTTTTCGCGGCCCAGAGCGTCGATGCGGCTGTCTTTCTTTTCGGTTAAAGAGGCTTCTTGCGAGGGGGTTTTCGCCAACGCCGCAACTTGCTGATGCAGTTCTTCGTTTTCCCGGGCCATCTTTTCCAGCTGTTCGTTCATTTCGGCATCGGTTGATTTCTCAGCCAGGATATTTAACTCCTGCTGGAGCCCTTCGTTTTCCCGGGCCATCCTGGCAAGTTTTTCGTTCATTTCGGCATCGGTTGTGGTTTGCGACAGGGTTGTGATTTCGCTTTTCAGCTCCTGGTTTTTCTTCTCCAGGGTTTCAATCCGGGATTTCATTTGCTCTAATTCATCCACCGGCACTTTCACCTTAAGTACTCCGCCAGTTGCCGAGCCCACCAAGATCAGTAAGATTGCCGCAATTCCTATAATCTTTTTCATTAAAACTCCTCCCGGTACCGCTTTTCTTTTACCAGCTGGTTTTTATAGGTTAGCCGGCCCCAGTTTAGAAATGGGGCCGGAGACAGTTATCAAACTCGTAAAAAAAAAATCACGGGATGGCCAAGCAAAAAGTTCGATATACGCCCCGCAGGAAGTACTCTTGGGGTGCAAGGGGTGGTGATTTTTGTGACCGAGGCTATTCTGTGGAATGCCAAAGAAGCAAAAATACGCCACGTCGCAGTAGATCGGACTTTTTCGACGCCATCAACATTAATCAACTCAGATTTATAGTGGTAATCTTGAAGACATGACGCTAACATTAACCAAAAATGCAATTATTTAACAACTTTTTATTGCAAATTCGGGTTCAAGAGCAAGGCGCGGATTTTTTTTCAGAGCTATTCCTGAAATTGAACAAATTGACCATAAAGTCCATTTTTGTTCATGGAATTTATGGATTTGTTGCATCACTGGCCGTCGTGTTTTTAATCGATGGCAATATCCTGCATCCGTGATCGTTGAGTTGACAAGTTCGCAAAAAGTCACAAAAAGCTGTCCTTTCCGAACGAATGTGAGAAATCTTGTTTTTTACACCCACAGGGCATAAGTTTCGTTTGCACCCTAAAGGGCATAAAAGCAGACAAGCTGCTCAACTCAGCTTTAACCAATTGATGCTATTAAGATTTCTCTCGTTGGTCGATATACATCATGGCAATGCCGGCTTTTTGCGAATTCATCAGCGTTAAAGGAGAGAGCGAATGAAGAGTTACCGGAAAGAATTGTGGTTTGATATTCCGACCCGCAGGGCCTTTGTCAATATTACCGGCGAGGTGGAGTCCTGTCTGCGGGAAAGCGGGATCATCGAGGGTCTGGTGCTGGTTAATGCCATGCACATAACCGCCTCGGTTTTCATCAATGACGACGAGTCCGGTCTGCACCATGATTACGAAGTGTGGCTTGAGAAACTGGCCCCTCACGAGCCGGTCTCGCAGTACCGCCATAACGGCTATGAAGACAATGCCGATGCCCATCTGAAGCGGCAGGTCATGGGCCGTGAGGTGGTGGTGGCGGTTACCAGGGGACAGCTTGATTTCGGGACCTGGGAGAGGATTTTCTATGGAGAATTCGACGGTGGCCGTAAAAAGAGGGTACTGGTCAAAATCATCGGAGAATAGGCACGCTGTTTTTGTTCAGCTTTCAAGACTTTTTCGCGGGTTTATCGCCCTTGGTGGCCGGAGGTAAGGATTTTACTGATTATCGGCCATTTCTCCGCCAGCTGATCCCGGTCGGCAAATTCGATGGCCAGTTTCAGGGAGTCTTTCTCAAAGGAGGTCGCGTGTTCGACCGCAACTCCTTTGGGCAATCTTAATTTGGCGACGAAACCGCGAAACACCGCCTCGGCTTCGCTCAATCGGGGGTAACATCTGCCTTTCAGCCAGTTCATCAGCATCGCGGTTTTCTGGGGAGGATTCGCCTCGGCATGGTTGATGATCTCAAGACATTCGGACTCGGTGAGGATCTCTGCTATCGATCGGGCCTCGCGTTTCTCCAGTTCGCGGCAAAGTTCGATGATTCTGCGCTGATTGGAGGAACTTAACCGCAGTTGCGCGATGATCTCGAACAGGGCAGCGCGGTCGGCTTGCAACATATCCAGAAGTTTGAAGCAGGTTTTCAGTTCGAGACTGCCCCGGTGCAGGGCCTCCTGTATTTCCCTTTCGAGGGTTAGAAGTTTTTCCAGCCCGGCCGTGGACATTCGACCGGATAAATCAAGCAGCGTTCCGAACTCTTGCCCGGCCCGGTCGCAGCCTGCGAGTGCGACCCCTTTCCGCCAGCAGACCGCCTTTTCAATCGGCGTGGCGGGGCGGCTGAGTAGGATCTCCTGGAGTGCCATGGCTAAAAGATCAAGGGACGAAGTGTCGCTAGGCAGGATCAGGCAGCCGTAGTACTCTTTATCGGGGAGACCCCGGGCGGCGATGATCTGTTGGCGCCCGGTAACTATAATGAAGCCGTCCTCTTCTCTCTCTTGCAGAATCGGCGGGTGAATGACGGCCCATCTCGTTATGAAGTCGCGGGAGCGGTCTCCAGCCACCTCGTTTTCGACCGGGGCCAGCCGAAAAGTTCGATCGGTCAGGTCGATTCGGGCAAGGGGGATTTTCCGGTACAGTGGTTTTATATTCATCGGGCTCTTTGGAATGGGTTAATATATATATAGTTATTTGATGGCGTCGAAAAAAGCACCCTCAAGGGCATAAATCGCCAGCTGCCGCGTTGCCGCAAATTGTTGTCATCGCGGCATACCGGAGTACGCTTCATTCCTCAAAATTCGCGCGCCTTGGATCTGACGTTTTTGCTTAGCCATCCCATTTTCGACTTTTTGCGATTTTATCAGTATTGTCCGCCAACAATAACGGGCCTGGAGTTTTATTAAAATCTTTTTGTTTGTATCGGGTAGAGATGACTGATGAACCTAGTCTTGCCAGGAACTGGCTTAATGAGTATCCGCCAGCCATTGTAACGGCCTTAAAAAAACTGGTCGAAGGTTATCGGCCGGTCTATGTAACCGGTGGCGCGGTGCGGGACTGGTTGAGGGGTAATCGGGCCTTCGATCTGGATTTGACAGTGGCCGGCGACGGCCTTGCCGCGGCGCGCTTCCTGGCCGGAGAGACCGGCGGCGCCTTTGTGCCGCTTGATGAGCGGGAAAGGGTCGGCCGTGTGGTGACTGACGGCCTTACCGTCGATATCTCCTCTTTTCGGGAGGGAACCTCCGAGATTGTCGACGATCTGTCCCGCCGCGACTTTTCGATCAACGCCATGGGGGTGGCCCTGGACCCGGCAACCGGAACCCTGCGAGAGCCCTGGTCTCTGATCGACCCCCTGGGCGGGGCGGCCGATCTAGCCGAAGGTCTGGTTCGGGCGCCTGCCGCCGAGGTATTCGAGAATGACCCCCTTCGCCTGCTTAGGGCCTATCGTTTCGCCGCCTGCCTTTCTTTTACGATTGAATCCCAGACCCGGGAGTGGATAGTCCCGAGAGGTGAACTGCTCCACCGCCCGGCCCCTGAAAGGATCAACTACGAACTTATGGCAATCATGGCCAGCGACCAGGCCGCCGTGACCGTCGCCGAAATGAACGAGGCCGGCATCCTCGGGGTGATTTTTCCGGAACTGTTACCGGGTAAGGGGCTTGAGCAGCCGGCCAGTCATCATCTCGATGTCTTGAGCCATAATCTCGCCGCCCTGGCCGCCGTCGAAAAGATAATTGCCGAGCCGGCCCTCTTTTTCCCGGAGCATCCCGATCATTTCCGTGATTATCTGGCCGCCCCATCCCGTCCCCGATTGCTGAAATGGGCCGCCCTGTTCCATGATCTCGGTAAACCTGAAACCTGCGAGACAAGGGAGGACGGCCGCACCACCTTTTACAATCACGATCGGGCCGGGGCGGAGATCTTTGCGGGGATCGGCAGCCGTCTGCGCTGGAGCCGGGACCATCTGCGGACTGTGACCAGGCTTATCGAACTGCACATGTATCCGTTTCATCTCAGTAACGCAGTTCGCAAGAGCGGCATCACTCCCAAGGCCTGTCTGCGTCTGATCAAGGCAGCCGGAGATGATCTGCCGGGCCTTTTCATGCTGGCCATGGCCGACAGCCTGGCCTCCCAGGGACCTCTGCGCCCCGCGGCCATGGAAGAGGATCTGGCCAACCTCTATTCTAGAATTGACAAGGTCTACCGGGAATCGATCCGGCCGGTCCTTAGCGGACCGCCTCTCCTTACCGGCCATGATCTTAAGGAGATGGGACTTGAGCCGGGACCATTGTTCGGGCGGCTTCTTTCGGGACTGGAACAGGCCCGGGTTGCCGGGGAAATTGATGGAAAAGAGCAGGCTGAAGATTGGGTCCGCGCTTTCCTGACGGCGAGGCCTGAAGAGCAGGATTGAATGACCTCTGGTGATAATTTTAATTGGTCTGCCGGGATTTTTTTTTGGTAGACTGATTAACTGATTAACCTGATGAAATTTTCTCCCTGAAAACGATGATCTCGTCAAAAGTCAAGAAACTGAAGCGATAAATCAACAAACCAAGTGTGATCTTTATGTCTGAAATCCCTTTGAAAGCATCGGGATCTGTCTGTTTCTGTTCAGCCGGCCGGACCATGTCCGTCGAGGAATTGCAGAAGGTCCTGAACCATCACCTCCTCAGTTTCCTGGGGCGCGATCCCAGCCGGGCCAGCAATACCGATTTCTGCAAAGCCGTCTCCTATGTTCTGCGGGATAATCTCATCGAAAGATGGATCAATACCCAGAAAAGTTACTACGAACAGCACAAGAAAAGGGTCTACTACCTCTCCCTGGAATTTCTGGTCGGCCGTTCCCTCGGCAACAGCATGATCAACCTCGGTCTGCAGGGGCCGCTGACCGAAGCGGTGGAGCGGCTCGGTTACGATCTGGAAAAGGTCCGGGAACACGAGGAGGAGGCCGCCCTCGGTAACGGCGGCCTGGGCCGGCTGGCGTCCTGCTTTCTCGATTCGATGGCCACTCTCGGCGTGCCCGGCTATGGCTACGGGATCCGTTATGAGTACGGCCTTTTCTACCAGCATCTGCTTGACGGCTACCAGGTCGAAACACCCGACAACTGGATGCGTTACGGTAATCCCTGGGAGTTCGAACGCCCCCAGCACTTGCATCCGATCGGTTTCTATGGCCGGGTGCAAACCTCTGTTGATGAACACGGCCGGACCCGCAGTGAATGGGTGGATACCGATGTTGTCATGGCGATGGCCTGCGATATGCTGGTTCCCGGCTTTATGAACGACCAGGTTGTCAATATGCGGCTCTGGACCGCCAAGGCCTCCCGGGAGTTCAATTTGAGCTATTTCGTTAAGGGCAATTACATTGAGGCGGTCAAGGAAAAAGTCAGGTCGGAGACGGTTTCCAAGGTTCTTTATCCGGCCGATCAGGTTGTGGAGGGCAAAGAGCTGCGCCTCAAGCAGGAATATTTTTTCGTGGCCGCGACCTTCCAGGACATCATGCGGCGTTATATCAAAAAGAACGGCGACTTCGACAAGTTCAGCGACCGGATCGCGGTCCAGCTGAACGACACCCATCCGGCCATTGCCATTCCGGAGCTGATGCGCTTGCTGGTTGATATCGAGGGGCTCGACTGGGATCGGGCCTGGTCGATTTGCGTGGCCACCTTCGCCTACACCAATCACACCCTGATGCCGGAGGCGCTGGAAACCTGGTCGGTTAAGCTGCTCGGAAAACTGCTGCCCCGGCACCTGGAGATCATCTACATGATCAACCATCTTTTCCTTGAGGAGGTTGCAGCCCGTTATCCTGGCGATCGCGACCGGCTGCGCGATATGTCGATCATCGCCGAGGAGCCGGAGAAGAGGGTGCGGATGGCCCACCTGGCCATCGTCGGCAGCCATTCGGTCAACGGGGTTGCCGAGATTCATACCGAATTGATGAGATCAAGCATATTCCGGCTTTTTGACGAGTTTTTTCCCACCCGCTTCAACTGCAAGACTAACGGCGTCACCCAGCGCCGCTGGCTTCTAAAATGCAATCCCGGCCTGGCCGGACTGATCTGCGGCCGGATCGGCGAGGGCTGGGTTGTGGATCTCGATCAGCTCCGCCAGCTGGAGCCGCTGGCCGAAGATTCCGGCTTTGTCGATGAGTGGCGCGCGGTCAAACAGATTAACAAGACGCGGCTGGCCAACTATATCGGCCGGGTCTGCGGTGTCGAGGTGTCACCGGATACCATGTTCGATGTCCAGATCAAGCGCATTCACGAATACAAACGGCAGCTGCTCAACATCCTGCATGTTATCCACCTCTATCACCGGCTCCGTTCCGACCCGGAACTGGAGACCGTGCCGCGGACCGTGATTTTTGCCGGCAAGGCGCCGCCGTCCTATGCCATGGCCAAACTGATCATCAAGCTGATCACCTCGGTAGGGGAGGTGGTTAACCGCGACCCCCGAACGGCCGGCCGGCTCAAACTGGTCTTTATCCCCAACTACGGGGTTTCCCTGGCCGAGAAGATCTTCCCGGCCGCCGATCTTTCCGAACAGATCTCCACGGCCGGCACCGAAGCCTCCGGAACCGGTAATATGAAATTCGCCTTGAACGGAGCCCTGACCATCGGCACCCTGGACGGCGCCAATATCGAGATCAGGGATGAGGTCGGGTCGGATAATATCTTCATCTTCGGGATGACCGCCGGAGAGGTGGCAGACGAAAAACAGGCGCCGAAGCGATCTCCCGGGGATATCTATCTCGCCGATCCCGCCATAGCCGGGGTGATCGACGGTATCGCTAACGGCGAGTTCAGCGGTGGGGATCGTGAACTTTTCAAGCCGATCGTCGACACTCTGCTTGATCCCAACGATCCCTATCTGGTATTGAAGGATCTCGGCTCTTATCTGGTCTGTCAGAACGCGGTGGAAGAGGTTTACCGGGATCGGCGGGAATGGGCCCGGCGGACGATTCTCAATGTGGCCCGGATGGGCAAGTTCTCAAGCGACCGGACCGTGCGCGAATATGCCAGGGATATCTGGGGGATCAAAATCGATTAAGTTTTGATGGCGTCGCAAAAATCGCCAGCTCCTGCGTTGCTGCAAATTGTCTCGTCATTGCAGCGTACTGAAGTACGCTTCATTCCTCGAAATTCGCGCGCCTTGAATCTGACGATTTTTGCTTAGCCATCCCGGTTTTGACTTTTGCGAGTTTATGGAAGATTCCGCAAATCAAAAACAATTAACGAGGTTAAATAATGAAGGTCATCGCTTTTAACGGCAGCGCCCGCAAGAATGGCAACACCACGGCTTTATTGAATATCGTTTTGGAAGAGATCAGGAGCCGGGGCGGCGAGACCGAACTGATCGAGCTGGCCGGGATTAACCTGAGCGGCTGCAAGGCATGCTATCAGTGCTTCGAGACCAAGGACTGCCGCTGCGCGGTGGATGACGATCTGATCAATGAGGCGATCGACAAGATGCGGGGAGCCGACGGCATTATCCTCGGCTCACCCACCTATTTCGCCGATGTCTCGGCCAATATGAAGGCCTTTATCGAGCGGACCGGCATGGTCAGCCGGGCCAACAACGATATCTTCCGGCGCAAGGTCGGGGCTTCGGTGGTGGCGGTGCGGCGGGCCGGCGCCTCCCACGTCTTCAGCTCCCTGAACAACTTCTTTCTGATCGGACAGATGATCGTGGCCGGCTCTTCCTACTGGAATATCGGGATCGGCAAAAATCCCGGCGAGGTGCTGGATGACGCGGAAGGGGTGAAAACCATGCGGGACCTGGGGGAGAACCTGGCCTGGCTGATCGGCAAGGTTTCTGTTTAGTCCTTTCCCCGATCTCAGCGTAACCAATTACGGGAAAAGCCGCCCTGGATTGGCCAAATCTCCCAGCCGGTAAGCGATCACAGTGTGGTGGAGATGCAAGGCATCACCTGCGATGTGTACTGATTGTACATGAGCTGGCCGATGATACAGCAGATTCGGTACCCTGTGATCGCTTACATCTCAGCTGCTCAACTCGAAATCAAGGTCCTTGCCCATCTTGAGCTCAAAAACCCGGTCGACAAAACCGATCTTCACCGGTCCGTCGGCACAAGCTAGAGCCCTGATCTGGAGTTTTTTCCCGGTTATATCGACTTCCAGCGAGTGGCCGCGATAGCGGATGTGGATATGCAGCCTGCCGACTTCCTCCGGCAGGACGGGGTTAAACCACAGCACATCGTTTCGGACCGCCAGGCCCGTATAGGCGCGGTCAAGGATGTCCACCGCGCCGGCCATCGCGCCGAGATGGATGCCTTCGGGCGTGGTTCCCCCCTGAATGTCGGCCACATCGCTTTCCAGGGCCTCCAGAAAAAATTTCCATGAACGCGCCCGGTCCGATCGGGTCAGCACCCAGGCGTGGACGACTCGGCTGAGGGTGGAGCCGTGGGAAGTCCGGGTGTTGTAATATTCGATGTTTTTCGGAATCGTTTCGTATTCGAAGAGGTAACCAAGCCCCTCAAAAATCTCCTTCAACTCCTCGGACGAGAAAAGATAAAACAGCATCAGCACATCGGCCTGTTTTGACGCCTTGTAGCGGTTCGGCGTATCGTTCTCGGCTTCCAGAATCCGATCCAGGCGCTGGATGTCACCGTGTTTTTCCCGGTGGGCCTGCCAGTCGAATTCGTGCAGGTGCTCGTAGCCTTCAAACTGGCTGATGATTCCGTCGTCGTGAAAAGGCACTTTCATCTTGCGGGTGATTGCCCGCCACAGCCGCTTTTCATCCTCACCGATCCTGATCTTTTCGCACAGTCCCCGACAGATCACCTCGTCGAGGATCTCAAACAGTTCCAAGGCGCGGCTCAATACCCAGACCGCCATAATGTTCGTGTAGGCGTTGTTGTTCAATCCCGGTTTTGCCGAATCCGGGTATGCGTCATGGTATTCGTCCGGACCCATGACCCCGAGGATTTCGTAGCGGCCGGCCTCGGTATTATAGGTGGAGGCGCTTGCCCAGAAACGCGCGATCTCAAAAAGCATTTCCGCCCCGTAAAAGGAGAGGAACTCCTTGTCCCCGGTTACCTGATAGTATTGCCAGAGATTATAAGCGATTGCCGCGTTTATATGGCGCTGGAGATGAGAGTTGTCGGGAAGCCATCGTCCGGACCTGGGATTGAGATGAAGCTGCTGACTTTCTTCGCGGCCGCTGCTGCCGCTTTGCCAGGGATACATGGCGCCATGGTGTCCCGCCTCCCTTGCCGATTTGCGGGCCGCATCGAGACGGCGGTAACGGTACATGAGCAGGGACTTGGTGATCGCGGGTATCCGAAAGTTAAGGAGGGGGAAAATATAGAGTTCATCCCAGAAGATATGGCCCCGGTAAGCCTCTCCATGCCAACCTCGGGACGGTACTCCCACATCCAGATCCTTGGTGTGCAGGGAAGTGGTCTGGAGCAGGTGAAATATATGGAGGTGGAGAATACGGGGGGTGCGGTCTCCCTTGCTGTCTTTGTTCGACTCGAATTTGATCTCGAAATGGCGCCATAAATGCTCCCAGGCCAAGACGTGACTGTCGAGCAGATTCTCGAAAGATCCCACCTCCTTGAGCGCTTCGCGCGCGGAGAGGCCGCATTCCGAGATGCCGCGATCCCCGGAGGTGAACAGGGCAACAATTTTTTCAATGGTTACCGACTCCCGCTCGGCGATATCCAGGCTGAAATGCTGGGCGATATAACCGCTTTCCCGCACCGTGGTCCGTTCCAGGGGTAAATACCGGCCCTTTTTGAATATCCGGGTTACCGCCGACTGGGCAATTCTGATCCTGGACTGACTGGTCCGGACTTCGAGGTAAATCGTCTCTTCGTCCAGCTTTTCGGTAGCAAGCGGTTCAAGGTGTTTGCCGTTGAGATCTTTATAGCGTTCCACCCCCGCGTTGATCACGCGGCCGTTCAGGGCGGAGCGCACCTCGATCCGGCCCGACCAGTTTTCCGCGGTCAGGGTGGTCTCCTGGGCCGCGTAGTGATGATTTTCCATATGGACCAGGCGCCGGTTTTGCATGGTGACCAGCCGCTTTTTTCCATCCCGGAAACGCACGGTCCGCAGCAGCAGGCCCTTTTTAATATCCAGCTCCTGTCGATAGGAGAGGATTTCGACCATTTTCAGGTCGAACCACTCCCCGTCATCGATACGAAAGGTGAGGGGCAGCCAGTTCGGCAGATTCACCAGGTCTTCGTTTTCGATTACCCGGCCGGCGATCTCCGTTTTCAGGCGATTGTACCCGCCGGCGAGATAGGTTCCCGGATAATGGATGTCGTCGGCCTCCGATTCCGCCGCCGCGCCTCTGGCGGCAAAATAGCCATTGCCCAGGGTACACAAAGCTTCGCGCAAATCCTCCTTTCCCGGCTCGAAACCTTCATATATCAATGACCACCGTGGCGTCGCGGCCGACGATGAGTACCCGGGAACTAAGACTCTCTGCGAATGTGCGGGCGATATAGGCAATGCCCTCGCCGTCGGTGAGTAGCTCCTCTCGCACAGCATTAGCGATTATGCTACCCTGGGTCAGAAGCGCTTGCTCTCGTTCGCGAAGGAAATGGCTCTTCAAAACGGGCATGACAGAAAAAGCTGCCCCAGCCGCAGTCAGAGAGATGAGAACCAGCAACGTCAGAGGGAGACGCAGCCGAAGACTGAGCCTCATTTCAGTGTTCCCGGAAATAGTACCCCATACCCCATCTGGTCATAACATACTCGGGTTCTGCGGGGTTAGGTTCTATTTTCTCGCGCAATCTGCGCACATGCACATCAACGTTGCGCACATCACCGAAGTACTTGTACCCCCAAATCGACTCTAACAGGTTCTCCCGGGTATAGACCCGGCCAGGGTTGGCCGCCAGGGTAGCCAGAATGTCGAATTCTTTGGCGGTCAGGTCGGCTTCCTTACCGTCAACGGTCACTCGGCGCTTCAGGTGGTCAATGACCAACGCTCCGGCTTCCGTGCACTGCTGTTGCTCTGGGCTGTTCCATTCCAGACGCCGCAGGTGGGCCTTCACTCGGGCCAGCAACTCCCGAGTGTTGAACGGCTTCGTGAGATAGTCGTCCGCCCCCATTTCCAGACCCAATATCTTGTCGATGTCCTCGCTTCTTGCCGTAAGCATTATAATAGGGATAGTGGATGATTGCCGTATCCGCTTGCAAACCTCCAAGCCGTCTAGCTCAGGCAACATAATGTCCAGGACCACCAAGTCCGGTTGTTCGTCCTTTACGCGCTGCAGGGCTTCTGTGCCGGTATAGGCGGTCACGATGGTATAGCCTTCCCGCTCGAAACTCAGTTTGAGCCCTTTGACCAACGCCCTTTCGTCATCCACTAGCAGTATCTTAGGCATGCTGATCGGTCTCCCCTCAAAAAAATAGATCAAATATATGTCTACCATAACATGCATTTATTTCCCTGTACACTTCCCCCGTTGGGTGTGATACTATAGTTCAAGGTGTCACCATGGACTTAAGGAGGAAACGTCATGCGTCCCGGTAATCAACACGTCTATATTTTGCTCACCAATACGGGAACCCTCTTCACGCGAGCACTGGGTCTGTGTACAGGGGCGCCTTACAACCATTCTTCTTTGGCTTTCGACAGCGATTTGTCCGAAGTGTATAGCTTTGGGCGGCTGAAGCCACGCAACCCTTTCATAGGCGGTTTTGTCAGAGAAGACAGGCGCAAAGGCTTGTATGCCCTGAAACAGGAGACCACATGCGCGGTATTCGAGCTACGCGTGACCGATGACGAACTTATACGCTTGCGCCAGGCAGTCACCGAGTTTGACGCCGAACGTGAAAAATACAAGTATAGTCTGCTGGGGCTGGTGGGTGTCGCGGTACATCGGCCTATCAATAGACCCTACGCCTATTTTTGCTCACAGTTCGTTGCCACCGTTCTCGAGAGGGCTGGAGTCTACCTATTCGACAAGCCGGCAGGCCTCGTCACCCCTGAAGATTTTCAGAAGCATCCGGACCTGGAACTTATGTATGAAGCAAAATTGAGGGAGTACCGCGCCGGAGTTGCGCACGCGTAATTCAGACCTGTAATCAAGAAACGAGGAGGGCGCAAGCCAGCCTCGTTTTTGTACTATTTAGGAAACTTTGTTATTATAATCGCGTATCAACAGATAGAACGCTGCCGGAGGTGACCTATGAGCACCGACACCCGACTTTCACCCTTCCGTGAGGATCACGTCAAGAAGGAGAAAGAACCGACGCTCCCACTTGCAGAGGCCCGCATGCTTGCCCAACAAACAATGGGAGTAGGCGGAATTGACGACATCGCCCTTGGCCTGGCGGGTTTCAGTACCGGTATACTGGTTTCCGTCCTAGGGGAGGGTGATCCCGGAGTTCTGCTCAGCGAAGCGATCATACCTGCGGTGATTATCTTCGCACTTCTCTACTTACTCTCAGCCAAGCTCAAACGGAGCTTTGTCCTTCCGCGAGTCGGCAAGGCTAAGCCACCGAAAGTGCCCGGAATCTTTAGTTTTTACAGCTTTGTCCTTTACACCGGACTGCACTATTCCCTCGGTGGTGCTGGACAGATTGCTTTCTGGCAAACAATCGCCGTCGCCTGGTGTGCGGCCACCTTCAATACCGCCATGTTTCTCTGGAAACCCCGTTTCTTTGCCGTCCCACTGGCCATCGTGACCTTGCTGCGACTTCAGGTAGCCCCAGACGTGTTGCTCATGGGCGTCGGATTGACCTACCTTGCTGTGGGAGTCGCGGTCTTTGGGCGCTTTCTCGCATCGGCCGATGAAGGTGCAGAGGCGACTGTTTGACAGGTAAACAGAGGGGACGGCAGGCTATGTTACAATGCTGTCCCTACTAGGAGTATCAGGCGAAACATATCCCTTAAAATGTCATTTAGCGATGGCGACAAAGATAAGAGGCGAGCAGAGGCCTTATGGCTCTCATCATCCCGTCGAAGCCGGGCGTATTGCAACTCACCTCTTGCGCCTTCCCTGCCGCTTTAATGAAGAGAGAATCGGAGCACAATGGCTGAACGCCCAGGGAGCGCTCCGGTCAACCAGGGACAGGAATACCTGCCTAAGGATTTGTGTCTGAGCATTCTCTTCTGCTACCGTTGCCCAATTGTTTATGTAACATGCCGTTTAGGGGGACTCTACTAGCGGATTTTGGGGACAATATGTTCTTGTCGGACTTTCACGTGTTATGAAATTGTAGTCTGGAGGTGATTTGGTTGAAGAAATGCAGCTATAGTTTGTTTGTGATTATCCTAGTATCCTTGCTGGCCCTAATGATGGCATGTCAGTCTACCCCTGATGAGTATAATCTGACAATCGTTAGCACAGAAGGTGGCTCGATAATATCGCCCAGCGAAGGGACTTTCAGCTTTAAAGCCGGCACGGACGTAAACTTGACGGCCAGCCCAGCCAAACACTATCGGTTTGTCCACTGGACCGGTGATGTGGACACAGTTGAAGATG
>JAWOIQ010000009.1:0-4172 GCA_046484585.1 Desulfurivibrionaceae bacterium
GCCGACCAGGATGCCTTCGCGCGTCGCAAGCGCGCGGGCATAGTCGCGGGATTCCTCGTCGGTCACGGTCACGGCCGCCCTTTCCCGAGGGGTTGCAGCTGGCCATGTTCGGAATGGGCTGCTTCTGGGGTGCCGAGCGCAGGTTCTGGCAGCAGTCTGGGGAATGACTGATTTTAAAGCTTTTCCCTTGGATTCTGACTCCTGGCTTCCGGCTTCTCGTGGCACACAGGCACGAAAAATCGCCAAAACCCCTTTATTATCGGGAGATTAACCAAACTCAAAAAGTTGACCAAATAAAATAGCCGGCCGCGCCGATTCAGGATGGCAATTTCCGCCTTCATTGAATATATTAACGGCTCGATTACGGATGACAACTCACTGACTGCCTTATAACGACCAGCCGCCTGACGGCCGCCCTGATAAAGAATATGCGCAAGGAAGAAGTCCCCCAGGATCACGGAATAGCAGACGGCCTGAAAGAAGTCGCCTACGCGGTGGACGAAGACGGCCGCTACGTCACAGTGCCAAGCGCCGGCTGGGAGCCGAAGAATATCTCCAACTACCAGGCTTGGGAAGTGATTGCCGAGGAGATCGCAGCCACCCGCCGCCGGGTGCTTAACGGCGAAGCATCCCCCCTTGCCTATCACATGACCCGGAACCAGATGGATACCACCCTGCTCGCCCAATATATGGGACTGATGCGCTGGCGGGTCAGACGGCACCTGAAGCCGCGAATATTCAAAAAACTCAACCGGGATCTGCTCGACCGCTACGCGAGCCTGCTCAAGGTTACCGTGGCAGAGCTTCAGGACATCAGCCTGGTTGACGAACCCAGAATTCCGGGCCGGGACCGGCAATGAAATGAAAATAGACTTCGAACACCGCCAGTCCGCTCATTGCGAAAACGGGGCCACCGCCGGGCTGATCTCCCATTACGGGGTGGAAATCAGCGAGGCCATGGTCTTCGGGATCGGGGCGGGACTCTTTTTCGGCTACATCCCCTTTATCAGGTTGAACAATCTGCCGCTGACCACTTTCCGGATCGCCGCCGGTTCGGTTTTCAAAAAGGTCACCGGGGAGCTCGGCATCAAGATAACGGCCCGCCGCTTCCGCGACCAGCAACTCGCCATGCGGGTTCTTGACGACACCATCGCCGCGGGCGTACCGGTCGGCCTGCAGACCGGGGCCTGGTGGCTCCCCTACTTCCCCGACGCCTACCGGTTCCACTTCAACATGCATAACCTGGTGGTGTTCGGCAAGGAAGGCGACAACTACCTGATCAGCGATCCGGTCTTCCCGGAGCCGGTGCTCTGCCAGGCCGACGATCTCCGAAGAGCCCGCTTCGCCAAGGGCGCCCTCGCTCCAAGGGGCAAAATGTACAGCCTGGACAAAGTTCCCGAGCGGCTGGATTTTCCGAAGGCGATCAGGAACGGGATCAGAACCGCCACCAGGGCCATGCTGAAATATCCCCTGCCGATCATCGGCATTTCCGGTATCCGTTTCCTGGCCGGACGGCTGGAGAGATGGCCCGCCAAACTCGGCGAGGAAAATTCCCTGCTCCATCTGGGCCAGCTGATCAGAATGCAGGAAGAGATCGGCACCGGCGGCGCCGGCTTCCGTTTCATCTATGCCGCCTTTTTACAGGAGGCGGCAGCCCACCTCGAAGACCCCCGCTTTATCGAATTTTCCCAGAGAATGACCGCGATCGGCGACCGCTGGCGGGAGTTTGCGGTCCGGGCGGCCCGCAATTGCAAGGGGAGAGCCGGAGTTGATGACAGCTTTGCGGCGATGGCCGCGATCCTTCGTGAAATCGCCGCCGACGAAAAAAAATTGTATGTGGAACTGGCCGAGGCCGTAAAATAACAAGCTCAACTTTCTGAGTTTGGTTAATCTCCCGATAATAAAAGGGTTTTGGCGATTTTTTCGTGCCTGTGTTCCACAAGAATCCAGAAGCCAGGAGTCAGAATCCAATAGAAAAGCTTTAATCAGTCATTCTGGCTCCTGGCTCCTGGCTTCTGGATTCTGGCTCCTGGCTTCTCATCACGGAGGACAGCAAACCAATACCATAAGACAAGTCAGAAAGTTGAGATGACAGGAGAACCACCATGAAGAAGATACTGCTGATCAGCCCGGCCTACCGCACCAAGCTTCTCGAAAACGTCCGGGTTCTGGCCCTGCCGCCCCTCAATCTGGGACTGATCGCCAGCCACACCCCCGCCGGCTACGAGGTCAAAATCATCGACGAGGCCTTCGACGACATCGACTACGACGCCGAGGTCGACCTGGTCGGGATCACCTGCATGACCCCTCTGGCTCCCCGGGCCTATAAGATCTGCGGCGAATTCCGCAAACGCGGGGTGCCGGTGGTGCTGGGCGGCATCCACCCCTCGATGATGAGTGAAGAGGCGGGGTGCTACGCCGACGCGGTGGTGATCGGTGAAGGAGAGGAACTCTGGCCCCGGCTGCTCGAGGATTTTACCGCGGGTCGGATGCAAAAGTTCTACCAGGTCGCACAACGCCCGGATATCACCAATCTGCCCGCGCCGCGCCGGGATCTTTTGTCAAACAAATATTTCGTCCAGACCGTCCAGACCTCCCGGGGCTGCCCCCACAACTGCAAGTTCTGCTCGGTAACCCTGTTCAACGGCGGCCAGTACCGGATGCGAGCCATCGACAACGTCATCGCCGAGATCAATGCTATCCCCGACAAACGTATTTTCATCATTGACGACAATATCATCGGCTCGGGCAAGAACTCCATCGACCGGGCCTTCCGTTTGTTCGACCGGTTAAAGGAGTGCAACAAGGAATGGGGCGGCCAGACCTGCCTGAATATCGTCGAGCACGACGGCCTCTTGAAGGCGGCGGCCGACTCCGGCGCCAAGGCCTTCCTGATCGGCTTTGAGTCGATCGAACAGGAAATTCTCGGTACCATGGGCAAAAAGGTCAACATGCGGCCCACCACCCGGAACTTCAAGGACGCCATCAACAAGATCCACGACCACGGCATCGCCATCGTCGGCGGCTTTATCTTCGGCACCGACAGCGACGACGCCGACACCTTCAAGCGGACCCTCGATTTCATCATGGAGGCCGAGGTCGACGCCGTCCAGCTCAGCATCCAGACCCCCCTGCCCGGCACCGCCCTCTACCGCCAGCTGGCCGCTGAAAACCGCCTGCTCCTCAACGATTACCCCAAGGACTGGGAGGCCTACAATATCTTCGAACCGGTCTTCCAACCCAAGCACATGGGGCCCGAGGAACTCTACCAGGGGCTGATTGACGCCTACCGGACCGTCTCCTCGCCCCTGCCCTCCCTGAAACGAGGCCTGAAGACCTTCATCCGGACCAAAAGCCTTTTCTCGACCGGAATCTCTTTCTTCTGGAACTACGACAGCTACAGGACGATCAGCAAAATCACCGGCCCCCGGGTCGATTCCTGAGCGCGTCCACAAAAAAGGAGCCATCCGAAGATGGCTCCCATATCAATAAACATGGCCGAACTCTTGACCATGGAAGGGCATGGGGTTAAGGCCCCCAGCCGCCCCAACCTATAACACAGCCCGATCCATCCCGCAACCGGCTCCGGAAAATCATCCGCCTGCCGTTTCGCCGTCGCCCCCTCCCCCACCCTCCCGGCCCGTGACTGTCGGGTACCGCTATTCGCTCGGGATGCAGCTCGTCCTCTGCAGCGGGGAGATCGACGAGATCGTCGAGCTCAGGTTCGACGACCGGGTGCCCCAGAACGTGAGCTATACCCCGGCCAGCGACCGGACCGAGATCTACGTCGACGAGATGAATCTCTTCGGCGGTGACGAATCCGACGGCGGCGTCCGCGGCCACATCTACGTCTACCGCGGCACGGCCACCCAGCAGCCGGACGACTACCTCGAGGCGCAGATCGGAGAGGCCCTGCCCGCCTGGCGGCGGGTCAGCCATGCCGTCTTCCGGCACGTCTACCTGGGCACGAGCCCGTACATCAAGGCGGTCTCGGCCGTGGTCCGCCGGTGTCCCAATGCCCTGGGGCTCACGGGCGGTGCGGAGAACATCGGTGGCGACGCGAATCCCGCGGCCATGATCTACGACCTGCTGACCTCGTCGCCGGCCGAGAACGGGCTCGGGCTACCGCAGGGATTCCTCGACCTGGATGCGTTTCGCGCGGTCGGCCAGAC
>JAWOIQ010000013.1:0-3024 GCA_046484585.1 Desulfurivibrionaceae bacterium
GGCAAGGGTGTAGAGAGTAGAGACTTCTGACAACCGGTGTGCAGTTTCCTGGTGGAGCCGCTCCTTATCGATGGCGACAGCCGCCATCCCGGCCAGGGGACACGACGCCCCTAACCGCGTGAGGCGACCTCCATAAACTGGGGACTCTTCGCGAGTTTGCGCATATCGAAAATGCCCCAGATATTGTTCCCCTGCTTGAACGCACCAGTGAGATAAACCGCCAGATTGGGGGTCACCTCCGGCGACTGGTCGCTGCGCTCTTCCTCAAAAAAATGCCGCATGCCCAACACTTCATCCACCAGCAGGCCACTGGTAAAACCGCCCTGCTGAATCACCAGCACCCGCGACTCGCGCTGCAGTTTGATCGGCTCCTCGCCCAGAAAGGCCTTGAGGTCCATCACCGGTACCAGGCTGCCGCGAATATTGGCAATGCCCTTCACCCAGGAAAGCGCACTGGGGACCCGGGTCAGCGAAGGAAACTTGAGGATCTCAAGCACCTCATCGGTCGGCGAGACCAGCCGCTGCTCCCCGAGGCGAAAACCGATACCCGACCAGGTGCGGCGTACTTCCGCCTTCTGTGGCAGCCCCAGCGCTTTTTGCTGGCTGCGGATCTCGATATCCCGCAGCAGCGCAAACGGCTCCTGACTCCGGACTGCCGACATATCCCTCAGCCGCCCAGTACCGCGTTGATTTTATTATTGAGATCCGTCTCATCGACCGGCTTGGTAATATAATCTTTGGCGCCCTGACGCATCCCCCAGACCCGATCCGTCTCCTGATCCTTGGTGGTCACGATAATAATCGGAATATTCTGGGTATCGGGATCCTTGGTCAGCGCCCGGGTGGCCTGAAAGCCGTTCATCCCCGGCATTACCACATCCATCAATACCAGATCCGGACGGGTTTCCTTGGTGCGGGCAATCCCGCCTTCGGCATTATCCGCGGCATCGACCTGGTGGCCGTTTTTCTCCAGCATTCCCTTGAGCACATGGGTCTCGGTCGGGGAATCGTCGACAATCAATATGCGCGCCATTTAGTTAAACCTCCTAAACACTGAACTGAACAGAATCTTGCCGTCACGTGACGAGTTGTTGTCGGATTTACTCCAGCACCAGACTCTTGATCGCCCCGAGCAATTCTTCCTTGGTAAAGGGTTTGGTCAGATATTGCTCCGAGCCCACGATCCGTCCGCGTGCCCGATCAAACAGCCCGTCCTTGCTGGAGAGCATGACCACCGGGGTTTCCCGAAAGACCTTGTTATTCTTGATCAAAGCGGTTGTCTGGTAACCATCAAGCCGCGGCATCATGATATCGACGAAAATGATGTCCGGATGGGTATCCGCAATCTTGGAGAGGGCCTCGAAGCCATCCTCGGCGGTAATCACCTCACACCCCACTTTTTTCAACAGAGTCTCCGCGGTCCGGCGGATGGTTTTACTGTCATCGATCACCAGGACCTTGAGACCTTCATAACTGTCTGTCATTGCTTGCTCTGCCAACACCCGTGTGCACCTGCATTGAAAATCAAGACCGACTGGAAATTGTTCTCATTCTCATTAAACCCAGTATAGCCCAGTGTCGCCGATATTTAACACAGATTTGAGAAACAATCCATAAGTCCGTAGATTTTCTCGATAATTTCGTTTCTGTGCGGCGGCGGTCCGGGCTCCGGGTCGGGAGAATGCCGGTCTTGTCGGCGTACTCCTGCTATAACGGCAGGTCGTGACGATACTTTATTTTTCTCACCGATATATTGACGGTGGATATGGCCTGAGTCGGGTGTCCTGTCGCACCTCTTAATGACGCCCTCAACAGGGCGAGAAGGAAACCGCCGGACGTGTAACAGGACACTTGAGCCATCTTGGGGTAGTATTTCACTATATTTGACCCCTGAAAAGCCAGCGAGAAAATCCATGAGCGTTGAGCACCTGCATGCTGTCCCCCATCTGACCACGGCCCTCTCGGGTCCGCTGCACGATATCGAGTCCCACCTGCTGACTCACCAGGCACGCATCGAGGCCTGGTTCCGCAGCGAATGGGTCAAGACCCCGGCCCCGTTTTACGCCTCGGTCGATCTGCGCAACGCCGGTTTCAAGCTGGCCCCGGTGGACACCAACCTGTTCCCGGCCGGCTTCAACAACCTCAACGAAGCCTTCATGCCCCTGTGCATTCAGGCCGCCCAGGCGGCCATCGAACGGGTCTGTCCCGATGCCGCCAAGGTACTGATTATCCCCGAAAGCCACACCCGTAATCCCTATTATCTGGAGAGCGTGGCAACCCTGACCGAGATCATTCGCAAAGGCGGCTTTGAAGTGCGTATCGCCAGTCTGAACGAGGAGCTCCCCCTGCCCCAGACGATCGAACTGGACTCGGGCCGCAGCGTGCGGCTGGAAAAACCCGAACGCCGGGACAACCGCCTGACCCTCGGCGACTTCGATCCCTGCGTGGTCCTGCTCAATAACGACCTCTCCGGCGGCCGCCCGGCCATTCTCGAAAGCCTGGAACAAAAGGTGATCCCGCCGCTGAATCTGGGCTGGGCCGATCGCCTCAAATCGGAGCACTTTGCCCACTATCGCTCGGTGGCCCAGGAATTCGCCCGCATGGCCGAGATCGATCCCTGGTTTATCGATCCGCTGTTTCGCAATTGCGGCGAGATCAACTTCATGAAGCGCGAAGGCGAGGAGTGTCTGCACAAAAATGTCACCCGCCTGCTGAACGACATTCAGCAAAAATACGACGAATACAATATCGACAAGGCGCTTCTCCATCAACTCATGTGCCAACAGATAGGCGGTGGCACTCCACACCTGGTTGCTGTTGGCACGCCGGCCTCACCACCATCTCGGCGCGGGCGAAGACTTCGGCGGCGCCATCCACCACCTCGGCCCCGGCTTTGCGATAGGTTTCGTCATCCTTGTCGATCCCGAGGCCCGCCCCGGTTTCAACGATCACGCGGTGTCCTGCGGCGACATATTCGCGCACAGCTTCGGGGGTGAGACCGACGCGAAATTCGCTCGGCTTGAT
>JAWOIQ010000069.1:0-17455 GCA_046484585.1 Desulfurivibrionaceae bacterium
TCGTAAATCAGGCCGTATATTTGGTAGCTATTTTCTAAGGGAACCTGGACCAACCCCTCAAACGAAGGGGTAGTGAGATGTGAAACGCGGCATTCGACCACGAACCCGGTCGTGCCGGCTCTCAGTAGACGTCCAATTTCAATTGTTCTCATCCTGAATACCTCGTTTTTCCCGAAAGCTTTTTGGCATACTGTTTGCTGGAGATCTCGCCTACCTCTACTCCCCTGCGGCGCAGCTCGAGCACGATCATCTGAGTGACCTGTTCTTTCATGGGGGTTATACTCCACCGAGGGTTCGAATCCCTCTCTCTCCGCCAGTTACAGATAACCATCGATATTGTTTAATTATCGGATTGTTACAGCCTCTTGACTTCTACCGGTGCAAACCTTGGTAGCGCGGAGGCTTTTTTTTATGGCTGGAATTTCGTTTACCAAGCAAGCCGGCAGGAAGACCACCGGCCCCTTTATCTTCTTTATTTCGCTTGTTAATGCCTTGGCCGGACAGCAGCCTGTTGGCTGGCGGTCCGGTTATCGCGGGATCTTTTCTCCCCGACCCTCCCATTGTTTTCACTGTTTAGCCATCCCGAGTCTTTTTGCGAGTTTGCCAGTCTTGAATTTCCGCAAATCATAATTACTTTGTAGCTATCTCTTTGATACATCTTTCTGAATCCGTGACGGCTTCTAGGTGAATTTTATTTTATCAGTTTTTTGTTACGTAAAATAATCGTTTTTTCACTGTTTCGTCTCGATTCACCCGCCGCCCTGCGGGGCGCCCGATATCGGCGCATCTGCCGCGTTGGCAACTCGTTGATATACCATAAGTATTATCAACATTGTTGCCGCCTTGCATCTGCACCGTTCTCGAACGCTCACGGATTCAGGTTATTGTTAAATAGCTGTTTCGAAAAATATGTGTTAAAATATTAAATGTGCGAATTTCTTTCTCAACTTATTCGATTCCTCATTGCGGCGTGCATTTTTGGCCTTGTCATGTCCGGCTGCCAGGATCAACAACAGAACGGACCTGAGCCTTCCGATTTAGATGTCAATCGAGAATTCCGTATCGGGATTGTCCCTGAACAGAATATTTTTCGGCAGAGAGAGAGGTATGAACCCCTTGCCCGCTATCTGTCCATGAAGCTTGGTTTAGACATTGAATTGCGGATGCTGACCACCTATGGAAACATTATCGAAGAGATCCAGACCCAGGAACTGGACGGTTTTTTTCTGGGCAGCTTTACGGGAGCGGTGGTCATGAAAAGAATGGGAGCCGAGCCCCTGGCCAGGCCGCAAAATGCTGATGGAATCTCAACCTACCGCGGCCTGATATTTACCAGAAGAGATAGCGGCATTACAACGGCACGGGACATGAAGGACAAAACTTTTGTTTTTCCCGACAAGGCCACCTCTGCCGGTTGGCTTTTCCCCTTGCGCTACTTTAAGGAAAACGATATTGACGACCCTTCTTCCTGGCTCGGGGAGATATTTTATAGCGGCACGCATGAGGACGCCATCCTGGATGTAATCAATAACAGAGCTGACATAGGAGCTGCAAAAGACACCATTTTTTACAGGCTTACGGTGTCGGATAACAGGATAGTGGATAAGTTAAGGATATTGGCAATTTCTGCCCCTTTTCCGGAAAATACCCTGCTGGTCAGCCGCGGAACCGATGAAGCATTAAAAGCTAAACTGCGGGAAGCCCTGCTGACCATGCATCAGAACGAGGAAGGACTTCAAGCCTTACAGAAATTCGGAGCGGTTAAATTTATTGAAACATCCGCGGAAGATTATGCCCCCGTTTTTGAATACAGCAAGGATACGGGGCTGAATCTTTCTAATTACGGGGCTCCAAACAATCTCTCAGCAGATTAATCTCAAATGAAATAAGCAAATTTCTATGAAGAATAAAATTGTTTTAGGGCTTCTGTTTATCATAATTTTCTTTTCAGCAGGCGGTTTTTATCTAACTAACACCTTCAACCAAATCATAAACACTCTGCAGAACATTATTACACTTCAGCAGATGGATTTTGAGAAAAAGATTTTTTTAAACAAGATTGAAGTGATCCAGACGGATCTGCTCCTCAAGAACAGCCCCCATGCGGTAAAGACAAACGTACTTTTACAGCATGTACGCGATATGCAGCAAGAGTTTCATGCCTGCTCAAGCTGTCATCATACCGCGGCGATGAAAGACCGCGTCGAAGCCCTCCGTGTTGACATCACGCAATATCTGGGCGGCTTGAGCAGGGTGTATACCCTCAAGGCCGATCCTGAGCGCCAGTTGCAGGAACTTAACAACACCTACGCGCGGGGCTCTGATTTAACGGACCAGGTTGCCCATATCATTGCCGCCTCCAGCCAGACGGCCACGGAAGAAGCTTCCATTGCCAAAACCAGCATCTCCAATACCAAAAATATACACATATTTCTGGTAACGATAGGCCCCCTCCTTCTCATCATTACCGCATTCTTTTTTATGAAAGGGTTTTCCCACTCCCTGTCGGTACTGACCGAGGCCACCCGGAAGATTCAATTGGGAGAAAAACAATTTCTTATAACGGAACCGCTGAAAGATGAATTCGGCGAACTGGCTTCTTCTTTTAACAACATGACAGTCTCCCTGCATGACCAATATAACAAACTACAGGAAGCCGAACGGCTGGCCGCGGTGGGCGAGCTGGCGGCCGGCATGGCCCATGAAATAAAAAACCCCCTGGCCGGCGTCAAGGTCTCCGTTGAGGTGCTGAGTCAAGAGCTTGACCTTAACCAGGAAGATAAGGCAATTTTTCTCCAGATCGTTAACGAAATCGATAGAATCAATGCCCTGCTTAAAAGCCTGCTCAACTATGCGCGGCCTCCCAAGCCGGAATCCGTGCCCTTTGATGTTTATCAGGTTCTGGAGACGACAATCAAAACGGCTCAATACTCCCTCAGAGCCACGCCGGCAGATGCCCATAAACAAATTGAATTTGTCAGGGACTATGACTCAATGGTACCGAAAATAATTGCCGATCCCAGCCAGTTGCAACAGATACTCCTGAATCTGTTTCTTAATGCCGGGGATGCAATTGCGCACCAGGGCACCATAACCGTACGGACCAGGAAAATCTCCGAGGCGACAATCCAGATTGCCGTTTCCGATGACGGCAAGGGAATAGACAGCCAGTCCCTCGAGAAAATATTTAAACCATTTTTTACCACCAAGTCCCATGGTACCGGTCTGGGCCTTGCTATCTGCAAGCGACTGGTCGAGCAGCATAACGGCGGCAATATTACGGTGGCGAACAACCCCGCCGGGGCTGGAACAACATTTATCATTACATTACCGATACATCACGCCAAAACCGAGGTTATTGAGCAATGAGGCATAAGGGAAGGATTTTTCTTGTTGATGACGACATGCTCATAATCTCCATGCTTTCCAGGGCACTGAAGAAAGAAGGTTACGAGACTCAGGTCCACAGCAGCGCCAAGGGCATTGTCCCTAAAATTGCCGAATGGCAACCCGACCTACTGCTGCTTGACATCCATCTCGATGATGATTTGAACGGCCTCGAGATCCTCGAAGAACTCAAAAATGAAAAACTTGATACTCCGGTTATCATGCTGACCGCTGACGATACCGCTGAATCGGCAATCAAGGCGATGAAAATCGGAGCCGCCGACTATCTCACCAAGCCTTTCAACATTGAGGAAGTGAAAATTGTCATCAACGAGATTCTGAAAAAAGCAAAGCTCCGCGAAGAGGTCGAATACCTCCGGAAATCGGAAGAGTGCAAGGCTCAAAAGGATATGGTGGGCAAATCCCCGGCTATCCTGGATATCCTGGACAAAGCCGGCAAACTGGCTGAGGCCCGTGCAAACACCGTCCTCCTTACCGGAGAATCCGGCACCGGCAAAGAGGTACTGGCCCGCTACATCCATGATATGCTGCATGCGGGCGATCCCGACGAGACCGAATATATCCCCTTCATAACGGTCAACTGCACGGCTCTGCCGGACAACCTGATCGAGAGTGAGTTATTCGGACATGCCAAGTATTCCTTCACCGATGCCAAAGCGGACAAAAAGGGTATGTTTGAGTTGGCCAATGGCGGAACTATCCTGCTTGACGAGATCGGCGACATGCGCCTTGACCTCCAGAGTAAACTGCTGCGGGTCCTGGAAGAACGGGTGGTGCGAAGACTGGGCGGCAAAGTCGACATTCCTCTTGATGTGACCGTCATCGCCACCACCAACAAGGATCTTCTAACGGCCGTGGATGAAAAAGAATTCCGGGGCGACCTGTTCTTTCGCCTGAGCACTTTTCATCTGGAAATCCCCCCGCTTCGGGAGAGGCAGGAGGATATTCCTCTGTTAATCCGTCATTTTTTCAATCTTTTTTCCTCAAAATACTTCAAAAAAGATGTCAAAGGCCTCACCGCGGAAGAGGAGCGGGATTTATGCTCCTATGACTGGCCTGGCAATGTCAGGGAACTGCGCAATGTCCTTGAGCGCCGCGTTGTCCTTGAGAACATGGATGTTCGCGGGCCTTTTAAAGAAAAGCGTGGCGCGCACTATGTAGTGCTTCCCCCCACGGGATTAGCGCTTGAAGAAGTGGAAAAGGATCTAATCAAACAGGCTATGGCTATGGCGGACAACAACCAGACCAAGGCGGCCAAGCTTTTGCGAATGACCTACGACACCCTTCGCTATCAGGTAAAGAAATATAAGATCAACTAAGACTCTGTTATGCGAAGTTCCCTTACGCCCTGCCGCCCTGATCTTCAAGCGGGACTGCTCCCTCTTTTCTTCCCCCTAAATTCGTGAATCCGTCATCAAAACACCCTGACAGCGACGATTTTCCACCCCAATCACGGAAACTACAATAGCCGTTCCGGATTCAGCTTCCAGCCAGAGCTTTTTGCCCACTAAATCAATCGCCCCGCCTTTCTTGCTGTTTGAGTTCGAATAATTTACTGGTGAAACGGCAAACTGCGCGATTTTACTTTTTCCGGCTCATCGCCTGCCAACTATTTATCAATAGTCACTGCTCTCCACTCCAATTCGTAGCAAAAGAGTACTTTCTAATCAAGAATCATCCTCTATTACTCCCTTCATAGCATGCAAGCTGGGGTGCCAGCATCGAGTTGGTCAAATCCCCAAGTCAATCTGGTCAAATCCCCAAATCGCCGCACCAACAAATTACAACCCGCAGTCATTCATTCGCGCAACATCCTGATTCAACGCACTAATTCACAATTGCAGTCCCTATGGCATAGACCTTGCTCTATATACGAACAAGTTTGTCACCACGCGGTCGATTCGATCAGCCCGAAACTGATCAATCGGAACTGGCTGGTGGGATCTTCGCTATCAAATCCAAATTATTGGGATAAAAATCAAATTTTTAAGGAGGTGCGCCACCCAAAAAATTGCGGAGTAAAGATTTCGGAGTAAACGCTTCGGTGTAAGCACTTCGGAATAAAAAGTCCCAAGGGAATTGGGCAACCCATCACCAGATGGGAATCAAACAGCTTATTTAGGGATAAGTGGAAAAAAAATTAACTTACTTGGGGTAAATTAATGAAAACGAAACATTTAGTCTTAGCCGCAGCAGTAGGGATGTTCACTCTTACCGCCGCTTCCGCCATGGCTTTCCATGGCGGCGGTGTTGCCCATTGTGACGGTTGTCACTCCATGCACAACTCTCCGGAAAATCCGATTGGCCAAGGCGAGCTTGATGCATTGGGTAATGTAATCAGTACGGCAGCTGCTCCGAACGAAGCGCTGATGAAAGGCACCGATGCCAGCTCAACCTGTCTGAACTGCCATAACGGCAAGGGCGGCTACCACATCGCCAGCTCCGACGGCTCAAACCTCAATACCGGCGGTGACTTCGGCTGGTTGTCCCAGGCCTACGATTACGATGTCCGCGGCACCACCTATACCGCCGACCCCGATAATTTCGGTCACAACGTTGTCGCCGTCGACTTCGGTTGGACGGCAGACGCCACCAATCTGACAACTCCGGGCAGCTCCCTGGGCTACAACCCGGCCTTGCTCGGCTGCACCAGCTGTCATGACGCCCATGGCCAGGTTAACGACGGCACCAAGGGCGGTGGAGCGCCGGTCGATGTCTCCGGTTCCTATACTGGCACCGCTACAACCGGTGTAGTGGGCAACTTCCGTCTCCTCGGCGACAGTATGTACGAGGCTGGTCATAACATTAATGACGGGTTTGCCTTCTCGAATGGCGCCCCCATTGCCATCTCTCAAAACAGCTATTCCACTTCCTACGGGGCCTGGAGCCGCTACGCTTCCGGTATGTCCGAGTGGTGCGCCAACTGCCATGACGAGTACCTGAACACCGCCCCCGACGCTGCCACCGGCAAGCATCCGACCTCCGTTCTGCTGAGCAAGGACGGTTACGATGCCAACTACAACGCCTATGTCGCAACCGGCAATTTCACCGGTACTTCCGCAACCGCATACGATCCGCTGGTACCATTTGAGACCGGTGGAACCCGCGCCGACCTGATTGCGGCTACCGCGACAGATACCAACGGTCCGGGCGCCACCGCCCAGGTTATGTGCCTGAGCTGTCATCGCGCCCATGCTTCCGCCTTTAACAATATGGGTAGATGGGACTTCGACACCGAGTTCCTCGCTCATTCGGCAGTGTTGCATTCACCTGATGTTGATATAGCTGGCGGAGCCGCCCCCTATTATGGCGACAACGCAGTTATCGATGTTGAGACCAAGTACGGCGCCAGCCAGCGTTCGCTGTGCAACAAGTGTCATGTCCAAGACTGATCCGCGTAGCAGAACATTGCACGCAGTCTGAAAAGCACGACCTGTAGCGTCAGGCCGGCGGGGCTTCAGCCCCGCCGGCCTTTTTTTATGGGTATCGGTCAGGACCCACCCCTTTGAGATTTCCCCCTCTTCTGCCGCCAACCTTGCCCGCCCTGGCTTTACCTATGTTTCTGAAATGAAGCACGTTTCCCGACCGGGACCTAATCGAAATATATCGTAGCAAAGAAGCAATGAAGCTCCACCCTAAGCGTAGAGGAAGTTGTCAGGTGCGACTGCCTTGTCTCGATCACCAATTCTCGGAATCCCGACCGATGAAGGGGGGGTGTCTAATCGCAAGCGGTCCGACTGAGGGATGAGTAAAAGAAATAACCTTGAAAAAAAAATCGCTTGCCGACCGATCCGGCGTTACTTGCAGGGCACCACAAACTGGCAACCCATCCCGGGCTCAGCTTTCGAGTCCGGGCGACCAGGCCTGCCTGCCGATAGGTAATTGCTGGATCTGCCTGAACAGAAGACTTATAACAGACGGGAATTTACAAAGAAAACGGCAGTTGCCGGAAATCCATCCGAGGACACCGCCAAGCCAGATGCGCGAAAAATCCCGGACCCTGCCAATTGACACAATCCCGGAAATACAGGGCTGGAAAAGAATACTTATCTACAGGAATGATGCTGGCGGGGTATGACTATCGCGGCGAATCAGGCGAGCGTACGACTTATTGATTTTTACCTTCGGGTTGGAGCAGGCTCCATTAATCTTTGGCGACTTTTTAAAAACTCATCAAATTTGATGCTTTCGTGAAAAGGACAAAAAAGGTGTCATTTCGAACGAATGTGAAAAAATCTTGTTGTTAATTCATTGTTACTATTGATTCCTGAGAAGTAAGCCGTTTTCCTCTTCATAAAAATAATCCGATTTTCAAAGCTCTCAACAAAGTCATCCTTTAAACAAGGAAGGCTAATTCCCTCCCTCTGATCTCGCTTAATTCCCAAAACAGACCAAATACATGACCAAATACATGCCTAAATAAGCAATAAACACGATAGTATGGGCCTGCAGCATACCCTTTAGCCCAGCGTTTTACGTTGCAGGCAATCACTTTACAGGCAACTGCGAAATGGACCCTGGGCAATCGTCTTACTCTCAATTTGCCAATGCCATGAGTTCTTTTGAGTTCAGACATCGTTGCTTCGACACCTGATCGGATTTTATATCGTTCTTTCCAGTGCTCTGATTGCTGCTCGGCAAACATTTTATCGCGCAGGATAAGCTGTGGTGTGATTTCCAACCTGAAGTTGCCAACTGTATCTTGAGGTTTGCAACCTCGTTTGCGGTTGTTTGGAGCCCTTACAGGGCATAAATTAAGCTTGCTGCAAACACGACAATTATCCCCATTGAAGATGGCATGCAGCGAACTACCTTTTTGATTGTTTGCACTTCGCATCCGATGATCTATAGGCTTATGTTGTGCCGGGCAGCACAAAACAAGGCCATCTTTATCAAATTGGAACTGATCTCTACCAATCATATCATCGGAGAGACGGCTCCGATTTACTGGAGCCATAAAATCAACACAATCTTCTGTCACTTCGTAGGCTGAAGGAACTGATGGATAACCACCATCGGCAAACAGCGTTTCTGGTTTTAAACCTACAGATTTAAGGCGTTGAAGTACGTCTTTTGCTTTGCCAATATCAGAACGGGCTGCGCCATGGACTTCGTAGTCGGTTATGATTTCGCTCTTGCCTTTGTTATTGCATGTTTCAGTGATATGGGCACTGTAACCTTTCCCTTTGTGACCAAAAGATGCATCCGGATCATATGGCGATTGCAGAGTTTCTCCCTCGGTCTTTTTTTTAATTTCTACTCTATTGTCTTCAACACCATTGTCAGCCTGACCTGGGGTATCTATGAGTTTGCATTGCTCACTTAACAGTCGGACAAGGAGTTGATAGGGTTCGTTGGAAGTGATCTCTAAATCATTTTCAAATCGGATAACCAGGTCATATAAATATCTTGCAAGCTGTTCTAGTTTGGCTGAACTCTGAGCCTGGCACATCCCAAACCAACCGTCGGGTTTATTCTGGTACCACTCTTTGATATCTGCGGGAATACCTGAAAAATCCTTTTCGCTCAAACTATTGAGAAACAATTCGATTGTTTTCCGGAACAAGTCCAATCTGCCACGGTTACGTATGTTTGAGGTGATATGGGTTGAGTCAACGCGTTGTTCGCTGGTTGATAAGCCAAGCTGTTGAATGGCGGCTTTACTGATGTCTTCAAATATAGTGCGGACTATTGTCATCTCCGGATCTTTTTCTGCTATTCTCCTGCGAAATTCGACTAAAGAACGACGGGACAAATACGCATCTTGGGGTATAACATTTAACGCGTAGTGCCAGCGGACATCAAAGCCAAAGGTGTCCAGCGCCTGTTGGTCGCTAAAGTCGTAAAGCTCTTGAAGAAGGCAGAGACTGAGCATGCGGGCAGCACTGAAATTTGGCCGCCCTGTTGTACCGTAAAGAGTAGAAAAGCTATCTTCAGATTTAAGCAAAACCGGCAGGACTTCGACCCGAAACAAGTGTGCCCAAGATTTCTCCAATCTTGCTTTCAACGAAGAAGGTAGCTGGAATTCTACACCGAATAAAGACTGTTGGGGATTTGTTTTTTTATACATGCCACACTATAACATGTAGCGGTGATTTGAGGTAGTTACTTCTCAGGAATCATTTATTGACTTAACCGTTTTATATCGTTACAATCGTCGTTATGCCGAGAAAAGCAAGAATAGACATACCCGGATTGCTTCAACATGTGATTGTTCGAGGCATAGAGCGCAGGAAAATATTCATTGATGATTATGACCGGCAAATTTTTCTTGCCCGTTTTTCATCCCTGCTTGAAGAAACCGGCACCGACTGCTTTGCCTGGGCCCTGCTCGGCAATCACTTCCATCTGCTTCTCCGTTGCAATCGGATAGAGCTATCCCGCTTTATGAGACGTCTTTTAACCGGCTATGCGGTAAATTTTAATCATCGCCATCGTCGAAGCGGGCATCTGTTCCAGAACCGTTATAAATCGATTATCTGCGAAGAGGAGGTCTATCTTCTTGAATTGATTCGCTATATTCATCTTAACCCATTGAGAGCGGAAATCGTTTCAGATCTGGAATTTCTCGGCGCCTATCCCTGGTCCGGGCATGCGGTATTGCTCGGGAAGGGGAAGCTTGTCGGCCAGGTCACCGATGAGGTGTTACGGCTGTTTGGTGAAAATCTTTCGGATGCTCGGAGAAACTATCGGCAGTTTGTCGCTGATGGAGTTCCTCTTGGAAAAAGGCCGGAACTGGTTGGAGGTGGTTTGCGCAGAAGTCAGAAGGCTTCCGGTTTGGAAGAGGAGATGGAAAGTTTTGATGACCGGGTGTTGGGGAGTGGAGCTTTTGTTGAGGCACTCCAGCATGATGCAAACCTGAAAGCAATATCTCCGCCAAAATTAACCTTGCTTGAAATCCAGAAAATCGCCGGTAAATTATTCGAAGTCGAGCCCAATTCAATTTTGAGAAGAACGAAGACGGGTTCCGCCTCGGAAGCCCGATCCTTCTTTTGCTATATTGCGGTCAGATTGATCGGTGAAAAGGGGATAGCGGTCGGAGAGTTTCTCGGCATGGGACCCACCGGAGTGAGCCGGGCAGTAAGGCGGGGTGAACAGATATTACAGGGCCGCCAAGACTTGGAATCAAGGCTGAAAGATCTGTTAAGTCAATAAGTCAAGAGCGTCCCCTCGGGCTTCTTGGGATTGGAACTCAAGAGCTGATTTTCCTTGACTATTAGATTGTTACTACTACAATGTAATAGTTTGGATTGGGGGGGAGTAATGACAGAGGCAATGTCGTCGAAACGTTTTTATGAGTGTCGGTGTGGGTTAAGCGAGAACCACATGCAATGCGGGGATTGTTTTTCCACCTTTTGCAGTAAATGCCAGGAGTGTAAAGTCATAGCAAAACAAAATGATAAATATGAAATGCAACAATGTTGTCCTAACTGCATCGGCATTTCTCTTTTTTCCCTGAACGGTTGAGTCTGCGCCGTTTCCTTGTTTCCGCTTAATTGCCGCGGTTGCCAAAGTTGTTTAAACGCCGGTTTAAAGGAAAGCGAACCTGGGTTATTGGCAGCTTTGAGCGGAATGGCTTCTGTTATGTCTCCCTTGATTAATATACGAGAAAACAAAGAGATGGTTGATTTTTATTGCCACAATTGATAAGATTGGAACTATGGATTCATAAAGGGGTGAACTATGGTTGCCAAATGCTATGATTTTTTCGATTGCCGGAAGACGCAATGTCCGATGTTTGTCGAAGGCGAGGAAAGAAATTGTTGGGATGTGCCTGATACTTCATGTCTGCTGGTCGAAGATGGCGAAAACATGGAGATTGACGGCGACCAGAAATTTTTCTGCAAGAATTGCCTTTATTATGAACATGTCAATAAACCGAGGGACCCATCTCCCGGTGTCCGCGCTAGGCTTGATTGAGGCATGATCGGTTTGCTGTTTGGGTCTCCTGCTGCAGTCATAAGCTGTTCCCGTTTTTAAGCCAACCTTCCTTACCATCTTCTTGGGGAAAAGGCGCAGACCTCGCCGTGGGAAGGGTTTCAGCCGGAATGCCTGGGGCCGCAACGGTGATTTCGCGACTGAAGCCGCCTCCGGCACCGGGTTTTTTAATTCAGGCGCACCTTATCGTTTTCTCTCTCGATATTCCGCGCATCCAGCAAATAATTTTGAAATACCTACCGAATGTCTTTGCCGATTTGTTCGCATTGTTCAATTGCGAACAAGGTCTTCATTTCAGGACAGATAATATCATCGATGCGATCGTCCGTTTTATGCCGATGACTGAAATCTACCTGGTGGATTTGTGTAAGTCTATCTGTCTGAAAAAATGTATTAAAACTAGATTTTGTTAAGTTTCGTTTCTTTTCATTGACAACCACGCTGTGGTAGTTGTATTGTTGTGATCAGTAAGTATCTCACTTCTCGGGCCCTGCCATCGGTACCTCCTCTCTCCCTCTCTCTACCCCCCGATGGCAGGGCTTTCTTTTTTCCAGATCAAGAGCTCTCCTTAGGCAGCCGTTACCCCTTCCGCCGAATATCTTCATTTGAAGTTTATGGGCACATCGCGATCCCTCGTCGCCCTGACCGGAAATTGCGCCCGACTCCCAGGTTTGGTGCGGGAGGTTTCAGCCGCTTCATAGTAAATCGTTTCGAGAGCCCTGTTTGACTGTGGAGCCGCTCCCACGGCTAGATCCGTGCCCGGTTCATCAACGAGCGGCAGCAGAACAGGATTTCTCGCATTTGTTCGAAATGATATTTGTGTTACATGGGGTGAAACGTCGTGGTGTTCAGGGTGAATATTTGGTATTATCATCAATCGGCGTTCGAGTGGTGACCCTGAACGGGTACGCTTCAACCTGGTTTACGCCAGTAATTTCAAAGTGATTGTGGTTTTGTCCGGTTGCCATCATCTGGGGTCCTGAATAATTATGCGAATTTTTTTGAAAAAAACCAGTTTGGCAATCTGGGCGCTTGTCGCGTTTTGGTTTCTCTGTATCGGGGTCACCGCCGGCTCGGCCGGAGAGTTCTTACCGGTTGACTTTCCATTTCGACCGGGGGAGAAATTGATCTACAAGTTGCGCTGGGGGATATTTACGGCGGGCGAGGCCGAACTGGAAGTGCTGCCGTTTACCGAGATTGACGGCGAAAGGGTCTGGCACTTCAGGATGTCGGCTCATACCACCGAATTCATTGACGTGTTCTACAAGGTTCGTGACCGCATAGAATCTTTTACCGACCTTGCTCTGGCCAATTCGATGCTCTATAACAAAAAGCAGCGCGAGGGCTCCATCAAGCGGGATGTAGTGGTCCGCTTTAACCAGGCTGCCCGCACCGCCGTATATTCCAACAGGGGTGAAACCCTGGAACCCATAAAAATCGATGACGGCACCCTGGATCCGCTGGCCTCACTTTATTATATAAGAACCAGGCCTCTGGCGGAGAATTCCCAGATAGTCAGATCGGTGACCGACGGGAAAAAGCTTGTGGACGGGATGGCCCTAGTCGTGAAACGAGAAACCGTGGAGATTGAGGGGGCGGAATATAATACCTTCCTGGTTGAGCCCGATCTTAAGGATGCCCGGGGGGTCTTCGAGAAAAGCAGTGACTCAAAGTTGAAATTGTGGATTACCGATGATGATCGCCGTCTCCTGGTTAAGATGGAAAGCAAGGTCGTGGTCGGTTCCTTCAACGCAACCCTGGTCAAAGTCATTCGCCCCGAGGGCTAGGATTTGATCGATAAGGGCGGTATCGAACCCCGGGACCACGGACGACCCCAAGGTTTGCCAGTGGAGATCGGCCGGCTCTTTCCCGCCTTTTCAGGGCCAGGATCCTTTCTTCGCGGCCACTGCCATGCATATCCGGTTTGGAACCCCTACCTGGCTTCCGGGAAAATAACGGGCATTTGTCTTGACACGGTTTGCTTGCAGCATGTAAGTACAATGATTCGAAAACGATCACAGGGCGCCGCTTCCGCCCAGGAGTCTTCCGCCAGTCGCTTACCCGGCATCGCCTGTTCGCAAACCCTTGTATCGCGGGAGATCTCTTTCGGGCTTTGCGTCCCCGGGCAAAAAAACGCTGATGCCGGCCGGGCTGTGCTCATTATTTTTTTAGGGTCCTCGGCGCGCGATCGTTTACAAGAGTAATCGGCTTATCGCCGCGAAATTGCATTTAACCTTTTAGACTTGAAATGATTTTTAAATTCATAGAAAATCTGGGGGGCAAGGCCCTTTATCATTTGAACGATCTGGGCCGAATGGGGATTTTTATGCTTAGGTCCCTGTTAGGCGTCTTTAAACGTCCTTTTCGTTTTCGGGCCGTGGTCGGTCAGATCCGTGAGATCGGGGCCAATTCCTTCGGGGTGATTTTTTTCACGGCGGTCTTTACCGGCATGGTTCTCGGCTTGCAGGGCTACTATACTCTCCGCAAATTCGGCTCCGAGGGAATGCTCGGTTCGGCGGTCTCCCTTTCCCTGCTGCGCGAAATGGGTCCGGTGCTTACCGCCCTTATGGTAACCGGCCGGGCCGGTTCGGCGATGTGCGCCGAAATCGGCATCATGCGGAACAGTGAACAGATCGATGCCCTAGAATGCATGGCCATCGATCCTTTTCGATATCTGATCGCCCCCAAATTCATCGCCATCCTGATTTCAGTTCCCCTGTTGACCATGATTTTCAACGTAGTCGGCATCTTCGGCGGTTATCTGGCCGGAGTCAAGATGCTCGGAGTAAATCCCGGCGCCTTTTTCAGCGGCATGGAATCGAGTGTGGTCAATGATGATATCAGCATGGGAATTATCAAGTCCCTCGTTTTCGCGGTCCTGATTGTCTGGATCTGCACCGGGCGCGGCTATTTTGTCGACAAGATCGAGGGGGCCGGCTACGGGGCCGAAGGGGTCAGCAGGGTGACCACCCAGGCCGTGGTGCTCTCGTCCATTTCGATCCTGATCTGGGACTATATTCTGACCGCGATGCTGCTATGAGTGAGGCGATTATTCAATTGGTGGATGTGGTCAAGGATTTCGGCTCGCAACGGATTCTTGACCATGTTAATCTGGAAATACTTCCGGGCAGGACCACGGTTATCGCCGGTGGCAGCGGCCAGGGTAAGAGCGTGACCCTGAAACTGATCCTCGGGCTGCTCAAACCGGATTCCGGGACGATTCTGGTCAAGGGGCGGGACGTTGCCGCCATGGGCCGCCGGGAGTTGAACGAGATCAGGTCGGTATTCGGCGTCTTGTTCCAGGGTTCGGCCCTGCTTGATTCCTTGAATGTTTTTGATAATGTTGCCTTGCCGCTGCGGGAGAGAACCAGGCTGAACCGGGATCAAATCCGGGAACAGGTTGTCAATACCCTTTTGCAGCTCGGCCTGGTCGGACATGATGAAAAATTTCCGGCCCAGCTGAGCGGCGGCATGAAAAAACGGGTTGGTCTGGCCAGGGCTTTGCAGCTACAGCCCGAGATCATGCTTTTTGACGAGCCGACCACCGGCCTGGATCCGGAAAAAACCCTGGAGATTTATCAGCTTTTTTTCGAAACCCAGCGCAAATTCAATTATACGGCGGTTATCGTCAGTCACGATATCCCGAAGGTTTTTAATCTGGCCGATCAGGTTGTGGTGCTGAACGGCGGCAAGCTGGTTTCATTCGATCGGCCCGAGGAGATCCAGTTGTCTGAAATTCCGGAGATTCAGTCTTTTGTGAAGGCCACCATGGGCCATCTTTATCATAGCCGTGATATGGAATAGCTCCGGGCACAGGCGAGAGCGGAGCCCCGAATCTGCTCCGGAGTCCCTTGCCGCCGGCTGCTTGCCTGTTATCATCCGGCCTGGCCGAGACCGGTACACTGGAAATGCTTACGGACACGGGTTCCGGTGCTGAAATCGGCCCCGGCCCGTGCTTGGTTACCTCCGGTCCACCGCCCGGAAAAATGAAAAGTGAAAATGTTATGAAAAAATTTAATCTGGAATTTGTTGTCGGCCTCTTTTTGATTTTCGGTTTTTTCTGCTTTGTCTATCTGGCCCTGCAACTCGGTGAGGTGTCTGTCTTTACCGGTGAAAAAAATTACACGCTGATGGCAGACTTCGATAACGTCGCCGCCCTTAAGGAGGGGGCGATTCTGGAAATTGCCGGAGTCAATGTCGGCAAGGTCGACAAGGTCATTCTGAATGAGGACGATCGCGCCCGGGTTTACATGGAGCTCCCCAGGGAGATTGTGATTTATGAAGACGCCGTCGCCTCGATCAGGACCAAGGGGATCATTGGCGATAAATACATCAAGATTATCCAGGGCGGCTCGGACCAGGCTCTCGGGGACGGCGATTTTTTAGAAGAAACCGAGTCGGCAATCGATATCGAGGAGATGGTCGGTAAATATATCTTTGGCGATCTTTAAGCGGCGATGAACTCTTTTTTTCTATCCACGCTGCTGTTTTTTATGGTCCTCGGATCGCCCGGGTTGTCCGGCGCGGTTTCCGGAAATGGCGAGGATCCGGGTCCGGAGGCCTTATCTCGCGATGCCGGCGATGAGCAAGAACAATTTTTTGAAGACGAGTGGCCGGAGGAAGATGCGGCTCCCCGGATTGCCGATCCCCTGGAGCCGGTAAATCGGTTTTTTTTCCAGTTCAATGATAAACTTTATTTCTGGGTGCTGAAGCCCCTGAGCCTTACCTATGGTTTTGCGGTTCCGAAACCGGTCCGGACTAAAGTGGTCAATTTTTTTTATAACTTGAAAACTCCGGTCCGGCTGGTCAACAATGTTCTGCAGGGCAAGGTCATGCAGGGAGGAACCGAGATGACCAGATTCATGATCAATACCACCGTGGGAGTGGCTGGGCTCTGGGATCCGGCCCGGAACTGGTTTGATCTGGAGCCCAGCGAAGAGGATTTCGGCCAGACCCTGGGAACCTATGGAGTAGGGGAGGGAATTTATCTCTGCTGGCCCGTGTTGGGGCCTTCGAATGTCAGGGATACTCTGGGGATTGGCGGCGATTATTTTCTTAACCCGGTCTCTTACCTTGGGATGAACGGTGAGACCGATGAAGTTTATGCCCTGAAAACCGGTGAGACGATCAACTCCACTTCGCTGAGAATCGGCGATTATGAAGATTTCAAGAAGGCGTCTTTTGATCCTTACAGCGCCATGCGGGATTCCTATTTTTTAAGACGCCGCAACAAGATAGGAAAATGAATGAAAAACAAGACGAACCGTATCAAGACGCCGACCGAAGGGAAATCGATCACCGGAAATATGCGAGTCAGCATGTTGCCGGCCCTCGTGACCGAGCTGGCCTCGTCCAACGAGACGCCGCTCCTCGACCGCCGCGGTCTTCCCCGGCTGACGGTTCCGAACGCCGTGCGCTTCGGCTTTCCCTTCCGCTACACCTACCATGGACCCAAGGGACACAGTTGGTCCAAGCCGCTCGACAAAGTCATCGGCAAACCCGGCTTCACCCTGTCGCCGGAGAACTACTTCGGAGAGCGCGCGATCCCCCTCGGTTTCGCCGAGGACCCCAACGTGCTCTACTACGCCAGCAACGTGGGCCGCGACACCTACGGCATCTACAGCTTCAACCTCTCCACCGGAGAGAGCGGTGCGCTGCAGATGGAGAACCCTGCCTACGATCTCATCGGTCCGCCCGGCGCGGATTTTCCCGATCGCGACGTCCTTGTCTTCGACCGGTTCACCCAACAACTCGTTGGCGTCCGCGCGCAAACCCACCGGCGCACCGCCATCTGGGTGCGTCCCGAGTGGCAGGGCCTGCAGAAAGCGCTGGAGCAGGCGATGCCCGGCCGGACGGTCGGGCTTCTCGAGTGGGACGAAACGGGAGAGCGCTTTCTCATAGCCACCGAGGGGCCGGCCGATCCCGGTAGCTTCCACATCTTCTTCAAGCAGCAGAACCGGCTGCTCGAGATCGCCCGGCGGGCCCCATGGATCGACAGGAATCGCGTCTTTCCGACCCTTCCGTTTGCCTTCACCCTCGAGGACGGCACGCGCCTGGAGGGGTATGTTACGGTGCCCACCAGGCCCCGGATCAAACTGATCCCCATGAT
>JAWOIQ010000105.1:0-9857 GCA_046484585.1 Desulfurivibrionaceae bacterium
CAAAGACAGACCCGCTTGATCTGCTCCAGATCGGTAAGCCCGGCCAGGATCTTCTCCACCCCGTCCATTCTCAGGGTCCGCATGCCTTCCGTCACCGCGACCTGCTGAATGGCCCGCACCGCGCCGCCCGCCTTAATGGCCTCGCGCACCGCTTCCGTGCAGACCATCAGTTCGTGGACGGCGATCCGGCCCCGGTAGCCGCTGTCGCCGCATTCCTCGCAGCCGCACCCCCGCTTCAGGGTGAACTTTTCATCGTAGTCGGGAAGGCCGTGAGCCTTGAACATCTTCTCCCCATAGTATTCGCGTAAGCGGTCGTATTCCTCCCGGCTCGGATGATAGTCCTCCCGGCAGTGGCGGCATAACCTGCGGGCCAGCCGCTGGGCGACGACGCCCAGCAGGGTGTCGGCCAGGTTGAAGGTCTCCTCCCCCATCTCGATCAGGCGGGTGACGGTTTCCGCGGCGCTGTTGGTGTGCAGGGTGCTGAAAACCAGATGGCCGGTCAGGGAGGTCTCGATCGCGGTATGGGCCGCCTGCCGGTCCCGCATCTCGCCGATCATCACCACATCGGGGTCGGCCCGCAGCAGGGAGCGCAGCGCTTCCATGTAGGTCAGTCCCGTTTTCTCCCTGATCTCAACCTGCCTCAGTCCCGGCTGGGCGATCTCCACCGGATCCTCCACGGTCCAGATCTTGCGCTCCGGCTTGTTGATATAAGCGAGGGCGGCGTGCAGAGAGGTGGTCTTGCCGGAACCGGTCGGGCCCACGCAGAGCACGATCCCGTATGGCTTGGCGATGATTGTTTTCAGCTTTTGGAGATTGGCCGGCGACAGATCGATCTCATCGAGGGTCATCGGCGCCGAATAGGTCAGCACCCGGAGAACCGCGTCCTCGTTGCCGCCCACGGTCGGGGTGATCTCCAGCCGGTATTCGACCCTCTTGCCCTGAATCACCAGGAGGATCTTGCCGCTCTGGGGCTTGCGGTGTTCGGCGATATCCAGGGAGGCCATGATCTTCAATCTGGAAATCAGGGGTTTGGTGAAGCGGGGCTGCAGCATATGGATGGTCTTGCAGATCCCGTCGATCCGGTATCTGATCCCCATCGGCAACCCCGGCCCACCGGGTTCGAGATGGATATCGGATGCCCTCTGCTGATAGGCATCAATCAGGATCCGGTTTCCCAACCGGATGGTTCCCGAATCGGATTCCTTGACAGCCTCCTCCCTGGTCTCTACCTGCTGAAAATCGTCTTTACCCAGGTCGTCGACCAGTTGCCTAAGCATGTCATCGTCGGAAAGATAGTACCGGGAGATAGCATGTTGGATCTGTTCCGGGGTGGCGGTAACCAGCTTGATCTGCCGATTGGTGTGGAACCGCAGATTGTCGCTGATGCTCGCCTCGGTTGGCCGGGAGGTCGCCACCTCCAGATAATCGCCGCGGTCGGCCACCGGGAAAACCTTGAGCTGCATGACCAGATCTGAGGAAAATGCCGACAGAGCCTTGGGGTCGGGATCGATCGTGGCGAGATCGACGAAGGGCAAATGGAATTTGGTGGCCAGCGCCGCCAGGACCTGCTCCTCGGTAACCAGGCCGCGATCGACCAGCAACTGGCCGATCTTTTTCTTCTTGCCCTCTTTCTGGCTGGCCAGGGCCGCTTCCACCTGTTCCTTGGTGACCAGACCGGCCCCGACCAGAATATCGCCGACCCGGAGCCATTTCCCGGCCTTCCCTTCCTGCTGAGCCTGGGTAATGATCTCGTCAATTACATTGTGTTCAAGCTGATAGTCCTCACTGATAATCTCGCCGACACGCCTTGTCTTAAGACGGCGCTGCTCGAACAGGGCCTTTTCGAGATCCTCCCGGGACACGGCCCCCTGGTTTTCGAGGATCTTGCCGACCGGCATAAAGCTTTTCCGGCTCCGGATACAGCCATTGGTAAAATAGATCATCTTGTCCAGCAAATCCTTATCCACCGGCACCGCGAAAAAACCATACTGGTCCCGATGGTCCTTAAGACTGCGAACCGAATAGGATTTGCCGCTGACGATTTCAATAACCTGGAGGGGATCCATCTCGCCGGGCTCCATATCCGGATAAGGCGGCTCCGCCATGCGAATGCAGCAGATCCGGGCAAGATTGAGTATCTTCTTTTCCCGATGACCGTCCACGTAAACCGTAATCTCCCGGTCGGCGGGATTGAATTCCCTGGCCCATTCCGCCTTGAACTGAGTGCCGTTGACCATCTCTATGAAGATAGTGTTGTCCACCGCTGCTCTCCTTATCCGGCTGTAGTCTTCTTGCGAACTCATCTATCCGGCCTGTGCCGCCTGCACCCGGACCATTCCGTTGCCGCCTTCGGCAACCTGGTTGCTTTTTTGTACCTATCAGCTTAAAGGGTACCAGATTGCCGCCCTCTACTCTATAGGTTTTGACAAGTTCACAAAAAGTTAAAGTTGAGTTGAGCAGCTTGCCTGCTCGTACGAAACTTATGCCCTATGGGTATAAAGCTGAGTTGAGCAGCTTGCCTGCTCCTGCGAAACTTATGCCCTGTGGGTACAAAAAGGGGATGGCCGGGCAAGGAGGCGGCTGAAGCCATGCATATGATCTGCCGAAGGAGCAAAAATGCGCCACGACGCGGGAACCGGGGCTAGAAATGGATAGTCTTTTTGCCCACCTGTCTGCTAAAATGAGAATGAAATGATAATCACCTTATCTCCAGAGGGGTCTATATGAATACAGAAAGAAGACTGCTGACCGTGTTTACCCCGGGCAAAATCTACACCGGCGAGGTCGATCTGCCCAATCAGACGCTGCGGACAACCGATCTGTTGAACAGCGCGAATGTTTACTGGAAAGACCCTGCCAATAAAAGCTTCAGTGATGCCCTGCTGATGTATAATGTCCTTCTCTCCATCGATGGGATCGATAAATACCAGAGCTTCGATTCCATCCAGATAAGGCAGCCCAATATAATCTTCTTCCATGACGGTTATGCCGAACTGAGCAGTTCCGGCGAAAAGGAAAGGGCGGTAAAACTTACCGAAAAAGCCCATGAGGGCAAGAAAACCATTAATCTGATCACCAAGGCCCGGGTGAATTCCTTCTTCGAGATCAAGGGAACCTTCCACGGCCTGTTCAAGAGCAAGTCGAATCAAAAATATATCCCGATAAACGACGTGATCCTCCATGAAATTATCCGCCGGCACGACAAATGGGTCAAGCGGCGAGTCGGACTGGCCAACAACTTTATCGGGGTAAACTCCAGCTATATCGAGGCCTGTTCGTTGTTCTGAAAAAGAAAGACTTTCACCGCCAACCCTTCCCTTTATCTGAAGACCGTGAACCGCTTCCGCCGCGTCAAGTCTTCCGGATCAACCCCTCAATCTATTATTTGACATCTCTTAACTTTTCGTAATAACGTTATTACAGGTATTTTGGGCGGGAACAAACCCGGAAGTTATACCCCCATGGTTGAGTGGCTTTCGACCTTCCCTAGAAATAGGTGGTTTGACCATGAAGCGGATAATTGCGGCAGTCTGGTTGCTTGCCTCGACGGCTTGGGGATTTTCGCCGATTTACGCGGAAACCCCAGGAATCCAGGTCTCTACTTATGGCGGCCGGGGCAGTCTGGAGATAAGCGAAAAAACCCTTGACGCCTACCATATTGAAATGTCCGCCTTCTATAGCGAATCCGCCTACCTGCGCCATAGCATCCGGGAAAAGATCCACCTCTTCGCAAATCTGCTTGCCAGCCCCGATACGGATAAGGGTGAAATCATGGCCCTCCAGCGGGAAATCCAGATGCAGTCCAACGAATTGCAAACCAGGGAACTCTCCTTCCGTTGGGATCTACACAGCCGTTTTCCGGAACTTGCCACGGATAAGTACCGCGGTTGCCTTGGGGCCGCCACCGGCACAAGGGGGGCGGGACGCTGACGGCAGCTGCATCCGCAAACATTAATTACATTAAAAGGGGAAAATCATGAAACGATATTTTATGGATTGCCGCGACCATCCAAGCGACGTGAACTGCACGGTATCCCTCTTCGCCGCCACTAGAAAAGAACTTATGGAGGCCGTAGTCCTCCATCGCAGCAAAGTTCACGGCAACGAGGATACCCCGGAATTCAGAAAGGACATTGCCAAACAGCTTAAAGAGGCGCCGCCCCTGCTCAGGTGTCATCGTTTTTGATTTGTCGGCGGCATCCGGGCTGATTAATGTTTCTCGTATGCTACAAAAAGATTGATGACGTTTTCACCCGGCGGCCGAAATAATATTCTGCAAACGGATGCTTTTAGGAGACCGGCAAACATGATGGCGTCTCAAGAAGCATGTTCTCCTTGCGTCGTGGCTCATTTTTGCTCCTTCGGGATACCACATGCATGGCCTCAGTCACAAAAACACACCACTCCATCCACCCCAAGGGTTCTGTTCAATCCTTCCTTGAAGAGGGCACTTCCTGCGGGGCGTTTATCGAATTTTTACTTAGCCCTGCCGTGACTTTTTTGCGAGTTATTCAAACATGGTATCCTTAGCCTGTGATTGGTTGCATTTGACAAATTCCCAAAAAGCAAGAAATTGCGAGCATAGCGAAGCAACCCAGAAACACGGAACTAGTTTAAAAATACTTCGATTGCTTCTTCGCTTTGCTCCTCACAATGACGTGACAAATCAGTTTTTGCTTAGCCATCACATTTGACGAGTTCGCAAAAAGCCAATGGTGTTGAATATGGTAGACAACAATCGCAATCACAAAGCGAAGAAGCTAAGCCGGCAGTTGTTTTTCACCGCATTAGTTGTTGCAGCTTCGCTGTCGGCAGGATGCGCGCCTGGGCCATCGGGATATGGGGTTGTCGCCGACGAACCTCCGCCGCCGCCGCCGGTCACGATCTATTTTTACCCGGCCGAAGGACAAAGCCCGACCCGGCAGGACCGAGACAGATACATCTGCTATCTATGGGCAAGGGATCAGACCGGCTTCGAGCCGGGCACTCCCTACCTTGCTCCCCACCAGAAGGTGTCGGTGGTGGCTGATCCTCCTCCCGGCACCGATACCGCGGTAGGGGCAATTACCGGGGCCATTATGGGGGCGGCGGTGTCTTCCAGGGGCAACCTGGCCGAAGGAGCATTAATCGGTGCGGCGGCGGGAGCCCTTCTCGGTTCCGCCTCGGACGCCGCCCGCCAGGAACGGGTTGACCGCCTTCAACACCAATATGATCAACGCTCCGCCACTCATCTGGCGAATATCGAGCGGCAGGCCGCGGATTACCGCCGCGCCATGGCGGCCTGTCTGGAAGGTAAAGGCTACATCGTTGAATAACGATAACCCCCGGCCCGGAAAAGCGATGGGAATATAACTATGAAATTAAAATCCTTGATAACCGCCGCCTTGACCCTGCCCGTCTTGTTTTCCTTTATCAGCGCACCGGCCTGGTGCCTGCAGGCCCGACAGGGCGATCTTGACCGTGGTAAGGACCGGTATAATAAACGCGATTACGTAGTCGATAAACGATACAATCATAACCGCCGCTATCCCAGACCGGGATTACGGGTTAAGAGGCTCCCGCCCAACGCGCATTACAGGCCATATCGCAGCGGTCGCTATTACTACAGAGACGGCGTCTGGTATAGCCCGGTCTGGGGCGGATACAGCGTGGTAAGACCGCCGATCGGCATGACGATCCGCTACTTGCCGCCTTATTACACGACGATCTGGTTCGGAGGTCTCCCCTATTATTACGTTGACGGGATCTATTACGTCTGGCGCTCGGACCCCGGGGTCTATGTCGTAACCGACCCGCCTCCGGAGAGCGAGGTATCGGAAGAGCCTCCGCAATCAAAACGTTTATACATTTATCCCAAAGAGGGCCAAAGCGAAGAGCAGCAGGAAACCGACCGTTATGAATGCCACCGCTGGTCGGCGGAGCAAACCGGATTCGACCCGACCCGCCCGGCCGGTAATGTTACGGCCGAACAGCACGCCGATCAGCGCCGGGAATATCAGCGCGCCATGAAAGCCTGCCTTGAGGCACGGGACTATAGCGTACAGTAAACTGCCGCCGATATCCGGGCAGGAACTTACCGGAGTTGAAAACCAATTGGGACAGGCATGAGCATTTCAGAAAACCCGGGTGCGGAAAATCCCGATAACCGCGAAGAACTCAAACCCGACACCATCTACTCCCGCCTTTCGGCCCTGATGGACGAAGCAAACGCCGGAAAGCTGGCGCGATGCAGCCCCGAGGTTCTCGAACCGATCCACCGGGGAGTGGTTCGCATGACGCCATCGTCGATTTTCATCAATACCGGTTCGGCCGAAGACCTTGATTACGTCAGGCGACAAGCGCTGGCGCGGGGCGAGGAAGAGCTGTTGGCGATACCGAATCATTACTGCCACTTCGACGGCCCCAACGATCAGGGCCGCGACATGGCCAATACCGGATATCTGGCCCGCGACACCACCGCGATCAACTCACTCCAGACCAAGAAAGAGCTCCGGGCCGGACTTGAGGAAATCGCCGACATAATGGAGGGAATCATGACCGGCCGGGAGATGATCGTCTCTTTTATCTTCCGCGGCCCGATCGGCTGCGAGGCGACCGACCCGACCATGCAGATCACCGACTCCTACTATGTTATTCACAGCGAAGCACTGCTCTACAGAATGGCCGGCCCGACCGAATTTTCCCGGGATGTCGCCGAGAAAGGCTATATGTTCGTCAACTATCACAGCGCCGGCGAACTGACCAAAAGCAGGGTCTCCGCCGACCTGCAAAAAAGACGGATCTACATGGACGTGGAAAATTTCCGTTCATACAGCGCCAACTGCCAGTACGCCGGCAACTCCATCGCCCCCAAGAAGATCAACCACCGTTTCGCCAACATGAACAATCTGCGCAATCATTTCGGGCAAAGGCTGGACGAGCATATGTTCATCACCGGTTTTGACCTGGAAGGAGAGACCATCTACTTCGCCGGCGCCTACCCCAGCGGCTGCGGCAAGACCGGCACGGCGATGACCGGCGCCCGCCTGATCGGCGACGACCTGGCCAAGATCTTCATCGACTTGGAATCGGGCGAGGTCCGGGCCGTCAACCCGGAGAGAGGGATGTTCGGGATCATCGAGGGGATCAACCGGGAAGAAGATCCGGAAACCATGAATGTCCTGGAAAACGGCGAAAATGAAGTGATTTTCTCGAACCTTTTGATCAGCGACGGGAAACCATACTGGCAGGGAATGGGAAAAGAACCGCCGGAGCGCGGCCGGAATTACGCGGGGGAGTGGACCAGGGATTCCGGCCGGCCGCCGTCCCATAAAAACGCCCGCTTCACCTTTGCCCTGGACGCCCTGGAAAATTATGATCCGGCAATCGAGGACCACCGCGGCGTCAAGTTAAGTGTGCTCATCTATGGCGGCCGCGACTACACGACCATGCCCGCCATTGTCATGGCCCATGACTGGACAAATACGGTAGTACACGGCGCCATCATCCGCTCTTCCACCACCGCCACCGAAATCGGCACCGACGGCAGCGAGAAGAGATCGCCCTTTGCCAATGAGGCATTTTTCCCCGGCCCCCTCTGCAAGTACATCAAACATTATCTGGCCTTCGGCGAAAATCCCAGAATCGGCAGAGATAAACTGCCCAGCGGTTTCCAGGTCAACTACTGGCTGCATAAAAGCGCGCGCGGCCCCCTTGCACCCGGCGAGTGCGACGGCCTGCTCGGCGACAAAAACGACACCGGGGTCTGGATGCGGATCATGGCCCTGATGCATCTCGGCAAGGTGGAGACGATCCGGACTCCCATCGGCCGCATCCCGAAATATCCCGACCTGCAAAAACTGTTCAGGGAAATGACCGGCAAGGATTATCCCGAGGAGACTTATACCAAACAGTTTTCGCTCTATATCGACAGGCTGCTCGGCAGAATCGACCTGTCGATCGCCGAGTTTTCAGAAGAAAAGGAGATGCCGGAAGAGTTTTTCCATACCCTGAACGGCTGGAAGCGGGAGCTGCTCACCCTCAAGGCAGCCGTCGGACCGGTAGCGACCCCCGAACAGATCATGGGGTTATCCTGATCATCTCTGAACCAAATCCAACCCGCCCCCGAACCTTTTAATTTCTCCTTTTCTTTACAATTCAATCCGGTTATCATTGCCTTTATGTCCGGATATCGGACATAGCCTGCATTTGCGTTTTCCACACTTCCCGGGGGGGGGGAATGAATAACAAGAACAGAGATGCCGACCTGCAAAAACTGATTGCCGATATCGAGACCTTTATCGAACTCTCTCTCGATTCAGGGGACCACTCGATCCGCACATGGATAAACGAGGTCTCGGAACCGGTAGAAAGTTTCTGCTACCGGAAAACCCAGTGCGGGAAAAAAGACTGCGCTGCCTACAAAAGCGAATGCGGCCGCTGCTGGCTTCAGGTCGGTACCATGTGCGGCGGCGAGCCCCAGGGTAAATTCGCCGAAAAGTATCAGCAGTGCACCGAATGCCGGGTCTATAAGGATTTTGTCGGTGGTGATCCGGTCCGAAACCTGCGGGAACTGGTGATCGCCCTGGTCCACAGCCTCCAGCTCCGCCAGACCGAACTTAAGGAGGCGCTTGCCGAGGTCAAGACCCTGCGGGGGCTGATCCCGATCTGCTCGTCCTGCAAGAAGATCCGCGACGACCAGGGAACCTGGAACAGGATCGACTCCTATATCGCCAAGCACTCCGAAGCTGAATTCACCCACGGCTACTGCAACGACTGCATCCGCGATCTTTATCCGGAAATGGCCGAGGGGATAATCGCCGAGCTGGAGAATAAAGATGATGGGTGATCGAAGCCACAACGACCATTTCACATCGAATCGCGTGCGAACTACGCAACACAAACTTCCGCCTTACCCTCCCCCCATCGACTCTTCAGTTCGGCAAGACCCAACCCTCCGGAGATAGCTTTTGGAGTGGGGTTAGAGTGCGAGCAGGTTCTCGCGGACCCGAGGATTTTGCCGGGTAAAGACCTGCCATTGTAAAGGGGATGTGGCGCTATGGGGATTCCAGCGGAAAGCTGAAATCCGATTGATCCAAAACCAAAAAAAGGAATCGGCCGGTCAAGGCTGATTCCTTTAACTTTATAACTGGTGGGCGAGGCGGGATTCGAACCCACGACCTTTGGCTTCGGAGGCCAACACTCTATCCAGCTGAGCTACTCGCCCTGTGGTGATCCGATCAGACAGGCCACTTAATTACCATTAAATAACTTGCAGGTAAAGCTCTTTATCTTGGCAATACGGTAACCTTAAGTACTTTTCGACTGCTGTCCACCAGCCGGCAGCGGTGAGCGATCCGCGTTCCCAACAGGGCGACAATCTCCCCGCCGCAGGTCAGAACCGGAACCCGGCCGCGCTTCTCCCGGGCAACCTTGCGGTCGCTCAAAAAATCGGCAACCTTGCGGCTGCCGGGGCCGCCCAGGGGATGGAAGCGGTCCCCCGGCCTGGGCGCCCTTACCGTAAACGGAAAACTCAGCTCCGCCATATCCAGGTAGTCTGCCTCTGCCTGGATTAATTCCCCAGGACGGGGCGCCTTTGCCAGCACCTCAACCAGCAGGGTAAGGCCGAGCTCCTCGATGGGCCAGAGCCCCACCCCCTCGATCACCTTTTCATAGGAAAGTTCTCCGCATCTGGCCAGACCGGCGCGATGACGATTGCGCCCGGCCGGATAGGTGAATTCCAGAAGGGGGCCTCTTTTGACCACCCGCAACCCTTCGGGCAGATGAAGCTCACCGCCGGCGCCCTCTTTCGCCGCCAACTCCAGCAATTTATCGATATGCTGGAAGGACGGCTGGACGCCGAGCTCGACCAGAACCAT
>JAWOIQ010000182.1:0-15135 GCA_046484585.1 Desulfurivibrionaceae bacterium
ATCACGATGGCCACCGCGCTGGTCTCGGCGCTGTTGCAGGTCCCGGTGCGGGGCGATCTGGCGATGACCGGCGAGATCACTTTGCGCGGCCGGGTGCTTGGCTGTTGAGGACGGTCCGGGGGTTGTGGTGATGGGTCCAGTAGTCGGTGTTGTAATCGAACTGACTTATATTGTAGACCTCGTTTTCGGTCTCCACCGTGCCGTGTTCGGTCAAGCCGAGATAGACCCCGGTTTTATCCCTGTCATACTCGCTGAAATCGATCCCGGCATCGTTTACGGCATCGTGGGCGCAGTAGACGCTGATGCAGCCCGCCCTGGTCCCCCGCTTGTTTTCCTTTTTCTTGCGGTATCTGGTTTCGGCAAAGGTGCAGACCCCGGCCGGCGCCGGATCCATATAGCGCAGATCGATAGTGGTGATCTCGCTTTGCCCCTTGAGAAGCTTTTCGCGATACTCGGTCAGATTCGAAGCGTTGGGCGCGGCGAGGCCGACCCCGGTGATCACGATTCTTTGGTTATCCGGTTTTCCTGTCATCTTAAATATCCTGTCCTGGTTAAAAAAGTGGGAATATAGCGAAGTTAAGAGGTTATGTCGACAACAAGATCATAAACGGCCGCTCAAATGATCCCGGAATCCGTGACGGCTTAGCGGGAAATTTTGTTTTATTCGTTTGTTGTTACGTAAAAACAATCGTTTTTCCCAGGGTCGCCTCGATTCACCTCGCCGCCCTGCGGGGCGCCCGAGAACGGCGCATCTGCGGTGTTGGCAACTCGTTGATATACCACTAGTATTATCAACATCGTTGCCGCCTTGCATCTGCACCGTTCTCGAACGCTCACGGATTCAGGTGATCGCCTTGATACTCGGGAACGATTTGCCGAAGATGATCGATCAGGGCGGAGATATCCCTGCTCAGGGCAGAGCGATGCAGGGCTGCGAGCTCTTCCTGCAACCATTGCCAGTCGACCTCCCGGCTGCTGGCCAGGAAGAGTTTCGGGTGGTTGGTTTTCTGCAGGTTTTCCCGTTCATGGAATATCTCCTCGAAGAGCTTCTCCCCGGGCCGCAGGCCGGTAAAAATAATTTCGATATCCTGGCCCGGCACCAGCCCGGAGAGCCTGATCATCTCCTCGGCCAGCTCGCGGATCAGCATGGGCTCGCCCATATCGAGGACGAATATCTCCCCGCCCCGACCCATCGCTCCGGCCTGGAGAATCAGGCCGACCGATTCCGGAATGGTCATGAAATAACGGGTAATATCCGGATGGGTGACGGTTACCGGGCCGCCGGCCAGGATCTGCTTTTCGAAGAGCGGCACAACCGAGCCGGCCGAGCCGAGAACATTGCCGAAACGGGTCGTGATAAACCGGGTTTTCGAGCGTTTGGCCAGGTTCTGGCAGTAGATCTCGGCGATCCGCTTGGTGGTTCCCATCACGTTGGCGGGATTGACCGCTTTGTCGGTGGAAACCAGGACAAAGGCCTCGGACCGGTAAAGATGGGCGGCATCGGCGACCACCTTGGAACCGGAAACGTTATTGACCACCCCCTCGGCGGGATTGACTTCGATCATCGGCACATGTTTATAGGCTGCGGCATGAAAAACCACCTGGGGCGCGAACTCCTTGAAGAGCCAATCCACCCTTTCCGGATTTTTCACGTCGCCGAGCACCGTGGCAATCTTAAGATCGGGAAAGGAGCTCCGCAACTCGTGGTCTATGGTGTAGATATTAAATTCGCCATGATCCAGAATGATCAGCCGGGATGGCTGTTGCCCGGCAATCTGCCGGCAGAGTTCCGAACCGATTGAGCCGCCGGCCCCGGTAACGAGGACCGCTTTGCCTTCGAGATAATTGGCAATGGCCCGGTAATCAAGCTCGACCGCGTCCCTGCCCAGCAGGTCCTCAAGGGTTACCGCCCGCAGCTGATCGGCCTGGACCGTATCGCCGGAAAGTTCGGCCAGGGATGGCAGGGTTTTACACCTGACCCCGATCCGGCTGCATTCACCGACCAGTTTTTTGATCGTAGCGGGATCGGCCGAGGGGATGGCGAGAAGCACCAGTTCGATCTCGTAGAGCAGGACAACTTCCTCGATCCGGTCCAGGCCGCCGTAAACCCGGACCCCGTGCAGCTCCCGTTTATACTTGCGCGGATCGTCATCGACCAGGGCGACCGGTTGAAATTCCGGTTTATGGAGCAGGTCGCGAAGCAGCAGTTCGGCCGCCTGACCGGCGCCGACCACCAGGGTGCGCACCCCTTCCTGTTTGTTGAGCCGAAGCTTGCGGTCTTTCAACAATCGATAGCATAAGCGGGTGCCGGCCAGACCGATGATCAGAAAGAGCGGGCTCAGGAGCAGAACCGTCCGGGGAATCCCCTGCAACCGGAAGAAGATAAAGGCAAAAAGATTGACGATCAGGCCGCCAAGCAGAACCGCCTTGACGATCCTGATCAGGTCCGGCAGGGACGCGTATCGCCAGATCCCCCTGTACAGGCCGAACAACCGGAAAATAACGGCATGCACCAATAACGACAGCGGCAGCAGACGGTAGAAGCCGTTCAGGAATTCGGCGGGGATTTCCTGGAGATTGAAGCGGAACCAGAATGCCAGAAACAAGGTCGCCGGCACCCAGAAGAGATCGTGCAGAAACGCGGCCCAACGATTGAATATTAATTTTGAAAGGTACCCCTTAATCACCAGCGCTACTCCATCCCAATATATTTTTTATAGCATCTCCCGAGGGTCGAAACGACGCAAGAGTCCGGAAATTTAATTCCCCCAAAAAAACTGGATTGCTTCACTCCGTTCGCAATGACGACAACTTCAAACCGCAACAGTTAGTCCCGGCACCCACGTCACTGCGAGGAGCGTAGCGACGCGGCAGTCCATCGCTTTCACAAAATACTCTCGTATAAATCATTCCATTCCATATTCATGGACTCAATCAGGTCTAGCTTCTTTGCCCTTGAGCCGGCCTTGATCTGCTTCTCGCGTGTTATAGCTGTTTCCATCGTATCGAGAAGCTCATAGTACACCAACAGGTGCAAGGCATATCGGCTCGTAAATCCTTTCACCAGATTATTCTTGTGTTCCCAAACCCGCTTAACCAGATTGGAGGTAACCCCGGTGTAAAGCGTACCATTGCGGCAATTCGCCATGATATACACCGCCGGCTGTCTAGGCATATTTATTACCTCTTCAAACTTCCGTCACTGCGAGGAGCGTAGCGACGCGGCAGTCCAGGCAGTCAGCGCTCCAACTCGCTAAAACCATTCTGGATTGCTTCACTTCGTTCGCAATGACAGTACGCAACCCCCACCTTCCCATACCAACAAGGAGAGACAAGACGGGAAGTCCGGTCTCGCCCCCTCACCCCTAACCCCTCACCGTCATCGCCCCTTACAGCGGTCCAGCCATTAACCTTGAACCTTGAACCTGTCCTTAATGCGAAACCCCTTCCCTTGCCACTATCTTCAGAAAGGTGCGCCACAATATCCGCAGATCAAAGCACAGTGAGCGCCGGTGCAGATACTCCGCATCGAGCTTGACCTTCTCGGGGATCGGCAACTCGTCCCGCCCGTTGATCTGAGCCCAGCCGGTCAACCCCGGCATCATTTGATCCACGCCGTATCGAGTGCGCAAGGCAATCAGATCTTCCTGATTGAACAGGGCCGGCCGGGGGCCGACAAAGCTCATGTCGCCCTTGAAAATGCTCCATAACTGGGGCAGTTCGTCCAGACTCGACCTGCGGAGAAAGGAACCGATCGGAGTGAGGTGCGCGGCCGGATCGGCGAGCAGATGCGTCGCCACCGCCGGGGTGCCCACCCGCATGCTGCGAAACTTGGGCATCCTGAAAATCCGATTATTCCGCCCTACCCGGTCGGACCAATATAAAACCGGCCCCGCGGAGGTCAGCTTAACCAGCAAGGCCACCAAAACAAACGGCAACGCCAGAATCACTGTAGCCGGGACGGCCAGAATAAGATCAAAGACTCTTTTCATGCAAAACCTGTGTTATCCGCGACGCAGCCCCTCGTCACCAGAAGACAACCTCAAACCGAATTCGCAAAAAGTCAAAACCGGGATGGTTAAGCATGCAATACCCCTTGCCTGGTGAAAATCGTCAGATCCAAGGCACGCAAATTTCGAGAAATGAAGCGTACTCAGGCACACTGCAATGACGAGAAAATTTGCAGCAACACAGGAACTGGCGATTTATGCCCTTCAGGGTGCTTTTTGCTTAGCCATCATTTTGAAAGGCGCGAACCATTTCGGGCAGCGCCTTTCTTAAACTTTTTTCGGGTTTAAACTTCAAGATTTCCTGAATTTTAGTGGAGGAATAACAGTCATCTCCCAACAATTTATTATACCGACAGGTATCGAAGGGAACCTTGCCTAATCGACCAAACAAATCACCCATCCTGGCCAGAATCAAAAAAAATGTTTCAGGCACGGACCAATCCGGAATTTTTCTTCCCACCGCAAGGCACATTTCATTAAATATTTCGCGGGATGAATAACGAATTCCATCGGTTACGATAAAGATCTCGCCACTCGCCTCCTTTTTTTCGGCGGCTAAAACCAGAGCCTTCACCAGATCATAAACATGGACCATGGTCCGGATATTGCCGGTATCGGGAAGGGGCGGAAACCAGCCCTTATCGATACAACGGAGCATCATGGCGAGATTACCCTTGACACTCCTTCCATAGACCAGCGCGGGACGAATAATCGAGACATGCATCCCCGTTGCCCGGCCGATCTCCAATATTTTGATCTCCGCCTCCCGCTTGGTCAGCCCGTAGCTCCCGTCAGGTTCACCCTGATATTCCTCATCAGCGCAAATTCCATCGGGCGAAGAGCCGCCCGCCTTTACGCTGCTTGCGAAAACAAACCGCTTAACCCCTTGTCGGACGGCAATTTCGGCAAGCATAACGGTGGCATCGGCATTGACTTTTTTATATAAGAAATCGATTTTCGGACCGATCCTGAAATCATGGGCAATGCCGGCCAGATGAAAAATCGTGTCAACTCCGGCCAACTCCGCGGCAGGCAGGGCACCATTCTCAAAATCCCAGCAGAAATGACTGTCCCAGCACCCCTCGGCCGAACGGCGGGAAACCGCCTTGATTCTGACGTTCTCCCTTTCGCGCAGAAAACAGCACAACTCACGGCCGACAAATCCGGTAGCGCCTGTAACCAAACAATTGTTCATCGATCACCTGTGCCAGACAGTCCTGTTCACGTAGTCGGTATAGCTCAGCACAATGCGGACCACTTTTTTCGAGACATTTGCAACGTCATAGTCACCGACTATTCTAAAAGGCATGTCGCCGGACGATTGGGATACAACCGTCTCTATCGCCGCAATTACCTCTTCCGACTTCAAGCCGCACATGATCAACGTGCCCTCATCCATCCCCTCGGGGCGTTCATGGGTATTCCGGATGGTAACCGCGGGGAAATTAAGAATCGAGGCCTCCTCGGTAATTGTGCCGCTGTCCGAGATCACGCAGTGGGCCTCCTGCTGTAATTTAATGTAATCGCAGAAACCAAAAGGTTTCAGGAATTGGACTTTGGAATTTATCGGGTATGACGACAAGGTTTCAAGTCGTTTTTTAGTGCGCGGGTGGGTCGAAACGATTACAGGCAGTTTCCACTTTTCCGCCAGGGCATTAAAAGTAGCTACCAGGTCCCGAAGATTAACCGGGGCGTCGACATTTTCTTCCCGATGGGCGCTAACCACAAAATACCTGCCTTTCTCCAAGTTCAACCGAGTGAGAATGTCTGATTCATTTATCTTCGGCAGATAATGATCCAGAACCTCCCGCATATGAGAACCGGTTTTAATAATCGTCTCCGGTTTGATGCCTTCGGCGATCAGATAGCGCCGGGCATGTTCGGTCAGGACAAGATTGATATCGCTTAAGTGATCGAGGACTTTGCGGTTCAACTCCTCGGGAACACGCTGATCGAAACAACGGTTCCCCGCCTCCATATGGAAGACCGGAATTTTCCGGCGCTTGGCTGCGATCACCCCCAGGCATGAATTGGTATCGCCGTAGAGCAGAACCGCATCGGGCTCTTCCTTTGCCAGCACCTCGTCAACCTTCATGATCACTTGGGCGATGGTCTGGGCTCCGTTCTCGCCGACAGCGCCCAGGAAATAATCCGGCTTTCTTATCTCCAGGTCATCGAAGAAGACCTGGTTGAGCTCGAAATCGAAATTCTGCCCGGTATGGACCAGGAGATGTTCGGTATGGCGATCGAACTCGGCAATCACCCGGCTCATCTTGATCAGCTCGGGCCGGGTGCCGACTATGGTCATCACCTTAAGCATCGAGTTCCTCCCGGACGAAATCCAGCTTCAGAAGCAGGGTCTTCACCTGTTCGATGTCAAGCCGCTCGGTATTGTGGGAGGTATAGTCATCGAATTGGGAGATTTTCTCCTCGCCGTCGCTGAAAAATTTCGCGTAATTAAGATCCCGGTTGTCGGCCGGAATCCTGAAGTAATCTCCAAGATCATCGGCTCTCGCCATCTCCTCCCTGGAAATCAGGGATTCGAAAAGCTTCTCGCCGTGCCGGGTCCCGATAATCCTGACAGGGTTATCCTTGCCGAACAACTCCTTAAGAGCCCGGGCCAGGACTTCGACCGTCGAAGCGGGGGCCTTCTGGACAAAGATATCTCCCTGGGCGCCGTGTTCGAAGGCATATAAAACCAGATCCACGGAATCCTCCAGGGACATCAGAAAACGGGTCATCTGGGGATCGGTAACCGTCAAGGGCTTCCCCTCCTTCAACTGGGAAACGAAGAGGGGAATCACCGAGCCCCGGGAGGCCATGACATTGCCGTATCTGGTCGCACAGATCACCGTTTCGCCATCCCCCTGCATCCGGGCCTTGGCGACCATCAGCTTCTCCATCATCGCCTTGGACACCCCCATGGCGTTAATGGGGTATACCGCTTTATCGGTGCTCAGCACCACCACCCTTTGAACCCCTTGGGCGATCGCGGCGGCCATCATGTTCTCGGTGCCGATAATATTGGTCCGCACCGCCTCCATGGGATAAAATTCGCAGGACGGCACCTGCTTCAAGGCGGCGGCATGGAAAACGTAATCCACCCCCTTCATCGCCTGATAGATGCTGTCGTATTCACGGACATCGCCGATATAGAACTTTAATTTATCGTTGTTCAGGGCGATCCGCATTTCTTCCTGTTTTTTCTCGTCACGGCTGAAGATCCGGATTTCGCGGACATCCGTCGACAGAAACCGCTTGAGGACGGTATTGCCGAATGATCCGGTGCCGCCGGTAATCATCAGGGTTTTATTGTTAAACATGATCTGGGACTCCTAAATATTGCAGGTTGTTCGATGGCGTCGCAAAAATCGCCAGCTCCTGCGTTGCTGCAAATTATCTCGTCATTGCAGCGTACTGAAGTACGCTTCATTCCTCGAAATTTACGCGCCTTGGATCTGACGATTTTTGCTTAGCCATCCCGTAATTTTTTGCGAATTTGTCAAAGTTGATAAGTTCGCAAAAAGTCGTCATCGATTAGCGGAGCGCACTTCGACAAGCTCAGCACGAGCGTTAAGCAATAAGCTAATTCGCTCACCCTGAGCCTGTCGAAGGGTATTCCTAGGCTTTTGCTAATTTATCAAAGTTAATGGCGCGGGGCCAGCTTCATCCTGCCGGATCAGGCCTCTCTTTCCCGGATCTGCCCAGCCAGCTCCGCCAGCATCCCGTCCCATGAGGGCGGCTCATATCCGGTTTTTTGATTGAATCGGGAGCCGTCGAGACTGCGTTCGCAGAAGAAGTCGGGATCTGGGAGCAGCTTGAGATCTTCCCTGCCCAGATAAGCCGACAACCGCTTAAGCAGCTCATACTTGTTGATCCGACCGCTGGCCACATGCCACAGCCCCGCAAGATCCGTATTCACAGTCAGAACCCTTTCGATAATCCGGGCCATCTCCAGGGTGGTGAAACCGCTGTAGATCGCCCTGGTAAAGCCCTTCGCTTCCCCTTTTTGGGCGAGAAACCATTCGACCAGGCTCTTCCGGCGCGAAAGCTCCAGACCGATAATCGAGGTGCGCAGGGTCACCGCCTGGGGGTCATGAACCTCGCCCAGGAGTTTGGTGCGGCCATAGAGATCCCTGGCATCTTCAAGATCATCCTCGGTATACATGCCCTTCGCGCCGGAAAAGACACAATCCGTGCTGATCTGGATCAACCTGGCGCCAAGTTCGGCGCAGAGCCGGCTTAAACGATGTGGCAGCAGGGAATTGACCTCCAGGCTGACAATCGCGTCATGGGCCTCGGAACGCTGTTTGACGATACCCACCGCGTTGACGACCGCTTCCGGCTTAAAGGCTGCGGCCACCGCCGCGATCCGGGCAAAGTCCCGGACATCGACCCCGTAATAGCTGTTATCGTCATCAAACAGGCCGTACCGCCCATAGCGGTCTGCCTCGCCGCGCAGGGTAACCCGGACCTCATGGCGCTCCCGCCAGGACTTGAGCAGCTGGTGGCCCAGCATGCCGTCTCCACCCAGAATCAGGATTCGCACCGTCCCTCCTCCACCGCCTTTTCCATCCAGCCTTCCAGCCGCTCGATCAGCAGATCTTTCTCGAATTCGGCATTATAATAGTTACGGGCGCGGATTCCCATGCCTTCGCGCTCCCCGGCGCCCATCCGGTACAGTTCAAGAACCGCGGCGGCCAGCCCCTTATCATCTTCGGCCCCGACGGCAAGGCCGCCCCGGGACTCGGCAATCACCCTGGCACCCTCGCCATTTAAAGCGGCGACCAGGGGCCTGGCGCAGGCCATATAAGTCTGCACCTTACTGGGAATGGTCCGGTCGAAGACCTGATCTTTTTTCAAAGTCACCAGCAAGGCGTGGGAGGCGGCAAACAAGGCCGGCATCCGTTCGGCGGGGAAACCGCCCAAAAAATGAAGCTGCTCTCCGACCCCCGCGCGCCGAGCCTCCCGTTGCATCCATTCCTTGCGGCGGCCGTCACCGACAATCAACCAGTGGATCGCCGCTTCATCGCGCAAACGGGCCGCCGCCGCGATAATCGTCCCCAGCGCCTGGGCTTCCCCGAGATTGCCCGCGAACATCACCCGAAACCCCGCCGGGATTTCAAGCCCCTCGGGCAGGGCTTCATCAGGCCGGGGGCGGTAAAACGATTCGGCCCAGTTGGGAAAATACTCAATCCGCCGGGCGGACGCCCCCGCCGCCCCCGCCGGCTCGATAAAGGCTCGCGACTGGACCAGGACCAGGTCGATACGGTGATAAATCCACTTTACCACCGCGCCGACCATCCGCAACACCCAAGGCGACTTAACCGCCCCGGCCGCCTCCAGACTTTCCGGCCACAGATCCTGAACCCAGAACAAGAGCGGCGCCTTTTTCAGCCGGCGCATCAGGATGGCCGGAATCCCGACGGTAAAAGGCGAAGGCTCGTAAACAAAGATCAGATCGAACTCATGTTTCCGCAACAACCAGGGGCCAAGAAGACAGCCGAAAAAGACAAAAGAGAGATAGTTGAAGGCCAACTGCCACCCCTTGCCGCGACGCCTTAGAAACAGGGGGAGCCGGTAAATTCGTATGCCTTCCAGACTGTCTCTCCGCTTTTTCCACCAGCTGTACCCTTCGAACAAACGGCCGGTCGGGTAATTTGGCACCCCGGTCATAACCCTCACCTGATGCCCCCGCTCTTTCAGGGTCAGGACAAGATCGTTAATCCGGAACTGCTCCGGCCAGAAATACTGGCTGACGACCAGGATCTTCAACTGCCCTCATCCCGTAAGCGATCACAGGGCACCGAATCTGCTGTGTTATCGCCCTGCTCATGTACATCAGTACACATCACAGGCCGATGCCTTGCATCTCCGGCACCCTGTAATCGCTTATCGGCTGTGAGATTGGCCAATCCTGGACGGCTTATCCCGTGATCGGTTACCTCATCCCTGTTCAAGGTTTGCTGTAAAAACTCGCCGGCGTTGAGGAGATTAACATTCAGCGAAGCGGGTTGAAATGAAAAGCAGCAAACCGCGTCGGCAATGGCGTGGGGTGAGAGAGGGTCAAAACTATCGGAGGGCTGGATAACATCCTTCACATAATCTAAATCGGAGGCCAAAACAGGCAGCCCCGCCCGGACGGATTCAATCAAAGGCAAACCGAAAGATTCAAATAAAGAGGGGAAAATCAAGGCCCTGGAGTTCTCGTATAGATTCATCACTTTCTCATGAGAGCATTCCCCGATCATAAAGACTTTCAGGGAATGCTTATTTATCGCGTTATTGATCCATGCGCATAAATCAGGAAAACGGCCCGCGTCAAGGGTCAGGCAGAGGGTCGGGAAAATTCCCCTGCCGGCAAGTTCGATCCACGCCTCGATAAGCTTTTCGTGGTTCTTATGGGCCTCTCCCGTTGCAACATAAACGAAATCGTAATTAAATTCCTGCGGCGTTTTTTCCCGGACTTTTTCCATTTCAGGAACAGCCGCAAAAGGTAAGATGACCGCATCCTTCCCAACCGCCCTTTGCAGTAGAACTCTCATCGTAGCGGTCTGGACGATAAATTCATTTACATATCTGGCCCGCGAGCGCAACCACCAGCGCTCCAGCCAAATACGCAAACGGATCCGCCGGGAAAAACCGTCCAGGGAAAGGGGGTCGATCAAATATCTGTTCTGGACAAAAATCAGTTGCTCTCCCTGATGGGCAAACAATGGCGGCAGATTCCCCATGCCCAGTAGCCTGGTTTGCGGGGCGACGAAACGTTTTAATCGCCATTCTATACCCAGCCTAGATAACAGCGCCGCCTTTACCCGATATACCTCGCCCCGCAATTTCACCCCATCGGGCAGCTGCAGACGATCATCAAGGACAAAGGCCACATCTTCGGCATCCTGCAATTCCGCCAAGAGCGGCAGCAGCAAGGCCCTCCCACCTCCCTGGTGGATATTGGGAGCGTATAGAAGACGCTTGAAATTCAATACGTGATAGCCCAAAACATTGGCGTTTCGCCTCCCAGAAGTCGGCCTTAATTAATTGAACACTCTCGTCTGAAACTCACTCACGGCATTATCAATCTCTTTTACGACAATTTCGATTTTTTTATCTAAAAGGGATTTTAACCGCGACTCATTTTTCTCCAGGTAATCAAGGGCATTAAAAAGCTTGTCGGCTGTCAGATCTCTCAGGCCGACAACGACGGGTTCATCTCCAAATATATCCGCATTAATTCCTTTGGCTTTTTCACTATAGGCAATGGATATAGTGGGCACCTTACTTGAAAGCGCCGCGATGGTCGCGTGGGTTCTGGCCCCGATAAAATACCTGCACCGACTGATAACATACTTGGTTTCCACGGCATTAAGTACAGGATTCATTATCTTAACCTTACCCCCTGAAACACTTAAGTCATCAAGGATGTTATTCATGTACTCGTAGTCGTTATTTTTCGGATTACCATCGAGGGGGGTGACATGGGGAACCAGAAGAACCGACATTCCTTTTTTATCAACAACTTCTCTGATAAAGGTGATTATTTGAGAACTCACCTTGTCGGTCTCACCGGCAAACCGCTCGATCAGAGGACTGACATTAAGACCAAGCACCCCGTTTTCACTTGAAGCCGGCCAGAATTCATCAAGATCAACCTTCTTGGTGGAGAGGGTAAAGGCGATATCCGGCATGCGCAGCACATTATTTGATTCAAATTTTTCCAGAAGAACCTTCTCTGAAATGCTTTCCCGGACAATTTTTAATGACATATCCATAAAGTGCTGTTTCAGCTTAGGTAAAAACCTGGGCTCTTTGCTGAAGTCACCAACTGTAGCGCCCCATAAAACAACGGGCTTGCCCAATTTCATAGCTATTTGATCTATGCCCATAATCCAGGCAGGCAGCCTGCCTTCGTAGGTATACATATCCCCGCCGATTGAAAGCACGGCATCAACACTGGCAAGCGTATCCTTCAGCTCTTTATTGGGGGGGAAAGGCCAGTCCATTTGCTTGATAAATGAAAATGGCAACCTTTGGATCTGCACCCAATAACGTGTAAGTTTTGGATAATAGAGGGGTACGAAAATCACACCGTGTTCCTGATGATCGGGCCATTGTTTTTTATCCAGTTCAATATTATCCGAAGGAATAAAAACCGTAATCGCGCCGAACTGCTTCCTTAACTGTGAAACCGTACTTCTTACAATAGCCTCACACCCCCGGTTGCCGAAGGTCCTTTGGCCGGTGAGGTAAAAACGCTTCATTCAGGCTCTCCCGATAAATCGTAACAGTAACGAGGGCTGCTTTAACAGACGCCTTACCCGGGCGGTCATGCGCTTTAAGATCAGCGGCAGATTCAGCCACAACATATAATACCGATAGGCGGCAAGATTTTTTGCGCCGAGGGTCGGCCATTTTATTTTACTGGCCTGCTGAACGGCAAAATGGACTTCGACCTTGATTCGATTACGTCGGTAGCTGTCAGCGTCGGCCGGAAAACGCTTGGCGGGGGTTTTTCTGCCGTGCAGGTCGGCTGCGTAAAGCCTGGCGCCCAGCAATTTTCTCTTGATGTCGATTACCCCTCTTTGGCTCTCGGTGACCTGGGAGATCGGGAGGGATTCAAGGCTGCAGGCGCCGGAGTCAGCCCCTTCGGCAAATATGGGCAACAGGTCCGGATGGCGGACCACCATCAGTGAATGCCCTCGGGAGTCCCGGACATAAAGGGGCAGCCAGGCATCCATGAAAACAACGTCGGCTACTTCGGCAAACACATCATCGCAGTAGTTGCAGGCATTGACCTGGAAATAGCCGTCCGTCCAGATATTGCTGATTTTAAAAAACGGGATTGTCACCCCGGCACGGCCGTTTTCGGCACGGGCCTGGAATTTATAGTTTCCGGCGTGGCCGGTATCTTCCTTAAGCCGATATTGAGCCGAAGTCAAGGCGTCCGCCGAGACCCCGGAGAGACCGGCAAGGTATTCGGTATAAAAACGATTAGGCATATGGCCACAGGTCAAGCCGATGGTATAGACAATTCGACGGCCCAAACGCGGCATGGCCTCCATGGCCAGGCGCAAACCTTTAAGGGCGCAAGGCAGGCCGACCACGGCGTAGCGTCCTTCTCGATTTTTTTCATTGATCAACGAAACGGCTTCAGCCATATCCACCGGATAATAGCGCGATCCCGCCGATGCCCGCAGGCTTTCGAGATCATCAATGACTTTATAATCGAAGAGCCGCTCGCCGCCCTCTCCGGCCCCGACACAGACAACAGCATCAACAAGCCCTTTGGCAAGCAGGGTTTCCGCGAGCCAGGTCGCCATCCCCCCCGAAGCGCCACGCTCACGATGCTCGCCGGACAGGGAGTACCCGGCAAAGGATTCTAAATAGACACCCACTGCTACATCATGTTTGATCTCGTTGGAACCGCCGAATCGGACCCGGGCCAACCGCTCTTCACTCGGGGCCTGGGGGCCGAAGGGACAAACTTTGAGGCATAAACGGCATCCCGGTGAACACTCGCCGAGTAACATAGGGGCAAGATCGCCGTTGTCCCGCCAGGCCATTTTCAGATTATGAAATGGACAGACGCCGGCACAGATACCGCACCCGCAACAAATTTCCTGCTCAACGATTTCAGTGACAACCTGACTTGCTTTAGACATTTACCTTTTTAAAGCCCTTTTCGAGATCTGAAAACACCAGTTTTTCAGCATAAAAATAATAAATTGCCAGCAAAGCCAAATTGCTGATAACGGTTGCCACGGCGGCCCCTAAAGCGCCATAAGGAGGGATCAACAAAATATTCAGGACGATATTGATTCCGGCAACCATACCCATACATTTTACTTTGCTTTTCATATGCTCCTGGGTAACCAAAGTAGCTCCCACGCTGCTGGCCAGGAACAAAACTGGCGCGGACACCGCCAGAATCATCAATAAGCCGACTGCCCCGTGATAACTCCGGCCGAACAGGAAGACCACCCCCCAAGGGGCTAACAGCCAAATCGCCGTCATTGCGAAAATTCCGAGGATCAGCATGGCGACATTGCCCTGGCGATAGACCTGATAAAACTTTGCCCTGTCGTGGTGGGCCCAGCGGTGTATTTTGGGCAAAAGAAACTTCTGATAAATCACCCCGGGCAGCAGATAAACCGCAACCATTACGGTAAAGGCCACGTTATAGACCCCCGCGACTTCGGCGCCAGACATGTACCTTAAAAGAATTATGTCGCTTTGAAAATAGATCAGATGGAACAGGCCGGCCACGCCAAAGGGCCAGGATCGGGCGGCGACCTGGAACATGCCCGGCACAGGCGCCTTGCTGGTCGCAGCTTGATTTTTCCGGGGCTGATGACCTTTTAGTGCAAATGCGCCCCGATAGAGTCGCGACGACAACCAGACCGCGCCAATAAAAAAAACCAGGCCGACACCGGCATAGCTGAAAGCGGCCGACTGGGGGCTGAGCAGATTGGTCGCACCATAGGCCAGCCCCACAACCAGAATCAAGCGGCTCAAGTGCGGAAGAGCCTGCCAGAAAGCCAAATTGAGGTATCGTTCTTCTAGTTGCAGCTTGGAGCTCACCAACTCAACGGCGAGCTGTGCCAGTACATGGAATGACAATATCAGTAGAATGGTCGCCGATATCGCATCATGCGGACCCAACAGCGCCCAAATCAGCAGCAACAGCATTACGGTTGCCGTGCTGACACCGATAAATCGGAACGAGCCCTTAAGCCAACGCATGGCTGACCAGCCTTCGTGCCCGAAAACTTTCAGCCAATATTGCGAAATGCCGAATCCCGCCAAAGGGGCAAGCAGCGTAACCGTACTGAGAGCGGCGGCAAACACCCCGAACTCCTCCGGCCCAAGCCCCCGGGCAAGTATTACCTGGGTCAGAAAGGCGCAACCAGCCCCGATGATCGAACCCAGCCAAAGGCAGGAGACTGCTCTGACCAGCGCTTTTTTAGCTGTCATAATCAAGCATAAACCATCCGTGAGCGTTCGAGAACGCTGCAGATGCGCCGTTATCGGGCGCCCCGCAAGGCGGCGGGGTGAAACCATGGCAATCCAGAAAAAAACGATTATCTGATGCGATTACAAACTGATAAAGCTGAGTTGAGCAGCTTAT
>JAWOIQ010000080.1:0-2500 GCA_046484585.1 Desulfurivibrionaceae bacterium
CCTGTCGAAGGATATTTCCTGAATGACCTTAACCTGAATCCGTGACGACTTAGCGGGAAATTTTGTTTTATTCGTTTGTTGTTACGTAAAATAATCGTTTTCCCCCAGGTCGCATCGACTCACCCCGCCGCCCTGCGGGGCACCCGATGCGCCCCGCAGGAAGTGCCCTCCTCAAGGGAGGATTGAACAGAGACCTTGGGGTGCCGCATTGGCAACTCGTTGATATACCATTAGTATTATCAACATCGTTGCCGCCTTGCATCTGCACCGTTCTCGAACGCTCACGGATTCAGGCTTAATTAAAGGCTTCAGCTCGATAAAAAATCAAAAAAAATGCCCTCTCCCTTGGCAGGAAGAAGGCATTAAAGAAAAAAATTCGGCGGCGACCTACTCTCCCACACAGTCGCCCGTGCAGTACCATCGGCGCTGAGAGGCTTAACTTCCGTGTTCGGTATGGGAACGGGTGTGACCCTCTCGCTATTGCCACCGAAAACTTGGAATTCATTTAAAGGTTTATCGGCTGTTGTGCTAGCCGACAAAACTCCATGACTGGATTCGGTTATATCAAACAATCGAATATAAGAAACCTGGACCGGATGGGCCGACCGCTCTCGCATGCGAGCCGGCAGTCCGCCCGATGGTCCGAGCCCAGACCCAGCAAAGCTGGGTAAGATACTCTAAGATTGATACATCAATCAAGAGTATCTAAAAATTGCACCACAGTAGATGAGAAAAGATCAGAAGAAAAAAATGATCAAGCCGCACGGCTTATTAGTACCAGTAAGCTCCGGACATTACTGCCCTTCCACACCTGGCCTATCAACGTTGTAGTCTTCAACGAGCCTTCAGGTACCTAATGGTACGGGATATCTTATCTTGGAGTGGGCTTCCCGCTTAGATGCTTTCAGCGGTTATCCCTGCCGAACTTAGCTACCCAGCCATGCCGCTGGCGCGACAACTGGAACACCATAGGTTCGTCCATTCCGGTCCTCTCGTACTAGGAACAGATCTCCTCAAATATCCTTCGCCCGCAACAGATAAGGACCAAACTGTCTCACGACGTTTTAAACCCAGCTCACGTACCGCTTTAATTGGCGAACAGCCAAACCCTTGGGACCTGCTCCAGCCCCAGGATGCGATGAGCCGACATCGAGGTGCCAAACCTCCCCGTCGATATGGACTCTTGGGGGAGATAAGCCTGTTATCCCCGGCGTACCTTTTATCCGTTGAGCGACGGCCCTTCCACGCGGGACCGCCGGATCACTAAGACCTACTTTCGTACCTGCTCGACATGTCTGTCTCGCAGTCAAGCTCCCTTATGCCTTTACACTCTACGGCTGGTTTCCAATCAGCCTGAGGGAACCATCGCGCGCCTCCGTTACTTTTTAGGAGGCGACCGCCCCAGTCAAACTACCCACCAGACAATGTCCCTGAACCGGATTACGGTCCGAGGTTAGAAGCCTAGAATATTCAGGGTGGTATTTCAAGGTTGACTCCACGACCACTGGCGTGGCCGCTTCAAAGTCTCCCACCTATCCTACACAAAATAGTCCAAACTCCAATGCCAAGCTGTAGTAAAGGTGCACGGGGTCTTTCTGTCTTGTTGCGGGTAACCGGCATCTTCACCGGTAATACAGTTTCGCTGAGTCCCTGGTTGAGACAGTGGGGAAATCGTTACGCCATTCGTGCAGGTCGGAACTTACCCGACAAGGAATTTCGCTACCTTAGGACCGTTATAGTTACGGCCGCCGTTTACCGGGGCTTCGGTTCAAAGCTTCGTCCGAAGACTAACTCTTCCCCTTAACCTTCCGGCACCGGGCAGGCGTCAGACCATATACCGCGTCTTTCGACTTCGCATAGTCCTGTGTTTTTAGTAAACAGTCGCTCCCCCCATTTCACTGCAACCACCTTCCGCTCCAATCGCGAAGATCTTCACGTAACGGTGGCACACCTTCTCCCGAAGTTACGGTGTCAATTTGCCGAGTTCCTTAACCAGAGTTCTCTCAAGCGCCTTGGGATACTCTCCCTGCCTACCTGTGTCGGTTTGCGGTACGGTTGCTTTACTGTCTCGCTACGAGGCTTTTCCTGGCAGCATGGGATCAACCACTTTGCGGAGCTTGCGCTCCTTCGTCATCACGCCTTGGTGTTATACAAGGACCCGGATTTGCCTAAGTCCTCCACCTACACGCTTAAACCGGGACATCCAACACCCGGATGGCATACCCTTCTGCGTCCCCCCTTCACTCAAACGACAATAAAACAGTACGGTAATATTAAACCGTTTCCCATCGACTACGCTTCTCAGCCTCGTCTTAGGGGCCGACTAACCCTGAGCAGATTAACTTGACTACAGGAAACCTTAGGCTTTCGGCGAGAGGGTTTCTCACCCTCTTTTTCGCTACTCGTGTCAACATAAGCTCTTGTAGCTCCTCCAGCGCTCCTTACGGTACACCTTCAGCGGTTACTACAATGTTCCTCTACCAACCCGTAAATCCGAAGA
>JAWOIQ010000080.1:7500-24273 GCA_046484585.1 Desulfurivibrionaceae bacterium
ACCTACGCAATTTATTTATCGCCTGCCGACCAGAGTGCTTTTCGCCCCGGCCTTTCCCCGCTGCTTTTTCGGCTTACGCCGGGTCACCGGCAGGCCTAGTGATCGCGGCGGTTACGATGGCGCGCGGGGCGGCAGCTTCGGGATCATCGGCAGTTACCGATGATGGGAGCATTGCACCGGCCTCACGTTGAACGCAAGAAGATCAAGGGCACCGGCTGCATTAATAACGATCTGCCGAACCAGTCTCGCCCTCCGTTATTTGACGCGATCCGCGGCATATGTTCCAAGTGAAAGGCCGCGAACAATTCAACCTGACATTTCAGGAATAAGGACAGACAGGAATCAGCCATGAAAGCACTTATCGCTCTCGAAGACGGCACTATCTTTGAAGGAAAAACATTTACCGGCGGCGGTGAAGTAAGCGGAGAAATCGTGTTCAACACCGGCATGACCGGCTACCAGGAAATCCTCGGCGACCCCTCCTACAAGGGGCAGATCGTCACCATGACCTATCCCCTGATCGGCAATTACGGCGTCAACCCCGAGGATATGGAATCCCACCGAATCCACCCCGGAGCCCTGATCGTCAGAGAGTACAACGCGATCCCCAGCAATTTCCGAGCGACCTCGACCCTGGCCGACTTCCTGGCCGAACACGATATCCCCGGGATCGAAGGGGTCGACACCAGAGCCCTGACCCGCCTGCTCCGTGTCAAGGGTTCAATGAAAGGGGTGATCTCCACCACCGATCTCGACCCCGACTCCCTGATAGCCAAGGCCAGAGGCTCGGAAGGTCTGCTCGGCCGCGATCTGGTCAAGGAAGTCACCTGTGCCAAACCCTATGGCTGGCAGGACGACGCGCCGGTTGACGGCAACAATTTCTTGAGCTCTGGCGCAGGAAAATTCAAGGTGGTGGTCTTCGATCTCGGTGTCAAATTCAACCAGGCCCGGCGCCTGGCCGCTAACGGCTGCCGGGTGCAGATCGTCCCGGCCGCCACTTCGGCCAAAGAGGTTCTGGCCATGAATCCGGACGGCATCTTCCTTTCCAACGGTCCCGGCGACCCGGCCGGAGTCGCCGGGGTGGTCGATACGGTCCGGGAACTGCTCGGTAAAAAGCCGATCTTCGGCATCTGCCTGGGTCATCAGATCCTCGGCCTGGCTTACGGCGGCAAGACCTATAAACTGAAATTCGGCCACCGCGGCATTAACCAGCCGGTCAAGGATCTGTCGACCGGCCGCATCGAGATCACCTCCCAGAACCACGGTTTCTGTGTCGATCCGGACTCCCTGGATCCGGACAAGGTCGAAGTGACCCATCTCAATCTGAGTGACGGCAGTCTTGAGGGCATGCGCCACAAGGATTTCCCGGCCTTCTCCGTTCAGTACCACCCAGAAGACGGGCCGGGGCCGCACGATGCCTCATATCTGTTCGGACGGTTCGTGGAAATGATGCAATAACAGTCGGACCCGGATTTAACCTGAATCCGCGACGGCTTAGTGCATTGATTCAAGATATGATTGTTTTACGTCAAATATAGACCGTGACCGTGGTGGTTGGAATGCACCCGCCGCCCTGCGGACTCACGGATTCAGGCGTAAACCAGACCAAATAAATTCAAGAGACCAAAGCGATCCCATGCCAAAAAGAACAGATATCCGTAAAATCCTGATCATCGGCTCCGGCCCGATCATCATCAGCCAGGCCTGCGAATTCGATTATTCCGGGACTCAGGCGGTCAAAGCCTTGAAGGAAGAAGGCTACGAGGTGGTGCTGATCAACTCGAACCCCGCCACCATCATGACCGATCCGGAAATTGCCGACCGCACCTATATCGAGCCGATCACCCCGGAAATGGTCGCCAAGATCATCGAAAGGGAGCGCCCGGACGCCCTGCTGCCGACCCTCGGCGGCCAGACCGCCCTGAACACCGCGATCAAGGTGGCGGAGATGGGCATCCTCGAAAAATACAACGTCGAAATGCTGGGCGCCGACATTGACGTGATCAACAAGGCGGAAAGCCGGGATCCCTTCCGGACCGCGATGCGCAAGATCGGCCTGAAAGTTCCGGAAAGCGCCATCGTTCACACCATCGAAGAGGCCCATGCCGCGATCGAACAGATCGGCTTCCCGATCATCGTCCGGCCGAGCTTCACCCTGGGCGGCACCGGCGGCGGGGTCGCATACAACAAGCAAGAGCTGGTAGAGTTCTGCACGGCAGGCCTCGACCTCAGCATGAACACCGAAATCATGCTGGAGAAAAGTCTCCTGGGCTGGAAAGAGTACGAGCTTGAGGTGATGCGCGACAAAAACGATAACGTTGTAATCATCTGCTCCATCGAAAACATGGACGCCATGGGGGTCCATACCGGCGACTCGATCACGGTCGCCCCGGCCCAGACCCTTACCGACCGGGAATATCAGGAGATGCGCGATGCGGCCATCGCCATTATCCGGGAGATCGGGGTCGAGACCGGCGGCTCCAACGTCCAGTTCGCGGTCAATCCCGAAAACGGCGAACTGATGGTCATCGAGATGAATCCTCGGGTCTCGAGAAGTTCGGCCCTCGCTTCAAAGGCCACCGGTTTCCCGATCGCCAAGATCGCGGCCAAACTGGCGGTGGGCTATACCCTGGACGAAATCCCCAACGACATCACCAGGGAAACCTATGCCGCCTTCGAACCGACCATCGACTACTGCGTGGTCAAGATCCCGCGCTGGACCTTCGAGAAGTTTCCCGAAACGGAAGACATGCTGACCACGGCGATGAAATCGGTGGGCGAGACCATGGCCATCGGCCGCACCTTCAAGGAAGCCTTCCAGAAGGGCTTGCGCTCCCTGGAGATCGGTGTTGCCGGTTTCGGCGCCGACCCTAAATTCAACCTTACCGAACTGGAGCAGACCGATCTGGAAAACAGCCTGCGCGTTCCGAGCTCCCAGAGATTTTTCCAGCTTTACGAGGGACTGCGGAGGGGTATGGAAGTCGGCGAAATCTACCGGATTACCGCGATCGACCCCTGGTATCTGAACAATCTCAAACAGATCGTTGACCTGGAAGGGCAGATCAGGGAGCGCGGCTTTTCCGGTCTTGACCGGGATTTCCTCTACCAGGCCAAACAGTACGGCTATTCGGATCGACAGCTCGCCTACCTGACCGGCACCTCGGAATCAGATCTCCGGGAACTGCGGGGTAAACTGGCAGTCCGGGCCGTCTACAAACTGGTGGATACCTGCGCCGCCGAGTTCGAGGCCTACACCCCGTATTATTACTCGACCTATGAAGTCGAGGACGAATCGCGGCCCACCGACAAACGCAAGGTCATGATCCTCGGCGGCGGCCCCAACCGGATCGGTCAGGGCATTGAGTTCGACTACTGCTGCGTCCACGCCGCCTTTGCCCTGGAAGAGCTGGGAGTCGAATCGATCATGGTCAACTCCAACCCGGAGACAGTCAGCACCGACTACGACACTTCGGACCGCCTCTATTTCGAGCCGCTGACCCACGAGGATGTCCTGAACATCATCGAAAGCGAAAAACCGGAAGGGGTCATTGTCCAGTTCGGCGGCCAGACTCCTTTAAATCTGGCCGTACCGCTGGCCGAGTCCGGAGTGCCGATCCTCGGCACCTCGCCCGATTCCATCGACCGGGCCGAGGATCGGGAAAGGTTTCAGCAGTTTCTCCATAAACTGAATCTGAAACAGCCGGAAAACGGCATTGCCCGCACCCAGGAAGCAGCCCTGCGGATCGCCGCCGAGGTCGGATACCCGGTGGTAGTCCGCCCCTCCTATGTCCTGGGCGGCCGGGCCATGCGGATCGTTTATAACGACAAGGAGCTGAACGATTACATGACTTCGGCGATCAGCGTTTCCCCGGAAAAACCGATCCTGATCGACAAGTTCCTGAAAGACGCGGTGGAAATCGATGTCGACGCGATCTGCGACGGAGAGCTCACCGTCATCGGCGGCATCATGGAGCATATCGAGGAGGCCGGCATCCATTCGGGCGACTCGGCCTGCGTCCTGCCGCCCCATACCCTTTCGGCTGAAATTATCGAATCGATCAAGGAGGCGACCCGAGCGATGGCCATCGAGTTGAAGGTCATGGGTCTGATGAATATCCAGTTTGCCATCAAGGATGAGGATCTCTACGTCCTTGAGGTCAACCCCCGCGCCTCCCGGACCATCCCCTTCGTCAGCAAGGCGACCGGGGTGCCGCTGGCCAAACTGGCGACCAAGGTCATGATGGGCATGAAGCTTAAGGACCTCGGTCTGACCACCGAAGTCGAGGTCTCCCATCATGCCGTCAAGGAAGCGGTATTCCCCTTCGACCGCTTTAACAATGTCGACACTCTCCTCGGCCCGGAGATGAAATCGACCGGCGAGGTCATGGGGCTCGATGATTCGGTCGGCATCGCCTTTGCCAAATCACAGCTGGCCGCCGGTCAGAAAATCCCCGAACAGGGCACGGTCTTCATCAGCGTCCGGGACATGGATAAACCCGCCATCGTACCGATTGCCAGGGAGCTTATCGAAATGGGCTTCAGCGTGGTGGCCACCGGGGGCACGGCGACCTATCTGGCCGAACAGAATCTCGAGTGCGCCAGGATCAACAAGATATCCGAGGGCCGTCCCCACATCCATGATAAAATCCACGACAAGGAAATCCAGTGGATCGTCAACACCTCGATGGGAACCAGGACCACCGAAGACTCGTACATCATCAGGCGGGCCGCCCTTGATTTCCACCTGCCCTACACAACGACCATTGCCGGAGCCCAGGCCATGACCATGGCGATTGCCGCCGTCCGGGAAGCCGACCTGGAGGTCAAGGCCGTTCAGGAATATTTCAATTGAACACGACTCCTTGCCGGACATTTTTGCAAAGCTGCTGGACTTTATTACCTCCAGTACTTAATAATTAAGAGGCGCATTGACTAAATCATGATTTCAAGGCGCCGTGAAAATGACAGAGAACCTAAATTTAACCCGATCACGGAATAAGCCGCACAGGATTGGCCAATCTCCCAGCCGGTAAGCGATTACAGGGTGCCGGAGATGCAAGGCATCGGCCCGCGATGTGTACTGGTGTACATGAACAGGCCGATAACACAGCAGATTCGGTACCCTGTAATCGCTTACCCTAAATTGCCCATAACCTTCGAGGGGAACCTTTGAATACTTTTTACAAAAATTTATCCATGTGGCTGATTATCGGCCTGACCATGATTCTGCTTTTTAATCTCTTTAATCAGCAGCAACCGATTTCCAGGGAAATGAATTACAGCGAATTCATGACCAGTGTCGAGGCCGGCGAGGTTTCCGGGGTTACCATTGAAGGGAATCAGGTCACCGGCGCCACCCGGGACGGCAGCACCTTTAAATCGACGATCCCCTCAACCGACAACGAGCTGATCCCCGTCCTCAGGAATAACGGAGTCAACATCAAAGTCAAGCCCCAGGAGGAAACGCCCTGGTATATCACCGTGCTGGTCTCCTGGTTCCCGATGCTGCTGCTGATCGGGGTCTGGATCTTTTTCATGCGCCAGATGCAGGGCGGCGGCGGCAAGGCCATGTCCTTCGGAAAGAGCAAGGCCAGGCTGATGAACAAGGAAGAGAGCAAAGTAACCTTCGCCGATGTGGCCGGGATCGACGAGGCCAAGGAGGAGCTCTCCGAAATCATTGACTTTCTCAAGGATCCAAAAAAATTCACCCGGCTGGGCGGCCGGATTCCCAAGGGGGTTCTGCTGATGGGCACCCCCGGCACCGGCAAGACTTTGTTAGCCAAGGCCATTGCCGGCGAAGCGGAAGTACCGTTCTTCACAATCAGCGGCTCCGATTTTGTCGAGATGTTCGTCGGGGTCGGCGCTTCCCGGGTTCGGGATCTTTTCATCCAGGGCAAGAAAAACGCACCCTGCATAATCTTCATCGACGAGATCGACGCGGTGGGCCGTCATCGCGGGGCCGGTCTCGGCGGCGGCCACGACGAGCGCGAACAGACCCTTAACCAGCTGCTGGTCGAAATGGACGGCTTCGAGGCCAACGAGGGGGTTATAATCGTTGCCGCCACCAACCGGCCCGACGTCCTCGATCCGGCCCTGCTTCGCCCCGGCCGTTTTGACCGCCAGGTCGTAGTACCTAGCCCGGACGTAAAGGGACGCGAGATGATCCTGGCCGTGCATGGCCGCAAAATCCCCCTGGAAAGCGACGTGGATTTCGCGGTTATTGCCCGGGGCACTCCGGGATTTTCCGGCGCCGACCTTGAGAACATGGTTAACGAGGCCGCCCTGCTGGCCGCCCGCGAGGAGGCCGACAAGGTTACCATGAGTCATATGGAAATGGCCAAGGACAAGGTAATGATGGGTACCGAGCGGCGCAGCATGATCATCACCGAGGACGAGAAGGAGACCACCGCCTATCATGAGGCCGGCCACACCCTGATCGCCCTGCTCCTGCCCGGTACCGACCCGGTCCACAAGGTCTCGATTATTCCCCGGGGCCGGGCTCTGGGTCTGACCCAGTATCTGCCGACCGAGGAAAAACACACCCAGTCCAAAAGTTATCTGCAAAATTTTCTCTGCTGCATGCTGGGCGGAAGATTGGCGGAAGAACTGGTCTTCAACGAGATCACCACAGGCGCCGGCAACGACCTGGAACGAGCCACGGATCTTGCCCGGAAAATGGTCTGCGAATGGGGGATGAGCGAATCCCTGGGTCCGTTGACCTATGGCAAAAAGGAAGAACAGATCTTCCTGGGCCGGGAGATCGCCCAGCATCGCGATTTCAGCGAGCATACCGCCGTGCTTATCGATGACGAGGTCAAGAAAATTGTGATGGGCGCCAACGACAAAGCCAAGCAATTGCTGAAGGACAATCAAGACACCCTCATCGCCCTGGCCAAGGCTCTACTGGAAAAAGAGACCATTGATCAAAACGACATCAACATCGTCTTACAGGAAACCGGCTGTGAAATTCCCGAGGAGAACCGTCGCCGGCTTGATAAAGCGCTTAATGGCGGGAAAAAATCCTGAGCGTCAACAATTGATGGCGTCGCAAAAAGTCGCCAGCTCCTGCGTTGCTGCAAATTGTCTCGTCATTGCAGCGTACTGAGTACGTTTCATTCCTCGAAATTTGCGCGCTCTGGATCGACGATTTTTTGCTTAGTCATCCCATTTTTGACTTTTTGCGAACTCGTCGACAATTGATGAGTTCGCAAAAAGTTCGATATAGATTAAGCGGCTGCCTTCAATTTTTGCCCTTTTTAACCAGAAATATCATTGTCTCCCCATGAATATCCCCCCTCCTAAACGCGTCCGGGTGATGGGAATCCTTAACGTCACTCCCGACTCCTTTTCCGACGGCGGCCGCTTTACCTCGACGGCCGCCATTCTGAGCCAGGTTCGGAAAATGGTTGAGGACGGGGTCGATATTATCGATATCGGCGGCGAATCGAGCCGGCCTTTTGCCGAAGCGGTTTCTCTCGAAGAGGAAACCGCCAGGGTCCTGCCGACCATCCAGGCCATCCGCGCGGAATTCTCAGTACCGATCTCGGTTGACACCACCAAGGCTGCCGTAGCCCGCAAAGCCATTGAGGCCGGCGCGGATATTATTAACGATATCAGCGCCCTGAGGTTTGATCCTGAAATGGTTGAACTTGCCGGGCAAACCGGCACTTCCGTGGTACTCATGCATATGCAGGGCACCCCGGGCAACATGCAGAAATCCCCTGAGTACCATGACCTGATCGGTGAGATCAGCGATTTTCTACAGGAGAGAATCGAGTGGGCACTGGCCCACGGCGTCAGGCAAGAAAAGATCATCGTCGACCCCGGCATCGGTTTCGGCAAAACCCTGGCCCACAACCTCTCTATCCTTAAACATCTCGACGGGTTCAAGAACCTGGGGTGCCCGTTATTGCTGGGCCACTCCCGCAAGGCCTTTATCGGCACAATCCTGGGCCGGGATCCGGATGACCGCGATACGGCCACCGCGATTGTCTCCGCCCTGGGCTGTCTTAAGGATGTCGATATAATCAGGGTCCATGACGTAGACAAAACAGTCCAGGCCGTTAAAATGGCCGCCGCCATTGAGGCCGCCGAATGAAGATCGTCTTTTATAAATCAATTCTCTGACCCCGCTGCGCCCTGGTCGGTCTGACTTTGAAAAAAATCGCGGCGCTCCGGCCGGATCTGCACATTGAAACAGTCGAGGTTGCAGCCAATCCGGTTCGAACCTGGGAAGAAGGGATCCGAATGATCCCGGCTATCCGTTGCGGGCCACGAATTCTGACTGGTTTCAAGCTGTCCGGCCCGGATATCATCTCCTTTCTTGACAAGAATCAGTCGATCCCTGAAGATTGATGGCGCCGCAAATCCGGTTTTGACAACACCATCCGAATTGCCTTCCCGCCCTCTTTAAAGAAGCATCCGGACGCGGTTTTTTTGGTCATCCGGTATTGATATTCCGACCTGTTTAGAGTAGCTTGTACATATCTAGACTTGGTCCATCCAAGCCTGTTTTTTCATTATCACTGTTCAGTAATTAAACATTTACAGATATAAAACACATTAACAGTCAACAAGCACCATAAGGAGATACCAATGTCCCGAAAAATGGTAACCATCGACGGCAACCAGGCCTGTACCCACGTTGCCTATGCAACCAGCGAGGTGATCACCATCTATCCGATCACCCCCTCCTCGCCCATGGCCGCCGAGGCCGACGCCAAGGCGACCGCCGGCCAGAAGAACCTCTGGGGTTCGATCCCGGCCGTCACCCAGATGCAGTCGGAAGGCGGCGTGGCCGGCTCCCTGCACGGCTCGCTGACCACCGGCGCATTGTGCACGACCTTTACCGCCTCCCAGGGGCTTCTCCTGATGATCCCCAATATGTACAAGATCGCCGGCGAACTGACCCCGACCGTCTTCCACATCACCGCCCGTTCCCTGGCCTACCAGGGTCTGTCGATCTTCGGCGATCACAGCGATGTCATGGCCGCCCGTCAGACCGGCTGGGCCATGCTCTGCTCCCAGAACGTTCAGGAATGCCAGGATATGGCCCTGATCTCCACCCAGGCCACCATGAAAAGCCGCATTCCCTTCATGCATTTTTTCGACGGCTTCCGCACCTCCCACGAGATTCAGAAGGTCGAGCAGCTCACCGAGGATGATATGCGGGCCATCGTCGACGAGGATCTGATCCTCGCCCACCGCGAGCGCGGCCTTTCCCCGGACCGCCCGATGATGCGCGGCACCGCCCAGAATCCCGACGTCTACTTCACCGGCCGCGAGACCGTCAACAAGTACTACGACGCGATTCCGGGCATCGTCCAGGAAACCATGGACAAATTCGCCAAGCTGACCGGGCGCCAGTACCACCTGTTCGATTACCACGGCGCCCCCGATGCCGAGGAAGTCATCGTGATGATGGGTTCCGGCTCGGAAGCGGTAGTCGCCACCATCGATTACCTGGTCTCCCAGGGCCGGAAAATCGGCCTGGTCATCGTCCGCCTTTTCAGGCCGTTCGATACGAAAGCGATGGTCAACGCCCTGCCCGGTACAGTTAAGAAAATCACCGTTCTCGACCGCACCAAGGAGTCCGGCGCCCCCGGTGAGCCCCTCTACCTCGACGTTCGCGCCGCTGTCGGCGAAGCGGTCGAGTGCTCCTGCATCAACCGCCAGCCGATGATCCTTTCCGGCCGCTACGGGCTCGGTTCCGCCGAGTTCACCCCGGCAATGATCAAGGCCGTTTTCGACAACATGGCCGCCTGGGCTCCGAAAAACCACTTCTGCGTCGGCCCCAAGGATGACGTAGCCTTCACCAGCCTCGATTATGACAAGTCCTTCAACATCGAAGGCGACGACGTCTACCGGGCCATGTTCTACGGTCTCGGTTCCGACGGCACCGTCGGCGCCAACAAGAACACCATCAAGATCATCGGCACCGAAACCGACAACAGCGCCCAGGGCTACTTCGTTTACGATTCCAAGAAGTCCGGTTCGATCACCACCAGCCATCTGCGCTTCGGCAAGAACCAGGTGGTCGCCCCCTACCTGATCAGCAAGGCGAACTTCATCGCCTGCCACAACTTCACCTTCCTCGACAAGTACGACATGCTTGCCAACCTGGAAGAAGGCGGCACCTTTCTGCTGACCACCACCTTCAATAAGGATCAGGTCTGGAAAGAGCTGCCCTCCTCGGTTCAGCAGGATCTGATCGAGAAGAAGGCCAAGTTCTACATTATCGACGCGATCTCGCTGGCCGAGGCCCTGGGGCTTGGCGCCCGGATCAACATGATCATGCAGACCGCCTTCTTCCTGATCTCCGGCATCCTCACCAAGAAAGAGGCGATCAAGGCGATCAAGAACGCGATCAAGAAGACCTACGGCAAAAAAGGCGACAAGGTCGTCAACATGAACTACGACGCGGTTGACGCGGCGGTGAACAACATCGTCCAGGTCAAGATGCCCAAATCCACCGGCGGTCATCAGAAACCGCCGGTCGTGCCGGACGACGCCCCCGACTTCGTTAAAGAGGTCACCGCCAAGATGATCGAGGGCAAGGGCGACGAGATCACGGTTTCCCAGATGCCCGCCGACGGCACCTGGCCGACCGCCACTACCCAGTACGAAAAACGCAATATTGCCGTGCATGTCCCCGAGTGGCTGCCGGAAAACTGCATCCAGTGCGGGCGCTGCTCCCTGGTCTGCCCTCACGGCACCATCCGGATGAAGATCGTCAAGGATGCCGATCTGAAGAAGACACCCAAGTGCTTAAAGCAGATCAAGGCCGTCGGCAAGCAGTTCGCCGGCCGGCAGATGGTTCTGCAGGTTTTCACCGAGGACTGCACCGGCTGCACCCTTTGCGTCAACGTCTGTCCCGCCAAGACCAAGGCCCTCAGGATGATCGACAATAACGACAAGGTCCGCAAGCAGGAAGCGGAAAATGTCCGTTTTTTTCTGGATCTGCCCGAAATGGACAACAAGGAAATCGATCCTTCCACGATCAAGGGCAGTCAGCTGATCCGGCCCCTGTTCGAGTTTTCCGGCGCCTGCGGCGGCTGCGGGGAAACCCCGTACATCAAACTGGCCACCCAGCTGTTCGGCGACCGGATGATGATCGCCAACGCCACCGGCTGTTCCTCGATTTACGGCGGCAACCTGCCGACCACCCCTTACGCCAAGCGAGCTGACGGACGCGGCCCGATCTGGTCCAACTCCCTGTTCGAGGACAACGCCGAATTCGGCCTTGGGATGCGCAATACCGTCAACAAAATGGCCTCCCAGGCGATTGAGTTGCTCGAAGAAGCCGTGGCCGAGAAACTGATCAGCAAAAAGGTCGCCGGCGAGCTGACCACCGCGGCCCAGAACAGCCAGGACGAGATTGAGTCCCAGCGGGCCCGCGTCGCCGACCTGAAGGAAAAGCTTGCCGGCAGCAGCAGCGCCGTTGCCAGACGGCTCCTTTCCCTGGCCGACTATCTGGTCAAGAAGTCGGTGTGGATCATCGGCGGGGACGGCTGGGCCTACGATATCGGCTATGGCGGTCTCGACCACGTTCTGGCCTCTGGCGAGAACGTCAACGTCATGATCCTCGACACCGAGGTCTACTCCAATACCGGCGGGCAGATGTCCAAATCGACCCCCCGGGCGGCCACCGCCCAGTTTGCCGCCGGCGGCAAGAAGATGCCCAAGAAGGATATCGGCATGATCTTCTCGACCTACGGCAACGTCTATGTGGCGAAAGTCGCCCTGGGCGCCAACCCCGGCCAGGTGGTCAAGGCAATGGCCGAAGCCGAGGCCTACGACGGGCCGTCCCTGATCATTGCCTACTCGCACTGCATCAACCAGGGCTTCAACCTGGCCGACGGCCTGGAGCAGCAGAAGATGGCGGTAAATTGCGGGCACTGGCCCCTGTACCGCTACAACCCCACCCTTGAAGACGAGGGCAAGAACCCGCTGCACATCGACTCCAAGGCGCCGTCGATTCCGTTTGCCGAATACGCCCTGAACGAGAACCGCTACCGGATGCTGAAGATGATGAATCCCGAGCATGCCGACGAGCTGATGGCGCTTAGCCAGAAAGACGTCGACAAAGGCTGGAGGTTCCTGGAAGGCCGGGCAGCCGCTCTGGAGCCTTGCAAGGGCGGCAGCTGCGCCGACAAGAAAAAAGGGGCCAAAAAGAAGTAGAATAACAGCTACAAACCAGCTTCTTGCCTGACCTCAAGGAGCATCACGCTTAGCAAAAAGCGCGGCCGGGTTCGACCCGGCCGCGCTTTTTTGTGCCGCTTATGTTTCCGCGCCCCCTCAGCCTGCGGGATCGGCAAATTGTCCTCCTGTTGGCTGATTGCTTTCCGCAACTGAAAATCGGTATAATGACTTACATATCCCGGCTGTTTTTTTGAGTTCTTAAGCCGTTCACTATAATGACAGCCTCGCGACAACTTGTGTTTCAGGTTTTTCCGTCCAGCAAAAAGAATGGGGTTCGGATGGTCGAAAGCAAAAAACAAAGAGTGTTCATCATCAGCGCCACCGCCGCCTATCTGCTGATCGGCATCGAAATCCTGATCATGATCTCGCCGTTCGCCCTCTATTTTTACTCGGTCTACGGCCCCGTTCTGAAGTTCTTTTCCTCTTCGCCGCACCTGAGCTGGGCCACCGAATTCTTTCTCCCCCACATGGTCTTTCTCGACGACCCGCTGATCCTCGGGCTCTCCTATCTGCAGATTCTGCTGGTCATCGGTCTGGTGCTGTTCTTCGCGGCGGCCATCCCCCTCTATTACGGGCGCTTCAGGAAAAAAGGAGTGGTCCGGTTCAGCTTTTATTCCAAAGTCAGGCATCCCCAGTACCTTTTCCTGGCCATTTCCGGCTTCGGCCTTCTCCTCTACTGGCCACGTTTCATCATTCTGATCTTGTATGTCACCATGCTGTTCGTCTACTATCTGCTGGCCCGGAACGAAGAGTGGCGCATGCGGCAGGAAGCGCCGGATATTTACGAAAGTTATATGAAAAACACACCGATGTTTCTGCCAGGCGAACCGGGCGGCAAGATATATCGGTTGCTGTTCGGCTGGATTAACCCGAAATGGCTCGGCCTCCTGACCGTTTATCTGATGGCGGTTATCGTAAGTACAATGATTGCCATGGGAATCAGGAGCTATACCGTCGGACAACTTCCGATTGTAAAAGCGGAGTCGACTACGCTGCTCTCGGTCTTCCCTCGTCCCGACCAGGAGGTAAGAGAGCTATACCGCAAACTGTCAGCGTCGCCGGAGGTTGCCGCCGACCTCCGGGAACTTGAGCCGAATCTTGCCTATATCTTCCCCGGAGATTATTTTCTCACCGCCATAGTCACCGACGAGGACCGGCGCTTCTCGGACGATATCATTGAACGGTTTCCGGAAGTGCTTGAATGGCATCAGCATAAATTCAGAGGAGGGATCGGCAAGTTTTTCCAAATTTTTTACAACTATTTCCGAACCCTGGGCTCGATGGAAACCGATTACGATGTGGAACGCGTCGTCTTCGTCAGGGTAACCGACTCTCCAGGGGAATTAAGCTCCTCCCGCGAATTGTTCGATTTAGGCAAGCAAAGAAGGCCGGTAATGGTCGTCGATCTCGACTATTACGACCATAAGGTCCTTTCGGTAATCAAGACCTCAAGGCGGCATAAATGGGGTTCGATGCCGATGCCGACTTTTTGAATTGTCCGCGCCGCCATGATAGATCCCTCAATATGAATGAACATGGATAACGCTTGTGAACAATAGTCATGGGGAGATTCCGCCGACCGACTGGCGACGCCGGCTGCATGAAATCATCTTCGGCTCCGATACCCTTGCCGGCAAGGCTTTCGATGTACTGCTGATCGCCAGCATCGCCCTCAGCGTCCTGGTGGTAATGCTGGACAGCGTCCGGTCGCTCAACGCCCAATACGGCAACTTTTTTTACAAAGTGGAGTGGTTCTTCACCCTGCTCTTCACCTGCGAATACCTCCTGCGGCTGCTCTGCGTCGCCCGTCCCCTGAAATACGCCGCAAGTTTTTTCGGGATAATCGATCTCCTCGCCATCATCCCCACCTATCTCAGCCTGTTTCTGCCCGGCGCCCAATACCTGCTGGTGATCCGGATCATCCGGGTTTTGCGGATCTTCAGGATATTGAAACTGGCCCATTATATCGGAGAGGCCAACCTGCTGCTCCAGGCACTCCGAGCCAGCAGCCGCAAGATCACGATCTTTCTGCTCACCGTCCTGACCCTGATAATCATTTTCGGCTCGCTGATTTACATCATCGAAGGCGAGGCGAACGGTTTCACCAGCATTCCCCGCAGCATCTACTGGGCCATAGTCACCATGACCACGGTCGGCTACGGCGACATCTCTCCGAAGACCAATCTGGGCCAGACCCTGGCCGCCCTGGTAATGATCAGCGGCTATAGTATCATCGCGGTCCCCACCGGCATTGTCAGCGCCGAGATCAGCCAGCGGTCCAACCGCAGGATCCGCCGCAGCCCCTGCCCGGCCTGCGGCTCCCGCGATCATGACCCGGCCGCCGTTTACTGTCAATATTGCGGAGAAAAACTGTAGCCATGGAAAATCACAAACTGGTCATGCCGAAGGACCTCAACCATTACGGCTTCCTGTTCGGCGGTCATCTGCTGAAATGGGTCGACGAATATGCCTATATCGCCGCCACCATTGAATATCCGGACAGCAACTTCGTAACCATCGCCATGGACAAGGTCGAGTTCAGAAAAAGCGTCCGCCAGGGCACCATTCTGAGATTTCTCGTCGAACAGAGCAAACGGGGCCGGACCTCACTACAGTACAGCGTTTATGTCTATCTGGGAGACATCAATGAGTACGACAAACTGATCTTCTCCACCACCGTTACCCTGGTCCATGTCGATAAAGAAGGTAGAAAGGAACCGCTGCCGCCGCGTAAATCCGGATAGCTGAATTCCGGATGATTGCCGGCCAATCAGCGAAATCCCAAAAGAAATCCCCGCCACGCACTCTCCCCGGTTTGCCCCATAAAATCACCACCCGGCAGCGGACAAATCTGATGCAAGATGGCCCGACAGGGGGTATGATGACCGGCAATGCTTCACAACCTGCAAGAAGTTAAGCCGAGCCGGATACAGGCCCCGTGCGGCCTTTTAACATTCACCGACTCAACCGCCGGAGCAGCGGAACCTGGCATCATAAAGGTTCCGCATCTCGAAAACTCAAGGGGAGGAAATTCATGAAACGTTTACTAATCGTGCTGACAGCCATTTTAGCAACCGGCTTTTTCGCCGGCTGCGGCGGTTCCGCCAAAACAGTCAACCTGCCGGCAGGGGTTTCCGGGGATATCGCCGTGCTCTCGCTTGGCGCCGACACCTCAAATTTGAATCACGACCAGATCGCCCTCCTGAACCACACCCTCAACTGGATGGATCGCGATATAATCCAAACCCTGAAGCGCACCGGTTTTCAGCCGGCCCGGATCGAAGCCGCGAATGATTTCGCCGGGAACGGTTATTTACTGAAAATCGCCATTACCGACCATAAAATGATCCCCAAAGGGGCAAGAATGCTGGGCGGGATGATGGCCGGCGCCGACCGCCTCGAAGCCCATTATGACCTGGTCGATGCAAACAACCGGACGGTCTTAAGCTGGGATGACACCCAGGCCTCCACGAAGGGGGGAACCTACTGCGCCCAGACCTTAAACCGCAACGCCGCCGAAAGGGTCGCCGCTTATCTAGGCGAATCCTGAGAAGCGGGCCGCCGCACCCCCTGGTAAAAGGAAGGAAATGATTCCACTAAGGACAGACTCGGCCGTCGCCGCAATCCACGGCTTCGACCGGACGAGCCACATAATCCGGCCCTTATTTTCCAGCGGGGTTTCGGCGGGGTTCCCCTCCCCGGCCGAAGACTATATCGAGCAGCACCTCGACCTGAACGAACTCCTGATCCAGCGGCCGGCCGCGACCTTTTTCGTCCGGGTCAACGGCGATTCGATGACCGGGGCCGGGATCAACCATGGCGATATCCTGATCGTCGACCGCTCGGTCGAACCGGCCGGCGGCAAGATTGTCATCGCCGTCATCGACGGCGAATTCACGGTGAAGAGGATGGTCGGCAGCGGCACGTCCCGCCGCCTGGTGGCCGAAAACCCCGCCTACCCGCCGATCGAGCTCAGCGGCGCATCATCCTGCGAGATCTGGGGGGTGGTGACCGGTTCGATCCACCAGTTCTGATTCCTACACCGATGCAGAAAGTATTCGCCCTGGTCGACTGCAATAACTTCTATGCCTCCTGCGAGCGCCTCTTCCGGCCGGAACTCCGGGAGAAGCCGATCGTGGTGCTGTCCAACAACGACGGCTGCATCATCGCCCGTTCCAACGAGGCCAAGGCCCTCGGCATCCCGATGGGGGCGCCCTACTTCAAGAACAAGGCGCTGATCCGCGGCCACGATATCCGGGTGTTCTCTTCCAACTACGCCCTGTATGGCGACCTCTCCCACCGGGTGATGAGCGTCCTGCGGGAACTGGAGCCGCATGTCGAGGTCTACTCGATAGACGAGGCCTTCATCTCCCTGCCGGCCGGCAGCCGCAAGGATCTGCGCCGCTACGCCAGAGAACTTAAGGAAAGGGTCGAGCAGTGGGTCGGCATTCCCATTTCGGTCGGCATCGGCCCGACCAAGACCCTCGCCAAGATCGCCAACCGCTTTGCCAAAAAGGAGCCCCGCCACGGCGGCGCCTTCGTTATCGACGACCATAATCGGGACGCGCTGCT
>JAWOIQ010000142.1:0-5083 GCA_046484585.1 Desulfurivibrionaceae bacterium
AAGCGGGAATTGCATTTAAATCTGTTCCTGTGTTACCACGTCCTCTGGTTCCAAAGATCCCCGAGCCGGGGCCGGACCGGCGGCAGTGCCTCTTTTGGGTAATCACTAAATAAAAAGATGAAATTTTTTGAAATAATCGGGAAGATGAAGATAGCACACGGATCGGAGCCGGCCGGTCATCTCGGTCCGGATGAACAGCTGAAAAGGAGGACGCCATGCCCCGCCACAATCCCGAATCCACCCGGATCCTAACAACTGGAGCGCCGTCAGGATATCATGCCTGAGCTTCCCGAAAAACCATGGACGAAAGAAGTTGAGAGCCTTTTTGATTCCCTGGGGGTCGATCCTGAAAAGGGCCTTTCCTCTCGCGCCGTAAAAGAGCGCCGCGGCCGGTATGGTCCCAATCTGATCAAACAGAAAAGCCGGAAAAGCGTCTGGACCATCCTCCTGAACCAGTTTGAAAGCGTCATCGTCCTGCTGCTGACAGCGGCGGCCGCGGCCACCTTTGTAATGGGCCGCTGGGTGGAGGGCCTTGCCATCGGCGTCGTGGTTATTTTCAACGCTCTGATCGGGTTTATCACCGAATTGAGGGCGATCCGCTCCATGGAGGCCCTTGAAAAACTCAGCCAGTCCATGACCACGGTGCGCCGCGACGGCCGGATCAAAGAGATTCCCTCCCGCCGGCTGGTCCCCGGCGATATTGTGGTCTTCGAGGCGGGGGACACCGTGTCGGCGGATCTGCGGCTTATCGAGTCCGCCGGGATCGAAGTCGACGAATCCACCCTTACCGGCGAATCCCTGCCGGTTTCCAAAAATACCGACCCGGTTGCCGAAGACACTCCCCTGGCCGAACGATACTGCCTGCTCTATAACGGCACCGCCATCACCGGCGGCAGCGGGGAGGCGGTGGTGATCGCCACCGGCATGGATACCGAACTCGGCCGGATTTCCACCGAAATCCAGGAAGCCGGAGAGGACCGTACCCCCCTTGAAGACCGGCTCGACCAGCTCGGCCGCGCCTTTATCTGGCTGACCGCCATCCTCTCGGCCATTATCGTCGGGGTCGGCCTGCTGGCCGGGAGGGATCTTCTCCTGGTGATCGAAACCGCCATTGCCCTGGTCGTGGCCGCCATCCCTGAGGGGATGCCCATCGTCGCCACCATCGCCCTGGCCCGGGGCATGCACCGCATGGCCCGCCGCAATGCCCTGGTCAACCGGCTCTCCTCGGTGGAAACCCTGGGCAGCGCCACCGTTATCGCCACCGATAAAACCGGCACCCTCACCGAAAACCAGATGACCGTCACCCGCCTGGTCCTGCCGGAGATGGATGTGCGCGTTTCCGGAAAAGGCCTGAAGAGCGAAGGCACGTTCACGGCCGAAGATCAAACCATTGACCCGGCCGACCACGAACCCCTCGGACTGATGCTCAGGGCCGGGGCCCTATGCACCAATGCCGATCTGCAGATCGATGGAGACGGCGAGGCCACGGTGGTGGGAGATCCCATGGAAGTGGCCCTCTTGATCGCGGCCGCAAAAGCGGGGCTTCACAAAACAAAGCTCCTTGAAGAGTTTCCCGAGGAATATGAAGTCGCCTTCGATCCCGACAAAAAGATGATGGCAACCGTGCACAGGCGGGGCGATTCCTATTTTTATGCGGTCAAGGGCGCCCCGGAAAAAGTCCTGAAATCCTGCGTCCGCCTGGCTGCCGGGGAGAAGGCCGGGCCACTGGACGAACAGGAGCGCGAAAAGTTGCTTGTCCGCTCGGAGGAGCTGGCCGGAGAAGGGCTGCGGATTCTCGCCCTGGCCATGAAGGAGCCCTCCGCCCGGGAAGATGACCCCTATGCCGAGCTCACCTTTCTCGGTCTCGCCTGCTTTGTCGATCCGCCCCGGGAAGAGGTAAGGGAGGCCATTGGCGCCGCCCATCGAGCCGGGATCCGGACCATCATGGTCACCGGCGATCAGGTCGCCACCGCCCGCGCCATTGCCGAGCATCTCCACATGTCCGAAGAGCCCCCCGAAGCAATGGAAGGCCGGGAATTGAAAGAGTTCGGTGAAATGAGCGATCCGGAGAAGGAACGGGTTTTGAGAAGTACCATTTTCGCCCGGGTATCGCCGAAGCAGAAACTTGACCTGGTGGACTTTTATCAACAGGAGAACAACGTCGTGGCCATGACCGGCGACGGGGTTAACGACGCCCCGGCCCTGGAGAAGGCCGACATCGGGGTGGCCATGGGCAAACGCGGCACCCAGGTGGCCAGGGAAGCGGCCGATATGATTCTGAAGGACGACTCCTTTTCCACGATCGTCGCCGCCATCGAGGAAGGGCGGATTATTTTCGGCAACATCCGCCAGTTCATCCTCTTCCTGCTGACCGTCAGCTTAAGCATGATCCTGACCGTTTTTTTTGGCTCCCTGCTCGATATGCCCATGCCTATCCTGCCCCTGCAGATCCTCTATCTGAACGCGGTGACCCATGTCTTCCCGGCCCTGGCCCTGGGCTTGGGCGAGGGACACCCGAATATCATGAGCGAGCCGCCCCGGGATCCGAGCCGGCCGATCCTGGAACGGCGCCACTGGCTGTTCATCAACTTTTACGCGGTACTGATCAGCATCGCCACCCTGGCCGGTCTCTACTTTTCCCTGCAACATCTGGGGATGAGTCCGTCCCGGGCCCAGACCGTCAGCTTTCTGATCATCACCTTCGCCCAGCTCGTCCACGTCTTCAATGTCCGCCGGTCGGGGACCGGCTTTATCCTTAACGATGTCACCCGCAACCACTACGTCTGGCTCGCCATCGCCGCAAGTGTCGGCCTGACCCTGGCAATTCTTTATATCCCGGCGCTGGCGGCGGTAATGCAGCTTGATTCCCCGAAGCTCGCCGATTGGAGCGTGGCCCTGTCCTTTACCTTTGGGCAGCTGCTCCTCGGCCAGATCTTTCTGAAGGTCAAGGAAAAGATCTGACTGTCAGCCGATTGCGCCTTGCCGGGGTCATTATCCTGTCGAACTTCCCCGGCATCCCGTACCTCCGCCTTCCGCGCGCCGACTTCCGAATCCCTTTTCATCTCAAATGCCTGAATCCGTGAGCGTTCGAGAACGGTGCAGATGCAAGACGGCAACGATGTTGATAATAATATTAGTATATCAACGAGTTGCCAACGCCGCAGATGCGCCGTTATCGGGCGCCCCACAGGCGACCTCCAAGGCCGTTTGATCGCCGATCCGATAAATCCGCAAACGCACCCCCCGGCTCGGCAGCGAGGCCTTCAGACCGCAAAAAGTCCTGGCCGGCGGGAAGTTTCCTGTTTTCCAGGACATCCCGATCGATCCGCCTCGATTATCCCAAATCCCCGCCGAGGAAGTGCATCGACGGGTAACCGGGCCTTCACAGCTCGATGCCGAGGCCAGCCAGCTCCTCCTCGATAATTCCGGCCCATCCCCGGTTGGCTTTGGGGTTGGCCGGACTGGGATGGGTAATACCGCCGGTGATCACCGGCAGATCGGCAAGGGCCGCGGCCGCCCGGTCGGCGGCGAATCTGCCGATCCCCACGACGTAAAGGGGCCGCAGTTTCCGGATGGTGCGGTGCAGGGCCCGGTCGCAGATCTCAAAGAGAACTTCGCGTTCCGCCCTGGCCAGTTTGTCGGGGGTGCGGTTGCGGCCGGATTCCTCCAGAAAGGTCAGCGGGCAATAATTGGCTACGAAAAAGCGGCGGAAGAAGGCTTCCGGAGTGATGAAGCGCTGCCGGGCCCAGCCCCATAATCTCCTGCCGCTCACCTCGCTGCGCCGGCAGGCAAAGCCCTCGACGGGCCGTTTGGGATGGCTCCGCGGGGGAGGGTCCACCCGTGCCTCGATACCGAGCCAGTCGCGGACCAGCTCCACATCGCCAAAGGGAACCCCGGTCTGGACCATGCCCCAGGGCCCGGGATTCATGCCGAGCAGCACGATTTCCCTGGCACCGCAGCCGTAAAGGTTCAGATAGAGGGCATGGGGGAGCCGGGCATAGCGCAGGGGGTTATAGACACAGCTTACCGGCGGCCCGAAGGAAAGCCTGTCAACTTCCCGGCTCAGCTCATCGGCAATCGCGGTCAAATCCGCCGGCATCTGCGAATCCGCCCGGCCCGCGGACCGGCAAGGGCCGTGCGCGCCTTGGTTGATCTGCGCTCCGCAAGGCCGGTCATCGGGCCAGGCGATTATATAGCCAGGCGAACAGCGCCCCGCAGACCAGCCCGTCCAGAAATCCCCAGAGCAGACCGACAATGCTGCCCCATGGGGTAATGGAATAACCCCGGTAAAGCATGGCGATGATGGTCGGCTCCCCCATCGCCCCATCGAAAAAAATAACCCACCAGGTAAAAACAAATATCCCGAGACCCCAGAGAATCGCGGCGGTCAGGGCAAAAGCTTTCACATCCAATTTCATTGCCTCCTCCTTAAATCAGCTTTGCCGATTAAATTTTGCATTAAACATGCCAGGCAAGAGGGGGATGATCGCTTCCCTGGAAGCATTCCGCCATTTTCCCAGGGCGACGAGAGAGTGGTACACCTATTGCAATACAACCCGGCATGCTTTCCGAAATGAATTCGAAATAAATCTGTCCGCCGCCGGGTGAACGGGAAGGAGTGCGGAAAGAAAAATTGATTGGAGGAATGAAAATGACTCGTGTAGCGATAAACGGTTTGGGCCGCATCGGCCGGGCCACTCTAAAGATTGTCCTGGAAACCCCAGGCCTGGAACTTGTCGCCGTCAACGATCTGACCCCGGCAGACAATCTCGCCTACCTGCTGAAATACGACAGTGCCTACCGGCGCTATGGCAAAAGGGTCGACAGCACCGAAAACGGCCTGTTGATCGATGGCCGGGAATTTCCGGTTTACAGCCACAAGGATCCCGCCGAACTGCCCTGGAAAAAAGAGCGGATCGATCTGGTCTTCGAATGCACCGGGATCTTCACCAGCCGGGAAGGAATGGCGAAGCATATCGAAGCCGGAGCCAGGCGGGTGATTCTGTCGGCGCCCGAGACCAGCGGCGAAGTGAGCACGGTGGTCCATGGCGTCAACAGTCCGGACCAGCCCCCGCAGCTGATC
>JAWOIQ010000027.1:0-25589 GCA_046484585.1 Desulfurivibrionaceae bacterium
AACTGATTGAGCTGGCAAATGGAAGATTTGGAACAACAATCCCTGACCGAACACCTGGCCGAACTGCGCGGTTGCCTTGTTGTCTCTTTGGCGGCGATCGGACTAGGTTTCAGTGTCTCCTACTATTTTATCCGGGATATCGGCCACTGGTTTTTCAAGCCGCTCTTCGAGGTGCTGCCCGAAGAATCCTCCTTGATCTTCATCTCTTATCAGGAGGCCTTTTTTTTTACCTGAAATTAGCCCTGGTCTGCGGGGTGTTGTTGGCCAGTCCGGTGATATTTGCCCAGATCTGGCGCTTTGTCGCCCCCGGGCTCTATCATCATGAAAAGAAAGCGCTGTTCCCTTTTATTCTGCTTTCCTCGGTCTGTTTTCTGGGCGGAGCCTTCTTCGGGTATGCCCTGGTCTTTCCCCCGGCCTTCAAGTTCCTGGTGGGGTATTCCAACGACTATCTCCGCGCCATGCCGGCGGTCAATGAATATTTTTCCCTCAGCATCCGGTTGCTGATCTCTTTCGGACTCATTTTCGAGTTGCCGGTCTTTATGGTTTTTCTGGCCAGACTCGGGGTGGTTGATCCCCCGTTTCTCAAGCGCAATCGCAAATACGCGGTCCTGATTGCGTTTGTTATCGCGGCGATCCTTACTCCGACACCGGATGTGGTCAACCAGGTTCTTATGGCTGGTCCGCTGGTTGTCCTCTACGAGGTGAGTATTATAGCCATAAAAATATTCGGCCGGCCATCCTTGCCCTCCGACCGGGCCGGGGACGAAGAGGCTGGGTGAAAAAAGCACGGATAAACCGGGTTCGCGGGCTGGTGCCGGCGTTTGTTCAGGGCTGTCAGGCGGCCGGCTGATGGCTTGTTTTATTGGCGGGGACAGGCAATAATTATAACTTGACAATTGCCACTCCCGTCTTTATAAAGTTATACTTTAATTTTCTGAAGCTCTATTCATTTATATAATAAATTCAACAAGGAGAAGTTGTCATGTCGAAATTAGTAGCTCCTCACGGTGGTAAAGGTCTGGTTTGCTGCAAGCTGCACGGCAATGAACTGGAAGCCGAAAAAGAAAAAGCCGCCGGTCTCAAGCAAATTGAGATCAGCGCCCGCGCCAAAGGCGACCTGATCATGATGGGAACCGGCGGTTTCAGCCCGCTTGATGGTTTCATGAAGAAGGCTGACTGGAAGGGCGTTTGTGAGAACTTCCAGATGGCCGATGGTACTTTCTGGCCGGTCCCCGTAACTCTTGATATTTCCGCCGCCGATGCCGAGGCTATCAAAGAGGGTGACGAAATCGCCCTGGTAAGAAACGGTGAGGTTTATGCCACCATGAAGGTCACCGAGAAGTACGGCATGACCGATGTGGAAAAGAAATGGGAATGTGAGAAAGTCTTCAAGGGCCAGGGTGAAGAGTCCGCCGACGATGTTTTCTGGAAAATCGCCATGGAAGACCATCCCGGTGTCAAGATGGTTATGGCCCAGAAGGAGTTCAATATCGCCGGTCCCGTTAAGGTCCTTTCCGAAGGCGAGTATCCGGCCGACTACAAGGGTGTTTATCTGACCCCGGCCGAGACCCGCACCATGTTTGAGGAGCGCGGCTGGTCGAACGTTGCCGCCCTGCAGCTCCGTAACCCCATGCATCGCTCCCACGAGTATTTGGCCAAGATCGCCATCGAGGTCTGCGACGGCGTCCTGATTCACTCGCTGATCGGCAACCTGAAGCCGGGCGATATTCCTGCCGAAGTGCGGGTTAAGGCCATCGACACCCTGGTTGAGCACCACTTCGTCAAAGACAACGTCATTCAGGCCGGTTATCCGCTTGACATGCGTTATGCCGGTCCCCGTGAAGGCTTGCTGCACGCCACCTTCCGCCAGAACTACGGGATCAACAACATGCTGATCGGCCGCGACCATGCCGGTGTCGGCGATTTCTACGGCCTGTTCGAGGCCCAGGAGATCTTCGATCGGATCCCGACCACCGGTGATGCCGGCAAGGATCTGCAGTGCAAGCCGATGAAGATCGACTGGACCTTCTACTGCAGCGAGTGTGACGGCATGGCTTCTCTGCGGACCTGTCCCCACAAGAAAGAGTCGCGGGTTATCCTGTCCGGCACCAAGCTGCGGAAAGCCCTTTCCGAAGGCGCCGAGATTCCGGATCACTTCGGCCGGGAAGAAGTCCTGGTTGTCCTGCGCAAGTATTATGAAGGTCTGACCGAGAAGGTCGAGGTCAAGATGCAGGGCGCCGCTTCCGGCGATACGATGTAGATTTCATTACCGGATAGTTTTAGAGAGTAACAGGGGAGATGCCTTGATGGGGCATCTCCCCTTTTTTTGCGAGCTTGAAAGACATGCCGTGTGCAGCGCACTGTGACTGGAGCTGTTCAATTCCTGTGGGGTGCCATGATGGCTTGGAGTCGCAGGTCACATCTGCTGACCGTGAAAGGGAGTTGGTCAGCGCATGGAGAGGTTCTGGCCGTTTCGGGTGATATGAATCCGGTTTTCCCCGGCCAGCCACCCTATGGCGCCGTAAATCATTGCTGGATTGCGGCGCCGTTTTTCCATGACCATCATCATTTCCGCGGTAGTGGTTTTGCCGTTGTCGATCAGGTAGTTTATGATGTCTTCGCCAAGAATCCGGATGGATTCTTCGATCGGTTTATTTTTAATGGGTCTTAGTCTTGGTGTTGTCATTTTTTCTGTCGGCTCCTCTCCGTAGTTTGTAGTTTTCGGGATATTCCCAATGGTCGCCTGCTGTGTCACTTGCCCGCTCCTGGTGACTATGGTCTCGACTAGTTTTTCGGTGGTTTTGTGGGCCTGTCTGGTGGCCTTTTCGAATCTGGCCTGTGATTTGCCCAGGAATTGACCGATGGCGGTTCCGGCTATCTTGAGGTGTTTATCGAAACCTTTCCGTTCTTTATTCGGTGCCACGATACCCCTCCTGAAAACGGTTAGTAATGCTATATAATTATTGTGCGTCAGTCCGAGGAGCGATGTCAAGCTTCTTGCTAACTATTGCTTTTACGATATAGTGGTTTTTGAATCTATTCAGCATTTTTAAAAAAGGTGATTTGATGCGGGAAATTACGGTAGGTTTGGGCAGCCGTTCATATCCTATTCTGATCCAAAAAGGACAATTGGCGTTGATCGGCGCCGACCTGGCGGCCAGGAATTTTGCCAAGCGTTACATAATCGTGGCCGACGATCAGGTAGCCGCCTTATTCGGGGCTCAACTGCGTGATTCCCTAGCCTCCGCCGGCCTGGACTCGGAGTTGATATCTTTTCCTCATGGGGAGTCCCATAAGCATCTCGGCACCATTGCCGATCTGGCCAGCAGCCTCGCCAGGCTCGGGGTCGACCGAAAAGACGCCTTGATCGCTCTGGGCGGCGGGGTGACTGGTGACATAACCGGTTTTCTGGCCGCTTCCTACATGCGGGGAATTCCCTTCATTCAGGTCCCCACCTCTTTGCTTGCTCAGGTGGACAGTTCGGTAGGGGGCAAGACCGGGGTGGATATCCCCGAGGGCAAGAACCTGGTCGGGGCCTTTTATCAGCCCAAGTGCGTTTATATCGATTCCCTGGTTTTGAAAAGCCTGCCTGCAAAGGAGTTGTTGAACGGGCTGGCCGAGATCATTAAATATGGGGTTATCTGGGATGCTGATTTTTTCGGATATATGGAGGAGAATCGCGAGGCGGTCATGGCCCTGGACCTGTCGGTGCTGGAGGAGGTTGTTGCCCGCTGCTGTGCCATCAAGGCCGAAGTGGTGGCGGTGGACGAGCGCGAGTCCGATTTGCGGCGCATCCTGAACTACGGACACACCATCGGCCATGCGGTCGAGGCGGCTTCCGGATACCGGCTCGACCACGGCCTGGGTGTAGCCATCGGCATGGAGGCCGCCAATGAACTTGCGGTGGGTAAAGGCTTGCTGGCGAGGGAGGGTGCCGAGCGGATTCGGGAGCTGATCGTTGGATACGGGCTGCCGGTCGAGATCCCCTCCGACTATGACCGTCGCGGGATCAAGGAGTATCTGAAAACCGACAAAAAGAGTGTCGGCGGTCGACCCTTCTTTGTACTGCCCGTGAAGATTGGCAGGGTAGTCGTTACCGATCAGGTCGAGGAAGAGCTGCTCGATCGGGTAATCGGCGTTGTTTGATTCCCCCTTCGCTCGGTTCAGGGTGAACGGATTCATTGGCTCGGTGCAGGAGGAGCGGCGTAAGCCGTGAATTATTCCCGGTTCACGGCCTCACCATTCGCGGCTGAAGCCGCTACCACGGGGAGGCCGGTGGTTTCACGAGGGTGAAGACTTTTTGCGACGCCATCACTGTTGGCTGGCAATGCCTTCCATATAAGCGGTCAAGGATTTAGCTAAAGCCGGATCATCTATCAGTAAAGACAATTCGTTGTTGTATGTCAGGGCGGCATGGGTGAGATTGTGGCTGCCGACAAAGGAAAAGCGATGATCCATTACCACCAGTTTACCGTGGGTGGTGATCCCCGGTGAGTCAAAAAAGACCTCAATGCCTTTTCCCCGCAATATTTCGGCGGTATGGAGATTGGTCTCATTGAGCCCCTTGTCGTAGCCCGATTTTTCGAGGAAGACCCGTACCTTGACACCCCGGCTGGCGGCGGCCCGCAATTCTTCGACCACCAGGCGCGGCCGGTTATTAGAGGAATTGGTCGTCTTGAAGACAAACATCGTCAAGTCGATACTGTTTCGGGCTGCCCGGATTTTTTTGAGCAGGACCGGAAAGTATTCCGAGTCGGCGAGGATCAGGATGTCGCCGGGCGCACTTTTGAGTCGGCTGGTTTTTTCTTCCTTGAGGTTCGCCGGGGCGGAAGGGGTCGATCCAGGTTCCCCGCCAATCGCTTCAAGATCGCTCCGCATCGCCTTTAAGGTATCGGGGCCTATCCCCTTGCAGGCCTCCAGCTCGATTAAATCCTGGAAGGGTCCTTGTTCTTTGCGGCAATCGCGGATGATCTCGGCCCTGCGGCTGCCGATGTAGGGTAAAGAGGTCAGTTCATCGGTTGTTGCCGTGTTGATGTCCAGCCTGTCAGACCGGGCCGATCCGGGATTGCCCCAAACAATCAGACAGCAAAAAATCAACAGAAGAATCGTTTTTTTCTCTTCACCGGCAACCATTGTTTATCCTTTAAGGAGTGTTAGTCGAATAAAGGGTTATTCCCTGATTATTTCGGTCAGTCTAAACCGCACCAAAAGGACTCGCCAGCTGAGGGAGTAATGACAAGTGAAGGAGAATCGCCTTTGCATCCTGCCTGACCTTCATTCTTCACCTCTCCAATACCTCACTGTTCTCAGGTGGGCCACCAGGCCGCGCCTATTCTTCTTACGCAGTTGAAGCCGCCGCCCAGAACCAGGCTTTTCAAACCTTGATGGTCGAGGACACACTGAATTTCAAAGGAGCGGGTGCCGGCGTCACAGATGATGATCATCTTCTTGTCCGTCGGGATTTCCCGGTAACGGTTGCGGATCTCGACATAGGGGATTGCCAGCCAGCGGTCGCCGAACTTTTCGGTGAAAGCTTTTGTTTCGGCCGGGTGCCTGATATCCAGGGCCAGCCAGTCGGGCTTGGTGTCGGGCTCATCCATCCAGGCCATGAAGTCGTCGATGGTGACCGTCCGGAGCCGATCGGCAGCCTTGTTGTCGGCAATATTGGCGGTGGCGTTAAGGGCGTCGAGGGCGGTGGCGAAGGGCGGGGCATAAGCCATTTCCAGTTTGGAGAAATCATCAATGGTGCCGCCCCTGGCGATAAGAGCGGCCGCCGCGTCAATCCTGGCGAGGATACCGTCGCCCATCGGACCGAAGCCCTGGACCCCCAGGACCCGGCGGCTTTTGCGGTCGAAAACCATCTGGAGGGGGATGACGGATTGTTCCGGGAAAAAATGGGCCCGGTCAGACTGGGCGGAGATAACGGCGTCGGCATCAAACCCTTCCGCTTTGGCGGCCTGAAAGCTTAAGCCGGTGCCGCCCGCGCAGATCTCGAATGCCTTCATGATGAAGCTGCCGATCCAGCCCTCGAAGGTGCTGGCAAGGCCGGCCAGGTTGTCGGCGACGATTCTGCCCTCACGGTTGGCCAGGGAGCCCATTGGGGCGAGACTTTTTTTGCCGGTGACCAGATGGGTTATTTCAATGCAGTCGCCGGCCGCGTAGATGTCGGGGTCTGAGGTCTGGAGCTGATTATTGACGACAATGCCGAATTTAGAGACCTGCAAGCCGGCCTCCAGGGCCAACTGGCTTCGTGGCCTTACCCCCGCGGCCATGACGACGATGTCGGTCTCGATTTCCCGGTTGGCGGTGACTACCTTGCGGGCTCTGCCGTGACCGTCGGCTTCGATTGACTGGGCCGCCTCGTTAAGATGGATCTTGACGCCATGTTCCCGCATGTGACTGGCAACCATGTCGGCAAAGGGTTTATCGAGGATGTTGGGCAGCAGCTGCGGCATAAATTCAATCAGGGAGGTTTCCACTCCCCAGAGGTCGGTAAAGGCTTCGGCCATCTCGATGCCGATCGCGCCACCGCCGATTACCACGGCCCGGCCAACAAGACCCTTGGCCAGCTGCTCCTTGATGTCGATCGCCTTGTGGAGGTCGCTGATCGTGTAAACTCCGGGCAGTTCGGCCCCGGGGATCGGCAGAACAAAAGGTTCGCTGCCGGTGGCTAGCACCAGCTTGTCGTAGGATAGCGATTCTTCCCGCTCGGTGTCGAGATTTCTGATCCGGACCGTTTTGGCCTTTCGGTCAATAGCCAGGGCTCTGGTCCTGGTCATGACCTCCACCCCCTTGGCGTTCAGAAAGAAGGATTCGTCCCGGGTCATGTGAAAACTGGTGTTGCGCAGTTCTTTTTCATCCGAAACGTCCCCTGATACATAATAGGGGATGCCGCACCCCCCATAGGAGATCAGGTTGTCCTGGTCAATGACGGTCACCCGGGCTTCGGGGGCAAGCCTTTTCAGCCGGCAGGCGGTTTTGGGACCGGCTGCGACTCCGCCGATAATAACTATATGATCTGTGGTCATGGATTATCTCAAATTTTAAGTTGATATTTATTGCTTTACATTCTTCATTATCCGACAATATCTTTTAAAGAGTTTACTGTCAATGCTGCGACTTCATGTAATAACCGGAGATAGGGGGCTGCGAAGGTTCAACCTGTTTGATCCGCAGGGAAAACATCTGACGGCAAGGCCTGTATCTCTTTCTTGAATGGTCTGGGCTTACCTCGGTTTTGACGATTATATGTTAACGATCGAATCGCTTATGTTTTTTATTGACAAAGGAAGGGTTGGCGAATAGATTCTAGTTTTTCTGAATAGTCATTCACAATTGTTTTTCCATAAGGAGATTGTCCCGGCTGTGGTTTGGCCGGTTTCATGATCCCGTTGGGATAAGGGTTTTTAAGGCAAAAATATATTTATTTTAAGGAGGAATTGAAATGCCGAAGCATGACACTCCCATGATTGATGAACTCGAGAGTGGTCCGTGGCCGAGTTTTGTCACCGACCTGAAAAGGCAGGCTGAGAAGAGCCCCCAGTGTTGGGATATTCTCGGCAAAATGGAACTATCCTTCCGGGATAAGATTACTCACTGGAAACACGGCGGCATTGTTGGCGTTTTCGGTTATGGCGGCGGTATTGTCGGTCGCTACTCGGACGTCCCCGAGCAGTATCCCGGCGTTGCCCACTTTCACACCGTGCGTCTGAACCAGCCTTCCAGTAAGTTCTATACCACCGAGAAACTTCGCCAGGTCTGCGACCTCTGGGAAAAACGCGGTTCCGGCATGACCAACATGCATGGTTCCACCGGCGATCTGGTCCTGCTCGGTACCACTACCGACCAGCTTGAGCCCCTGTTCTGGGACCTGACCCATGATCTTAACTGGGATCTCGGCGGTTCCGGCTCCAACCTGCGGACCCCTTCCTGCTGTCTGGGCAAGGCGCGTTGCGAGTATTCCTGCATCGACACCCAGGCCCTTTGCCATCATCTGACCATGCACTATCAGGATGAGATCCATCGTCCGGCTTTCCCTTACAAGTTTAAATTTAAATTTTCCGGTTGCCCGAACGACTGTGTCGCGGCGATTGCCCGTTCCGACTTTGCTGTTCTTGGGACCTGGAAAGACGATATCCGGATCGATCAGAGCGCCGTTAAGGGTTACGTAAATGGAGATTTTGCTCCCAACGCCGGGGCCCATGCCGGCCGCGACTGGGGTAAATTCGATATCGAAAAGGAAGTTCTCGATCTCTGCCCGACCCATTGCATGCGCATGAAAGGCGAGGAGCTGCAGATTGACAATTCCAACTGCACCCGCTGCATGCACTGCATCAATGTAATGCCGCGTGCGCTGCGTCCCGGTCTTGAGCAGGGTGCTACCATCTGCGTCGGCGCCAAAGCCCCGATTCTCGATGGCGCCCAGTTCGCCACCATGACGATCCCCTTCCTTAAGGTCGATCCCGAAAATGACTTCGAGGAAGTTATCGAGGTTATCGAGAAGATCTGGGATTGGTGGATGGAAGTTGGTAAGAACCGCGAGCGTGTCGGCGAGACCATCATGCGGGTCGGCCTGCCGACCTTCCTGAAAGTAATGGAAGTAGACATCGTTCCTCAGCACATTAAAGAGCCGCGTTCCAATCCTTATGTATTCTGGGGAGAGGACGAAGTTGAAGGCGGTTGGGATCGTAGTGTCGTTGAGTTCCGTAAACGTCACGCCCAATAATCCGCCTGCTTATGGGCGGTTAGTTTAAGTGATTTAAATCCAAGAATTGATGTTATACATATAAGGAGGTTTTATTATGGGTTACGATCCGGAAAATCCAATGGCCGACAGGATTACTGATATCGGTCCCCCCCATTTCGAGCAGATGTTCCCGCCCGTGGTCAAGAAAAACTACGGTAAATGGCTTTACCATGACATTCTTCAACCCGGCGTGCTGATGCACAAGAGCGAGACCGGTGATGAGTGTTACACCGTCAGGGTTGGCGCCGCCAGGCTGATCAGTGTTGAGCATATTCGTGAGCTCTGCGACATCGCCGATGCTCATTGCGATGGCCACCTGCGCTGGACCACCAGGAACAACGTGGAATTCATGGTCGATTCAAAAGATAAGGTTCAACCGCTGATGGATGACCTTAAGAGCCGTGGAAACAAGTTCCCGATCGGTGGCACCGGTGCCGGTGTTACCAACATCGTTCATACCCAGGGTTGGATGCACTGCCACACCCCGGCTACTGATGCTTCAGGTGTCGTTAAAGCGGTAATGGATGAGATCTTTGATTATTTCACCAGCATGACTTTGCCGGCCCAGGTGCGTATTGCTCTAGCCTGTTGTCTGAACATGTGCGGTGCGGTACACGCCTCGGATATCGCTATTCTCGGTGTTCATCGTAAGCCGCCGATGATCGATTACGATCAGATCAGCGCCGTCTGCGAGATTCCCCTGGCCGTGTCCGCCTGTCCGCTTGGAGCGATCAGGCCGGCCAAGGGTACCAACTCCGCTGGTGAGGAAGTCAAAGCTGTAGCAATTAAAAACGAGCGTTGCATGTTCTGTGGTAACTGTTACACCATGTGTCCCGCCTTGCCGCTGGCTGATCCTGATGGTGACGGTATTGCTATTCTGGTTGGCGGTAAGGTTTCCAACTCCAAGTCAATGCCGAAGTTTTCCAAACTGGTTATTCCGTTCCTGCCCAACACCCCGCCGCGTTGGCCCGAGACTGTTGATGCGATTAAGAACATTCTTGAAGTCTATGCCAAGAATGCTCGCAAGTACGAGCGTGTTGGCGAGTGGGCCGAGAGAATTGGCTGGGAGAAATTCTTCGAGGTAACCGGTATTCCCTTTACGATTAAGTCCGTAGACGATTATCGTCTGGCTTATGATACTTGGAGAACCAGCACCCAGTTTAAATTCACTAGCCATATCAAATAAACTCTAAACAAAGGAGTAACACTATGGCTTTAAGTAAAGAAGAACTGAAAGAGGCAATCCTGCAAAAGGCTATCAAGGCACCTAAGCCTCAGCTTTACGTTAAGGATTTTTATGCATGTGATCCTGACTCCAAGCCTCGTGCCGTTAAAAACGCGGCCAATGAGCTGGTCAAGGAAGGCAAGATGTCCTTCTGGTCCAGTGGCAGCACCACCATGTACGCCGCTAAAGGGCGTGCCAAGGATGAAGAGAAGAAGTAGAAAAAAACAGTTTCATCCTGAATAGTATTCTTGAAAACGCAGGGGCTTTAAACCCCCTGCGTTTTTTTTATGGGTAACCCGCTATCGGAAAGTTCTGGGATGGGCGACCAGAAACCAGCAGAAGCCATAAACCGGGCCATCCACTGAAGGGCCCAACATATTGCAGAATCAAAGGTTTCCCCCCCGAACCGTGGAGGGATATCGGAAGTCCGGCTCTGGATTGGATTACACGGCAGGCAGCGGTCGGGAAGCGCCAGGACAAGGGGAGGGATGGTGGCGCCACGGACGGCTGGAAGATCTGGTTCTAGTAAACATATGGAACTGCCTGAGTGACGAATATGCCCCATGGTGGTTGTGGAAGAACTTTCCGCCGTGGCGATGTCGTGCTTGGATGAAGATCAAGTTGAGGAGTAATAAAAGTGTCAGGTAGATTGGGCGGTTTTTGGAGATTGCGGTTGGGGTGACCGTCTCCTGCCTTGCAGATGTATCCGCAAAAGGGGCATTTGAAGATCAGGGCAATATGGATCAGCCGAGAGATTTGAGGAGAAACCGGATGGCAATAACTTGCCTGGCATAGAAGGCCGCCGTTGTCAGCTCGTCACTTCTCGCGCTTCGGCAGCAGCTGCTTTTGCGAGGAATTCTTCGGCGTGCTGCTTATGTTTGAAGCTCTGGTGAATTGAAGCTGCGAGTCGATAGGCGTCTGCCGCTTTGGCTTTCTCCCCTTTCTTGAGATAGATCTCAGCCAGGGTTTCCAGAGTTTCCACCGAGCCCTGCGGATTGCGGAGGGCGCTGTACTCGTCTAGAATATCGAGATAAAGGGCTATGGCCTGGTCCAGATCGCCGCTTTGATAGATGAGTCCGGCTTTCTTGCGCTCCAAGCTGAAAAGACTGAAGCGATCCGAGTGTTTACTGCAAATGGCATAGGCTCGTTCCAGATGCTTCAGGGCTTTTTCCGTCTCCCCCCGGTCACCGCATATATCGATTAATTTATCAGAAGCGTTGGCAATGCCGTTTTCATTATTTTCCCGTTCGAAGCCGATTAAAGCGTTGTGGAAGGCGTTTGCCGCCTGGGCGACATCGCTGTTTTTCAGGTATTTCTGACCGGCCTCATAATCCTGTTGCGCCTCGCTTCCGGCTTCCTGGTTTTGCTCTTCCTGCATTTTGATTTCATTCATCTGTGTCAGTTTCCATTATCGTTATGGCTTCACGGGCCAACTTGCTAACTGTGGTCTGAACCGGTTTTCCGTCGCTATAGATAGTTAACTCCTCCTGGTCATCACTCAATCCGGCGATACCGGTTTTAACCTCATGAGCGTTGATCAGGCCAAATAATTTTACCGCCAGACCGCGGGTAGTAGGATCGGGATGATCGATATATGAAAACAGGCTGTAGAAGGGGGTGTTGCGAACCAGATCGGGACGTTTGGCGGCAATGGCCCCCAGTGCCCATAATACATGATTCTGTGATGAAGGTGTATTGCGGAACATCAACAGGTGTCTGGTGAACCCCCCGAATATATCGGGGCGGGCGGCAATGATCGATCCGATCGATTCGATAAGCCCCCAGTGGGTAGCGGCGGAATCCGTACAGGCCTCATACATCCGGTGGAGAAGGTCGCTGACCGCTCCGGGCTTGCGGGTGGATAATCTCCGGCAGACCTGGCCCAATATGTGGGCGTAATGCCATCTTTTTTCTTCATCTGGAACATAGAGCAGCCTCTGCAGAAAACGCAGGGTCTTCAGGTCGTCAAAGGCAAAATCGACCAGGCCGTCAATATCGCTTGCCTCAGCCATGCTTTCGACACCCTGCTTGCTAGCCCTTTTCTTCTGGCGTTTGGCATCGCGAGCCGGTTCCATCTCCGGAATGTCCTGATTGGCCGAGGGCGGATTCAGAACCTTGCTCTGTTCCTGCTTGTGGGTCTCCAGTTTCTTGCTAAGCTCGGCGTAATCTTTGCTCAGCCTGATGAAATAGAGGACGCCCTTGACTTTCCTGCCGTCAAGATTGCCAAGTTCAACGATCTGGTGAGTCTGTTCGTCATACTTGTCAAGACGGCCGGAGATATAGTCTTCGTCAGGGGTCAATTCCCAGGCCAGATCCCAGTTGTCGTCACAGGCATAAACCATGCATTCGACCATGGCGGCCCCGACATTGAATCCCGTCGGGTCACAGGTGTAAACCGCTCCGCACTGGCAACTTCCGGCGGTAAATTCGTTCATCTTGCGATTGACCGGTTCCAGGGGAGGATCGATGTTCTGGCCGCAAAAGGGGCACCAGGGCTGGACTTTTATGTTTGCTTGCTTGACCATGCTTGAAATTGCCGCTTCCGCGAAAAGCCGCGAGATGACGGACGGTACCTCTTGACTGAATTGGTTTAGGGCTGGGGCAAACTCGCCTTCTTACTTTTAGCGCCGCCGTTAAAGTTCCTTGGCGATTGCCTCCAGGAAGCGCGGATCAACCGGGAAACCCAATTCCTTGGCCTTCATGGCGGCGGTGTTGGCCCCTGCGAAGTCGTTGCTGTAATAAAGGGCCACGGCCAGATTGTTCTGGCCCATCGGGAAATCGGGGTCCAGTTTGACGCCTTCTTTAGCGGCGGCCAGGGCATCGTCGAAATTGCCGGCCATGATATGGGCCGTGCTCAAACCCGACCAGGCGGTAACCATTTTGGAGTCGAGACGTAATGCCTCTTTGTAGGAAGCGATAGAACGCTCGGCATCCCCTTTTTGCCACCAGATCATGCCCAGATTGGCATGGGCCTCGGCTGAATCAGGAAAGATTCTCAAAGCCTGCTCATTTGCTTCGAGGGCTTTGTCGAACTCACCGTTTTCAAAGTAAATCGCGCCGATATTAACCTGGGCCTGGAAAGCATGGGGATCAATTTCCAGACATCTTTCCAGTTCCCGAAGAGCGTCGTCGATTCTGCCCGCCATTCGGTAAACCACGGCCAGGTGATGATGGGCGACAACATTTTCGGGCAACTCTTCACACTTCTTTTCAAGTTCCGCGATGACCTTGGGGAGGTCTTCGGTCTGTGCGTTCTCAACCATAGTTGATCCTCTGATTCTTTAATATTTGTCCCACCGGCAGTAGTTTGCAGATCATTTATAACAGTTATGTGGGAGGGACGTTCGTCGATCCGGAGCCTGGTGAATCCAGGGAGATATTCGACTCCCGATATAAGGCTTGCCGGGCGCCTGCGTCATCAGTTGAAGAATATTAAGCATTGCCACGGTATACGGCAAGGGAGAGAAGCTAACATAATGTAATTATATAGTCAAAAACTTTGAATTAGCGTTAAATCTGCGGTAGGTTCAACCATTTAGGAGACCGTTCCATTTTTGACTTTCCGCAAGTTTATCATAAGTGATAAACTCGCAAAAAATCCCGAGATGGCTAAGCTGAAAATTCGGCATACAAGGAGTGGTGTATGTTTACGACTGATTTAAGAGAAAGAAGGAAGAGATGGCTGAAAGCGTAAAAATATCCGGCAACGAGGAGCCTGGCGGGCGGGGGATCGTGGTTGCCGGACTAAGCGGTGGCTCCGGCAAGAGCGTGGTCTCGGTGGGAATTGTCGCAGCCCTTGCCGGGCGGGGCGCCAAGGTCGCCCCCTTCAAAAAAGGCCCTGACTATATCGATGCCGGCTGGCTGGGCCTGGCAGCCGGCCGGCCCTGCTACAACCTTGATCCGTACCTGTTGCCAAGAGAGGTTATGATCGACTCTTTCCGGAGCAGGATATGCGGGGTCGATTATGTGCTTGTCGAGGGGAACCGGGGTCTGTTCGACGGAGTTGATCTTGAGGGCTCTTTCAGTACGGCCGAACTGGCCGTTACCTTACAACTCCCGGTATTGCTGGTGGTGGACTGCACCAAGGCCACCCGGACGGTGGCCGCTCTTGTGGCCGGTTGTCAGAACTTCGATCCTCGTCTGGAGATTGGCGGAGTGGTGTTGAACCGGATCGGCACCGGTCGTCATGAAGATATCGTGCGGCGGACGGTCGAGCACTATACCGGCATCCCGGTAATCGGGGCGCTGCCCAGATCTTCCGAGGATGTATTTCCCCAGCGACATCTCGGCATAACCCCCGGGCCCGAACACGACCAAGTCGGCCAGGCCCTGGAGGCCCTGGCCGCGAGAGCCGAAAAGCACCTTGACCTGGAAAGGCTGCATGGGATAATGGTTGGTTTAAACTGTTCCCCCCGCCAAACGCCGGCGAACCACCCGGAAAGGGTCAGGATCGGGTTGATCAGGGATGCGGCCTTTCAGTTTTATTACCAGGAAAACCTGGAGGCGCTGGTGGAGGCAGGGGCCGAACTTGTTGAGATAAACGCTCTCATCGCCCGGGAATTGCCGGTTATTGACGCCCTTTATATAGGCGGAGGCTTTCCCGAAACCAGCGCCAGGGCGCTGGCGGCCAATGAATCCTTCCTGGGTTCGGTCAGGGAAAGGATCGAGGGGGGGCTGCCGGTTTATGCCGAGTGCGGGGGATTGATCTATCTTGGTCGGGATATGGAGGTCGACGGGCAAAAGTACAGGATGGCCGGTATATTTCCGGTGAGCTTCAGTCTTAAGCGCAAACCCCAGGCCCATGGCTATACCAATCTACGGGTAACGACGGCTAATCCCTTTTATCCGGTCGGCACCAGGATCAAGGGCCACGAGTTCCGCTACAGCCGGATCGAAGAGTGGCCGGATGATCCCGGAATGCTGGCCTTGAGCGTGGAACGCGGGGTCGGCTTTGCCGGGCGGCGGGATGGCCTGGTCTACAAGAATGTTCTGGCCATCTACACCCATATTCACGCCCTGGGCACTCCTCAATGGGCACCGGGTCTGGTCGGTGCGGCCCGAAGATACCGGGACTTGCCCCGAGGCGATCAGGCGTAACCGATCACGGGATAAGCCCCTCAGAATTGGCCAATCTCCCATCCGGTAAGCGATTACAGGGTGCCGGAGATGCAAGGCATCGGCCTGCGATGTGTACTGGTGTACATGAGCAGGCCGATAACACAGCAGATTCGGTACCCTGTGATCGCTTACGATCAGGCCTGAGGGTAGTTCCCCAAGACCTTGACTTCTATTTTTTTCCTGGTGGCCGCGTCCGGTTCAGGCTTAACCCAGTCAATAAATGCTTCGGTGACCCGGCTGAAATCGCCGTGGTCCTTTTTGCACTTCTCGCAGATGCTCTCAGCCGAATCGCGGTAGGCGATAACCTTGCTGGCCGGTTCGCCCTCCTTGTCAACGGCGGCCATCTTGCGGCAGCCGCATTCAAGTCTGATCACCGCCACCCCGATCCCATCGGGGCTCCCCTCCAGAATTCCGGCGATCATTGCTTCTTCGTTCTTTTCCGCGATCCGGTTGCCCTTCGGGGCTTTTGTGTTTTTCTTTTTTTTCATCGTGAAGTTTCCTGAAAACTTGCGTTAAGTGCCAATGATTCTTAGTTTATAAGTCCGTAAAGCTTTGGGCGGTTAAGCATTTATACCCGCGAGGGTGTTGTTGGCGACCTCATCAACTTTGACAACCGGTAAAAGTCAAAAATGGGATAGCTAAGTGAAAATCGTCAGATCCAGGACGCGCTAATTTCGATGAATTAAGCGTATTCAGTACGCTGCAATGACGAGACAATTTGCAGCAACCCAGGAGCTGGCGATTTTGCGACGCCATCAACTTTAAGACATCGTTACCGGCAGGTCAACCGATCGTTTGATTTGCCGGTAATCCGGGATGCGGAGAAGTTTTTTTATTGACAAAAAAACAGTGGTGAATTAGAGGATGTTTGATATTTGCTGATCCATTGCTGTAAACAGCCCGCAGAATATTTATTAAATAATCTGTTAAAATCATTAAACATTTTATGGAGGTTAGTTATGTGGCAAGTAGAAGTAGATGTAGATAAGTGTACCGGCGACGAGGAGTGTGTAAACGCTTGTCCTGCTCAGGTTTTTGAGTTGACGGACGGAAAGGCCGATCCGGTTAATATGGACGAATGCCTTGGCTGTGAGACCTGCGTTGAAGTTTGCCCCGAGGGTGCCATTACCGTAACCGAGGTGTAAAACCGGTTGTCGGTATTTTCAGATTGCACAAAATGGGCCTGTCTCCGCTTTAGCTGGAGACGGGCCCATTTTTATTGGTGTCAAGTGCGTGGTCGCAGGGCCCGGGATCTCCGTTGCTGTCGGCCGGAAGGCTTGGCGATGGGCATAGTTCCTGAACTGCATTGCCGATCGCGGCCGGCTTGGCGTTGTGTTTATGGGATGCCGCGGCGCGGCATCCGTCTTTCTTTTTTGGCAACTCGCAAAAATTATGTGGGATGGCTAAGTAAAAATCGTCAGATCCAAGGCGCGCGAATTCGAGGAATGAAGCGTACTTCAGTACGCTGCAATGACGAGACAATTTGCAGCAACGCAGGAGTTGGCGATTTATGCCCTTTAGGGTGCTTTTTGCGACGCCATCTTTTCTTTATTGAGAGACAGGTCATGCTGATTGCCCGATTAAAACCCGATGTGTCCCTTAGGACCAGGCTCTTTCTGGCCGCCCTGCTCTGGAGCTGTATCGGACTGATACTGCTGTGGCGGGGCGGGGCGGCAGTGTTTGCCATGGACCGGGAATGGCTCTTGCCGGTCGCCCTGTTTCTCGGCACCTTTAAGTCCTGGGCGATCCTCGATCGGGTGGCGGTCAAGAACATCGAGCGCATCCTTGCCAAGGGTGAATTCAGCTGCCTCGGCGGGATTTATTCATGGAAGACCTGGTTGCTGGTCGCGGTGATGATCTTTTTGGGTCGTTTATTGCGGGCCTCCTCATTGCAGGCCTGGCTGGTCGGTCTCATATATGTTACCGTAGGGTGGAGTTTGTTATGGTCGAGTCGTAAGGCGTGGCTCAGGCTGCGCGAAAACATTGCCCCCGCTGTTTCCGGGGCAAGTTGTGGGCAGGATGATGGCGAGCGGTGATTACACAACCTCCCATAACCGGGTCGAGATAGACCTCGGAGCTTTGCGCGGCAATTACCGGCAAATCCAGGCCAAGGTCGGCGGCCGGGTCAATGTTATGGCGATCGTCAAATCCGACGCTTACGGGCATGGTCTTGTTGCCGTGGCCCGGGCTCTTGCCGGCGAGGGATGCGGAATCTTCGGGGTGGCGGAGGTCGATGAGGGGATCAGCTTGCGTGGGGCCGGGGTTGCCGGCGAGATTGTTGTTCTGCTCGGAATTCTGCCGGATTCTTTCGCGGCATTAATTGAGTTCGGCCTGCAGACCGTGGTTTACGACCGGGAGGTCCTTGCCGATCTTTCCGCTTATGCCGTTCGCCATAAACGCAGGGTCGGCGTTCATTTGAAGGTCGATACCGGCATGGGTCGGCTTGGCATTCCGCCTGATCATCTTGACGATATACTCGATCTGTTGAGCGATTTGCCCGGGATAAGGCTTGCGGGAATTCTCAGCCATTTTCCCCGAGCCGACGACCGGGCCGATCTAGGCCAGGCCCTCGATCAGAACCGGCGTTTTGCCGAAATCGCGGCCCGGGTCGGGAATCGTTGCGAGGCCGGATCGGCGCATGTCGCCAATTCGGCCGCTATTCTAAACCTGCCGAACAGTCACTTCGATATGGTCAGGCCGGGAATCACTCTGTACGGCTGCTACCCCTTTCCGGCGGAGCAGGGTGATTCCGGTCTCCAGCTGAAGCAGGTGATGAGTTTCAAGACCCGGGTTATCCAGGTCAAGGAGGTCCCGGCCGGTTACGGGATCAGTTACGGCCATACCTATCGGACCACCCGGCCGACCAGATTGGCGGTTTTGCCGGTCGGTTACGCCGACGGCTATCTCCGCCGGCTTACCGGCCGGGCTGAGGTTCTGATCGGCGGACGCCGGGCTCCGATCCTGGGCCGGATCTGCATGAACGCCTGCCTGGCCGATATTACCGATCTGGATCGGGTTAAAGCCGGGGAGGAGGCGGTGATCATGGGAAGCCAGGGGCGGGAAGAGATCACCGCCGACGAAATTGCCGGCTGGTCCGAGACGATCAGCTACGAGATATTGTGCCTTTTCGGCGGTCGCAATCAGCGGCGGTATTTGGGCGAGGAGTGAGTGGGGGAGCAGGCCGACCTTCTCCACCTGACGGCTTTCCGTGGTGCTTGTCTTTTACCGCACTTCGGAGATCCGGGCCGGTTCTTGTTGCTGCCGGCGGCTTGACCGGAATTTGCCGAGGTTTTGCGGCGCAATCATAAATAATTAAGTGGGAAAATGATCAAGAAACGTTTGAAAGCAAGGCTGGACCAATGTTTTACCAAGGGAGTCGCCCAAGGATTTTGGTCGGCGGACTCAGCCGGGACCTATGCCGTCGAAGAGCCGAAACAGGCGGCCCACGGCGATTTTGCCACCAATATGGCGATGGTTATCGGCGGGCGCGAGAGGAAGAATCCCCGGGAAATCGCCGGACAGCTCGCCGGCTTGATGGGCGAGCATGCCGACCTGGTCGAGAAGGCGGAGATCGCCGGTCCGGGTTTCGTTAATTTTTTCATCAAGCCCGCGGTCTGGCATTCGGTTCTGCCGGAGGTCTGCGGCGAAAACGAAAAGTTTGGGTTGAGCGAGGTCGGCGCCGGTTGCAAGGTTCTGGTTGAATTTGTCAGCGCCAATCCCACCGGCCCCTTGAGTATCGGCCATGGCCGCCAGGCGGTGCTCGGCGATGCCATTGCCCGGCTGCTGACGGCCACCGGCCATCAGGTCACCAGGGAATACTATTACAACGATGCCGGCCGCCAGATGCGGGTTCTTGGTGAGTCGACCCGGGCCCGTTATCTCGAGTGTCTCGGCCTGGAACACCACTTTCCGGAAGACGGCTATCAGGGCGAATATATCCGGGAGATCGCCGCCGACCTGGCCGGGAAACAGGGTGACGCCCTGAAGGAGGTCGACGACGTCACGCCCTTCAAGGAAGCGGCCGAGCAGGCCATCTTCGCCGATATCAATGCAACCTTGAACCGCCTGGGAATCAGGTTCGATAATTACTACAACGAACACACCCTTTACGATGCCGGTCTGATCGACGAGGTGATCGCCACCCTCCGGGACAAGGGACTGGTTTATGAGCGGGAAGGGGCGGTCTGGTTCAAGACCACCGAGTTCGGCCAGGAAAAGGATCGGGTCATCATCAAGAGCAGCGGCGAGCCGACCTACCGGCTGCCGGATATCGCCTATCACCGGGAGAAGTTCAAGCGCGGATTTGACTGGATGGTCGATATTTTCGGGGCCGACCATATCGCCACGGTGCCGGATGTCATGGCCGGGGTCGCGGCTCTGGGTTACGATCCGGCCAAGGTCACGGTGGTGCTCCACCAGTTTGTCACCCTGATGCGCGAGGGCAAGCAGGTCAAGATGTCGACTCGCAAGGCAAATTTCGTGACGATCGACGAATTGATTGACGAGGTCGGAGTGGATGTGGTCCGCTTCTTTTTTCTGATGCGCAAGGCGGACAGCCATCTGGAGTTCGATCTCGACCTGGCCACCCAGCAGAGCCAGGAGAATCCGGTCTATTACATGCAGTACGGTCATGCCCGACTGGCCAGCATTAACCGCAAGGCCGTCGAGAAAGGGGTCGATCGCGGCCCTTTGAACGAGGTTCCCCTGCATCGCCTCGTCGAACCTGAGGAACTGAATTTGCTCAAGTCCATTGCGTCCTGGCCGGACCTGGTCGAAAGCGCCGCCCTGAATCTGGAACCACATGGGGTTATTTTCTTTATGCAGGATCTGGCCGCCCAGTTTCACAGCTATTACAACAAACATCGAGTGATCTCCGACGATCTCGAGCTGTCACGGGCCCGGCTCTGGCTGGCTGAAGGCATTCGGATTATCTTGCGCAACGGCTTGAATCTCATCGGGGTCAAGGCCCCGGAAACGATGTGAGTGAATTTTATGGCCCCGGGCAAGCGTAGAAGCAGGAAGAGCAAAAAAAAAGCTTTCGTAAAGTTCGAGCTTACCCTGCAAGGCCTGCTGGGTTTGGGCGTCGTCTGTTTCTGCGTATTTTTGTGGATGTTCCTGTTGGGGATCTGGTCGGGGCAATCCCTGGCCCCCCCGGCTAAATATCGGCCGGTCGGGATTGGCAAAGGCTTGTCCGACACCTTGAAGCCCCAGGCGGAAAAAAAGGAAGAAGCCGGTCCAGTGGAGCAGGCGGTGGTCGCGCCGGTTGCCGGAACTGCCAAGAAAGAGTTGTCGGGGGAAGCCAAGAAAAAAATTGTCGCCCGGAAAAACAGGCCTGCCCCTGAGCCCGAAGAGGATCCCGCTTTCTTCGCGATCCAGGTCGGCGCCTTTAAGGACAACAAACTGGCCGTGAAGGAGGTTGCAGCCTGGGAAAAGAAGGGCTACAACTCTTTTTCCAGGCCGCCGACAGGAGATGACGACACCTATACCAGGGTCTATGTCGGCCGCTTCGACAGCCTGGACAGCGCTCGGGAGAAGGCCGGCCTCATCGGCAGGGCAGAGAAGATCAAGCCTTTTGTGGTTCTGGTTCCGGGGGAATAGCCTGCTCGGGCGTGCTTGATTTGTCGGGCCGCCTGCGGTATATTTGTCAGGTTCAGCACTTTTTTAGTCGGTCCGGAATTGTTATAGCTGAGTTGAGCAGCTCGCCTGCTCAAACGAAACTTATGCCCTGTGGGTATATGTTCCGGAAGACACGCGCTATTTAATAAAGAAATGGGTTAACCGGGATGATCCGCAGGGCTCGCATCGACGATGTAAAAAAGATCTACGCTATCTTGCAGCATTTTTCCTCACGGGAGTTGCTGCTGGGCCGCTCGTTGAGCTCCTTATACGATCAGATCCGTGATTTTCTGGTCTACGAAGAAGCGCGAGACGGCGAGCCGCGGATCATCGGGGTCTGCGCCCTGCATGTTTGCTGGGAAGATCTGGCCGAGATTCGTTCCCTGGCGGTGGTCGAGGAAGAGCACGGCAAGGGAGTTGGGCGCGCCCTGGTCCTGGCCTGTCTCGAGGATATGCGCGATCTCGGCTTGGCCAGGGTTTTCACCTTGACCTACCAGCCGGGATTTTTTGTCCAGCTGGGTTTTCGACCGGTCGACAAGAGTGAGTTGCCCCATAAGGTTTGGAGTGATTGCATCCAATGTCCCAAGTTTCCGGATTGCAATGAAGAAGCGCTGATCCGGGAAATATCCTGAATCCGTGACGGCTTAGTGGGGAATTTTGTTTTAATAGGTTTGTTGTTGCGTAAGATAATCGTTTTTCACCGGGTCGCCTCGATTCACCCCGCCGCCCTGCGGGGTGCCCGATAACGGCGCATCTGCCGCGTTGGCGACTCGTTGATATACCGATTGTATCATCAACATCGTTGCCGCCTTGCATCTGCACCGTTCTCGAACGCTCACGGATTCAGGAATATGATATGACCATAGCGCGAAAAACTGAAATCAGCAAAATTGGGCCATCGTCAGCGAGTTGGCCGGCACTGTTGGTCGTTCTCGCGGCTTTCCGGAGCCGACTGTCCGCGAGAAGACCGACAAATATAAGCAGGGAGCTTGATATAAATGATCGGAAGCATATTAACCAGCATTTTCGGCAGTAAGAACGAAAGAGTTCTGAAGGAACTCAATCCCCTGGTGGAGGCGATCAACGCGCGCGAACCCGAGATCAAGAAGCTCGATGACACCGCCCTGGCGGCCAAGACCGTCGAGTTCAGGGAGCGGATCGACAAGGGCGAAACCATCGATGATCTGTTGGTCGAGGCCTTTGCCGTCGTTCGGGAAGCCGCCTGGCGGACCGTGGGGATGCGTCCCTTCGATGTGCAGCTGGTCGGGGCGATCGTCCTGCATCAGGGCAAGATCGCCGAAATGAAAACCGGCGAGGGCAAGACCCTGGTCGCCACCATGCCGGTCTACCTCAATGCCCTGAGCGGCCGCGGCGCCCATGTGGTGACGGTCAACGACTATCTGGCCGGGCGTGATGCCGAATGGATGAGCAAGGTCTACAGCTTTCTGGGGATGAGCACCGGGGTAATCGTCCATGATATGAATGATCGGGAGCGCCGGGCGGCCTATGCCAGCGATATCACTTACGGGACCAACAACGAGTTCGGGTTCGACTATCTGCGCGACAATATGAAGTTCGCCGTGGAGGATTTCTGCCAGCGGCCCCTGAACTTCGCCATTGTCGATGAGGTCGACTCGATTTTGATCGATGAGGCGAGGACCCCGCTGATCATCTCGGGGCCCTCCGAGATGTCCACCGAGCTTTATCAGCGGGTGGACCGCTTCGTTCACAACTTCGAAAAAGAGACCCACTTCACCATCGACGAGAAATCCCGGGCTCTCTCCCTTACCGAGGAAGGGGTGGCCCTGGGCGAGAAGCTGCTGGGCATCGAGAATCTTTACGATCCCAAGAATATCGAGTGGCTGCATCATCTCAATCAGGCCCTGAAGGCCCACTTTGTCTTCACCCGCGATGTCGATTACCTGGTCAGGGGGGACGATGTCCTGATTGTCGATGAGTTCACGGGAAGGGCGCTGCCGGGGCGGCGCTACAGCGACGGTCTGCACCAGGCTCTGGAGGCAAAGGAAAAGGTCAAGGTCGAAAAGGAGAATCAGACCCTTGCTTCGATCACCTTCCAGAACTATTTCCGGATGTACGACAAATTGGCCGGGATGACCGGAACCGCCGATACCGAGGCGGTCGAGTTCAAGAAGATCTATAATCTCGACGTGGTATCGATTCCGACCAACCACGAGATGATCCGGGACGATTACGCCGATTCAATCTATAAAAACAAGAAGGCGAAATTCCGGGCCGTGGTCAGGGAGATCAAGGAGCTTCACGAGGCCGGTCGGCCGGTGCTGGTCGGGACCATCAGCATCGACGTTTCGGAGCAGATTTCGGACATGCTTACCAAGGCGGGGGTTAAACATTCGGTCCTGAACGCCAAGCATCATGAACATGAAGCCAAGATCATTGCCGAAGCCGGCGAACGCGGCCGGGTGACCATCGCTACCAACATGGCGGGGCGCGGCACCGATATCAAGCTGGGCGAAGGGATTGCCGATCTGGGCGGCCTCCATATTCTCGGAACCAGCCGGCATGAATCGCGCCGGATCGACAATCAGTTGCGGGGCCGTTCCGGCCGCCAGGGCGATCCCGGTTCCTCCCGGTTCTTCCTCTCCCTGGAGGACGATCTGCTCCGGGTTTTCGGTTCCGACCGGATTTCCGGGATCATGGACAAGCTTGGCATGGAGGAGGACGAGCCGGTCGAGCACCAGATGATCAGCAAGGCGATCGAGAACGCCCAGCGCAAGGTCGAAGGGCACAACTTCGAGATCCGCAAGCATCTGCTCGAATACGATGACGTGATGAACAAGCAGCGCGAGGTGATCTATCGCCAGCGCCGGGAGATCATGGCCAGCGACGACGTTCATGAAGATATCATGGATATGGTTTCCGACCTGTCCGATAATATCTGCGCCAGCGTGGTCGACCCCGAGCTGCCTTCGGCCGACTGGAATTGGGAAAGCCTTTACGAACAGATCCATTCGACCTTCGGATTGCGGTTCCAGTTTAGCGACGAGGAAAAAACCGAGGTTTCAAACCTCGATGAACTGGTCGAGAAGGTCATCGTTTTTCTGGAAGAAGCCTATCGCAAGCGGGAAGCGGAAAACGGTTCCGAGAATATGCGCAACCTCGAGAAGCTGGTTCTCCTCCAGGTTATCGATCAGCACTGGAAGGAGCATCTGCTCAATATGGATCATCTCAAGGAGGGCATCGGCCTGCGCGGCTATGGCCAGAAGAATCCTCTTAATGAGTATAAGCGCGAAGGCTACGAGATGTTCCTGGCCCTGATGGATATCATCAAGCAGCAGACCGTCCGCAATCTTTTCCTGATCAGGCTGGTTGAGGAGGATGAAATTGAAAGACTGGCCCGGGAGCAGCGGGAGCGCAAGCAGGAAATAGAGCTGCGCCACGGCGAAGCCGCCGGCGGCGGGGAGCCTAAAACGGTGCGGCGCGAAGGCGAGAAAATAGGGCGTAATTCCCCCTGTCCCTGCGGCAGCGGCCAAAAATATAAAAAATGTTGCGGACGGGCGGCCTGAGGGCGCGGCCATAAAATATGGTTATGACTGATTTCAAGGTAAACGGCTTCAAGGCGGCAGCGGTCCGGTCGGGTATTCGCGGCAAGGACCGGCTCGATATGGGGCTTATTGTCTGTGAAACCCCGGCCGTCGCGGCCGGGGTCTTTACGACCAGCCGGGTCAAGGCCGCCCCGGTCCTGCTCGATATGGAGCGGCTCGCCTCGGGCCGGGCCCGGGCGGTGCTGGTCAATTCCGGCATTGCCAATGCATGTTCGGGCGAGGCGGGGATGGCGGCCGCCATCGCTGCCAGTCAGCTGGTGGCGGACGGCCTGGCCGTCGATAAGCAGGAGGTGCTGGTTTCGTCAACCGGGGTGATCGGCGAACAGCTCGACCTTGCCTGTTTTGAGAAAGGCGTCCCCGAGTTGATCAAGTCTTTGTCCGCCGACGGTCTCGCCGAGGTATCCCTGGCGATTATGACCACCGATACCGTTCCTAAAACGGCGGTGCGACACCTCGAAATCGACACCAGGCCCGTGAAGATAGCCGGGATCGCCAAGGGGTCCGGGATGATCAAGCCCGATATGGCCACCATGCTCGCCTTCATCATGACCGACGCGGCAGTCGAGCCCGATTGCCTGCGGAGGATGCTGGGGGAGGGTTGCGACCTTTCATTCAATCGAATTACCGTCGACGGCGATACCAGCACCAACGACTCGGTGATCATTCTCGCCAACGGCTTGGCCGGCAATCGCCAGATAACCGGAGAAAGCGCGGGTTCCGCCGAATTCGCGGCCGCCCTGAACGAGCTTCTTCTGGATCTGGCCCTGCAGATCGTCCGGGACGGCGAGGGGGCCACCAAGCTGGTGACGATCCGGGTAAAGGGGGCGCGCAGCGACGCGGAGGCCAGGCAGGCGGCGGAGACGGTGGCCAACTCCAATCTGGTCAAGACCGCTTTTTTCGGAGAGGATGCCAACTGGGGCAGGATCATCGGCGCCCTGGGTCGCTCCGGGGCCGAATTCGCCCAGGAAAAGGTCGATATCGCCTTTGACGACGTCCTGCTGGTCGAAAACGGCCTCGGCCTGGGCGGCGCGGCCGAGGCGGCCGCCACCGAGATTATGAAGAAAAAAGAGTTCGGCGTCAATATCGATCTCAAGAACGGCGACTGCTCCCGGGAATGCCATACCTGCGATTTTTCCCTTGATTATGTCAGGATCAATGCCGATTACCGCTCTTGAAATCACTTCTGCCTTTTCCACTTCCGTCTGCCCTTTTTTTCAGCTAGTTCCGCAGCCCGCCGACGATTTACGATCGCCCGAAACTATGCTCCTGAATCCGCGAGCGTTCGAGAACGGTGCAGATG
>JAWOIQ010000057.1:0-4902 GCA_046484585.1 Desulfurivibrionaceae bacterium
CCGAGATCAAGGTTTCCTGTGTGATCGAGGAAAAATACACCGAACTGGCGGTCCGGGCCCTCCACGATGCCTTTGAGCTTGAAAAGGATAATCCCCCGGTCGAGGAATAGGCGTTTGCAAAAAGTCAAAAAAAACCCTTCGACAGGCTCAGAGTGAGCGGGGTAGCTTTTTGATTTAGCGTTCGTGCTGAGCTTGTCGAAGTGCGCTTCATTAATAATCTTGATGAGTTCGCAAAAAGTCAAAAAAAGCTGTCATTTCGAACGCATGTGAGAAATCTTTTTCTTTACACCCCACAGGGCGTAAGTTGCGTTTGCACCCTAAAGGGCATAAAAGCAGGCAAGCTGCTCAACTCAGTTTTACCCACTGGAACTATTAAGATTTATCCATGTTGTCGAAATGACATTGTGGGCAAGCCCGACTTTTTGCGACGCCATCAATCTTTGGCGACTTTTGGAGCGAGGTCATCACCGGTGATGCCTCGAATCTTCCGCGCTTTGCGAACGCATGCGTCAGCGGTTTCAGGGCTGAACCCTGTTGCGTCGGCCGGCGATTGGTTGCATAATATAAACCAAATTAAAATATTGAGTTGAACTATGTCTGATCTGGTAATTTACGATACCACTCTGCGGGACGGCACCCAGGCCGCGAACTTCAATCTCTCCACCGCTGACAAGATCAGGATTACCCTGAAGCTCGATCAGCTGGGGGTTGATTATATCGAAGGCGGTTGGCCCGGCGCAAATCCGGTTACCACCGAGTATTTTAACGAGATCAGGAAGCATGATCTGAAGCACACCAGATTAACCGCCTTCGGCAGTACCCGTAATTTCAAGAACCGGCCGGAAGACGATCCCAATCTCAAGGCGCTGATCGAGGCCGGCACCCCGGGGATTACCATCTTCGGCAAGACCTGGGACGTCCACGTCCGCGACGCCCTGCAGATTGGACTGGACGACAATCTGACCATTATCGATGACTCCCTGCGCTATCTGCGCCCCCATGTCGAGCACCTTTTCTATGATGCCGAGCATTTTTTCGACGGTTTCAAGGGTGATCGCGATTATGCCCTGGCCACCATCGACCGGGCAATCGAGGCGGACGCCGACTGCATTGTTCTCTGCGATACCAACGGCGGAACCCTGCCGATGGAAGTGGCTGAAATAATCAAGGCCCTGCAGGATCATCTGGCCGCTGTCGGCAAAACCGTCGATCTCGGCATCCACGCCCACAATGACAGTGAATCGGCGGTGGCCAATTCGCTGATCGCCGTCTCGATGGGCGCCCGCCAGGTGCAGGGGACCATGAACGGGGTCGGCGAGCGCTGCGGTAATGCCAACTTGACCACGATCATGCCCGCCCTAGCCCTGAAGATGTCCGGACAATTCGCGGCGGCCGCCAATCTTGCCAGGCTGACCGAAACTTCCCGCTATGTCAGCGAGCTGGCCAATATGGCCCATAATCCCTACCAGGCCTATGTTGGCGCGGCGGCCTTCGCCCATAAGGGCGGCATCCATGTCCACGCGGTCCAGAAGAATCCCAGGACCTATGAGCATATCGAGCCGGAAAAGGTCGGCAACACCCGGCGGATTCTGATCTCCGATCAATCGGGCCGCGGCAATGTCCTCCTGAAGGCCAAGCAGTTCGGGATCGATCTCGAAAGCGATGACCCGGCCGTTACCGGTATTCTCGGGCAGCTCAAGGAACTGGAGCGGAAGGGCTATCAATATGAAGGGGCCGAGGCCTCTTTTGAACTCCTGATGCGCAAGGCCCTCGGTACCTGCCGGGATTATTTCGCCCTGCACGGCTTCCGGGTGATCAGCCAGAAGACCGAAGCCGAGGTCCCTCCCCAGGATGAGGCGACCATCAGGATCGAGGTCAAAGGCGAAATGGTCCACACCGCCGCCCTGGGCGAGGGACCGGTCAATGCCCTGGACAAGGCTCTGCGCAAGGCGCTCACCCATTTCTACCCGAGCCTCGCCGAAATGGAGCTCAAGGATTTCAAGGTCCGGGTTCTGGCCAGTGAACACGGCACCGGCGCCCAAGTCAGGGTTTTGATCCTGTCCAGCGATCAGCACAGTGAGTGGGGCACGGTGGGAGTTTCCCATGATATCATCGAGGCCAGCTGGCAGGCCCTGGTCGACAGTATTACCTATAAGCTGATGAAGGATTCGGTCTAAGCGTAAGCGATCACAGGACGCCGCATCTGCTTTGTCATCGTCATGCCCGCATAGATTTGTATGGCGGACTTGCCTCTTTCGCGCATTAGCGGCACCCTGTGATCGCATACCTCCTGTGGATGGGCACCGCACCTGCTTTGGCATCGGCCTGCCCGCATAGAGGTGTATGGCGGACAGGCCTCTTTCGCGTATTTGCGGCACCAGGTGATCACAAACCTTGATTGTTAAAATATTCGGGCACTTTCCGCGATGCCGGACCTCAACCAAACCCCACCTGAAAATATCCCATTTCGTCGTGATTGGCGGGGCCTGCTGCTGTTTGCGATGGCCCTGCTTATTTATTGGATCGGCCCGGGCAACCTTATCCGGGACAGGAATGTCAAATCAGGGCAAGAAGTAGGCCTGGAGGAGATGCTGGCCCGTATCGGAGCCGTTACCGATTGCGGAATTGACCCGAGACGGGCAATTTTTGAGATGCAGCCCATTGATTTGAATCGGGCCGATGTAGAAACCCTCACCTCTCTTCGAGGACTCGGCCCTGCCCTGACCGGCCGGATAATCGCTTATCGCGACCGGCACGGCGGTTTCAAACAGGTCTCCGAACTTATGGAAGTCAAGGGGATCGGCCCAGGGAAAACGGCGGCGATCAAGGATGATTTAACGGTCGGTTATTGTGAGTGAGGGTGAAGGCTCAAGGCTCAAGGGGCAAGGGGGGCAAGGGGCAAGGGGCAAGAAATTTTGAGGGGGTGTTCAAAATTTTTTTAGATCCTTAATCTTGAACCTTGCCTCTTGTATCTTGAACCTTGCCCTTAAGGCCTGTTCTGGTGACGGTCGTATCTCAGTTGGGTGATCTGTTCCGAAACCAGACCCATCATGAAAATGATTATCGCGGTCGATAACAGCAGGGCCGACATGTTGGAAAAGCGATTGGCGGTGATGAAGGTGTAGGCGTAATAGCCGAAACCGGTAATGAAAAAGAGGAAGCTGATCGGCAGAAAAACTCTTAAGGGCGAGAACAGGGTCGCTATCTTGGTGATTATGATAAAAAACCTGGCGCCGTCCTGGAACAGTTTTATTTTGCTTTTCCCTTTCCTGCGCCTGGTTTCGATGGGAATGTATTTGATCCCCAGGCCGCTGCGCAGACAGGCCAGGGTCAGGGTCGACGGATACGAGAAGGTGTTCGGCAGGAGATGGATGAATTCCATCGCCGTTTCCCTGCGGATCAACCGGAAGCCCGAGGTCAGATCCTCCACCTTGAACTTGCAGACGAAAGAAGCCATGGCGTTGTAAAGCTTGTTGGCGATGTCCCGGTGCATGGAAGTATCAGACTTCCGGGTCCGAGCGCCGATCACCATGTCGTAACCTTCCTGGTATACCAGAAGCCTGGCCACATCCTCCGGCTCATGCTGGCCGTCGGCATCCATCATGATGATCCAATCTCCCGTCGCCGCCCGCAGCCCGGTTTTGATCGCTGCGCCGTTGCCGATGTTGTAGGGGTGAGATTTAACCCTGGCCCCGGCTTCCTCCGCCATCCTTGCCGTGTCGTCGCTGGAGCCGTCATCCACTACCAGAACCTCGTAGCCGGGGTATCTGTCCCTCAGGTTCCGGACGGTGGATCCGATCGCCAGTTCCTCGTTATAAGCGGGTAAGAGGATGGTCACTTCGGTTTGATTTTGCGGGTCTGTCTTATTCATATATCATTTAACCTTTTAATATGATTTCTTCCCAGGTTTGTTTTCTTGTCCGATAATTAACCATGCTAAGGGGTTGCGGTAAACAATTTTAAGCCTTTTGAGGATTTTGTAACCGTTCAGCAGTGCCGCATCTTCGGACAAGCGGCACTGCTGAACGCTTACAGTCAGGCGGTTTGGTTCTTTGGCGGCAGCCCCGGTGAACGGTTACAGGATTTTGGCCGGTAGATACGAGGGGAGCAAATCGTCGGGAAAGGCAATGCGGTATTGCCGTTTGTCATTTATTGTTCGGATGTTTCGGCCTTCGTGCCGTATGTATTTATAAATCTCGCGTAGCTGTTCCAGGCAGGATGACCCGGATATACCTCAAGAAGTTGGTTTAACACGACGGCGGCTTTTTCTTTTTTATCCTGCATGATATAGACTTGGCCGGCCATTTCGAGTAGTGGGGGGGAGTTAGGATTGTCCCGCCGGTGATGCTCCACAAAATTCAATGCCTCTTCAACTCTACCATTCCGCATCTGCCAACGGGCCAATTCGAGAGCTGCCGGGAGAGATTCCGGCTCCAGCTGAACGGCCGTTTTTAATAATGGACCAACCAGAGGATTCAGCACGGTGTATTTCGTCTCAATAAATCCCGCCAGATAGAGCGCGGCTTTAAAGCGGAAACCTGTCGAGGGGGCAAGCTGGCTCGCGCTGTTGATCGCCCTGCGCGCGCGCCGGTTTTCGGCGGTCTCGGCGTCGTAGAGCTTTTTAATGGAGAGGATTGTTTTATCGGCGGGGGCCAGGGCCAGGGCTTTGGTCAGATAAGTCCGGGCATTTTTATAGTCCTTTTCCCGCAGGAAGACAAAGGCCATTCTGCCGTAAACCGATTCGGGGGCGTCTTCCAGGTTCAGCTGGGCGCGGCCCTCAGCGCCGGCGGCGGCGTCAAGCAGCATGGCTTCCATGCCGGCCAGGAGGAGCCGGGTATGTTCGGGATGATGAATTCCGATGCCGATCTTGAAGGCGTCGAGTGAATCCCTGTATCTGTCGAG
>JAWOIQ010000076.1:0-5912 GCA_046484585.1 Desulfurivibrionaceae bacterium
GGTCCGTGACGATATCGTCATCATGGATATGGAGGCTGGTGTCGAGCATCTTGGCCGGGCGACCTCCGCTGCTGTCGATGCGTTGATCGTTGTGGTCAATCCTGGTGCCCGCAGCCGGGCCGCGGCAGAGACGATCCGCCGGCTGGGCAGGGACATTGGGATTAAAAGAACCCTGATTCTGGGCAATCGGCTTCGCGGTGAGGCGGACGAGGAGCTGATCCGTTCGAGTCTGGCTGATTTTGAAATACTCGGCTTCCTCCCTGAAGACGACGAAATTGTCGCCGCCGACCGGGAAGCGCGTCGGCCTTTTGAGGATATCGGCCAGGCACCGGCTGAACTGCAGCAGATTGTCGCCGCCTTGACCGCCTTGAAATCCTGAACCTCCTTTGCCCCGTTTTCCGCTTTCCCCAGAGGTTGTCTGCTCCCGGCAGGTGTTTTGCTCGCCGGGCGAGGACGATCATCACCCTTCCCGGCAGTAGCTCTACGCGTTGATCGGAACCGTTCCTTGCCTGCGGTTTGGAGTTGTGCAAAAAACTTGACAATAGCACATTGTGGTGTATAGCTATAATGAGAAGTTTTCTCATCTGAGATTTATGCTCAACTCCTACCCAGGGAATCACCCTGGATTCTCTCACCCTTGTACCAGGAGGTAACATGGCTAAGCCACTCGATTTAATCAAGGTAGAAGACCTGACGATCTGCGAATCAACCGCACAAATGATCACCAAGGCGAGAGAAGATGGGGTGACTCTTCTCTTTGACCGGGCCCAGGCGATGAAAGCCTGCCCGATTGGTGAGCAGGCCGCCTGCTGTAAGCACTGCTCGATGGGGCCATGCCGGATGAACACCAACAGCCCCTATGATCGGGTTGGGGTCTGTGGCGCAACGGTCGATACTATCCTGGCTCGAAACTTCGGCCGGATGGTGGCCGGAGGGACCGCTGCCCATACCGACCATGGGATGGCGATGCTTGAACTGTTCCGCGATGTGATCAACGGCAAGGTAAAAGAGTTCAAGATTCAAGATCCGATCAAACTCTACGAGGTTGCTGCTGCCTTGGAGATCCCCACAGAAGGAAGGGAACTCAAGGAGGTTGCCCTGGATCTCTATCACGAACTGGAACGGACCTACACCCAGGTAGACGGGGAGATCCCCAATGTCAAGCGGGTTCCGCCGAAAACCCTCGAACTGTGGCGGGCAGCCGGTATTGTCCCGCGAGGGGCGATGCGGGAAATCATGGAAATGATGCACCGTACCGCCATGGGAGTGGATCAGGATTATGAAAATATCACCAAACAGATCTCCCGGACAGCCCTCGCTGACGGATGGGGCGGATCGATGGTTTCAACTGATATCTCAGATATTCTCTTTGGTACCCCCTCGCCAGTTGAAATTGAAATCGACATGGGGGTGTTAAAAGAAGATCAGGTCAACATCATCGTGCACGGTCACGAACCGATTCTGCTTGAGGCAATGCTTATTTCCGCAGCTGATACCCAACTGAAAGAGATGGCCAAAAATGCCGGGGCCAAGGGGATCAACCTGGTGGGGATGTGCTGTTCCGGGCTCGATGTCATGAGCCGCCACGGTTTGCCCCACGCCGGAAACTTTTCCAGCACCGAGGCGGTCCTGGTGACCGGTGCGGTAGATGCGATGACGGTTGATATCCAGTGTATCAAACAGGATCTCAAACGGGTTGCCGATTTTTATGATACTCCATTTATCACCACCAACTACCGGGCAAAAATCGAAGGTGCCTTGCACATCCAGCTGGACGAGCATGACCCTCTGAAGTGCACTGAAGAGATCATTATCAAGGCCATCACCCGCTTTAAAACCCGGAAAAAGCCGGTACGGATCCCGAGAAAGACCAGCCGCGGCGTGCATGGGTTTTCCTACGAATATATTAATTATATGCTTGGGGGGTCTTTCCGCGGCAGTTACGCCCCGCTCAACGAGAATATCATCAACGGCAGAATCCGCGGGGTGGCCGGAGTGGTTGGTTGCACCAATCCCCGTTCAAAACAGGATTACTCCCATGTTGAACTGGTCAAGGAGTTGATCCGCAACGACGTTCTTGTGCTGCAGACCGGCTGCTCGCAAATGGCTCTGGCCAAGGCCGGTCTGACCGGCCCCGGGGCGGCGGCTCTGGCCGGCCCCGGACTTGCTGAAGTGTGTGAGACTGTAGGGATGCCCCCGGTACTTGGTCTTGGTTCCTGTGTCGATAACAGCCGCATTCTCGTCGCCGCGTCGGAGATGGTGCGGACCGGTGGTCTTGGTGATTCCCTGGCCGATCTCCCCGCTGCCGGTTGTGCGCCGGAGTGGATGAGTGAAAAGGCCATTGCCATCGGCCACTACTTCGTCGCCTCCGGAATCTACGTGGTGTTTGGCCACACTTTTCCGATAACCAAAGGGACAAAGTTTGAAAAGCACCTCTTCGAAGATCTGGAAAATCTTGGTTTTGGCAAATGGGGTTTTGCCAATGATCCGAAAGAGATGGCCAGGTTGATGATTGCTCATATCGACAAAAAACGGGCACAATTGGGAATTGACCGGACCCGGGAGAGGGTCCTGCTCGATATGGCGGACCGGCGATCACTTGATGCGTCGGCCTGAAATCGGCTCCAGTGGGTGGCGGTGTCTGTTAGGAGCCTCCACCCATAAGGCCTTGACGGTCAACATCGGAGGGCTATGACAATCTATAACGGCCGATATTGCTGGGATGGCACGAGCAAGGACAACCGTCAACCGATTGCCTGGTTTGCCGGATCCTACGATTTGAAAATTTTTGCCTGTTCGGCCCTGGCTCCAAAGGTGGAAAACTTAAAAAGCCATCTCTGCCTCTTCTCCGGAACCGGTGAAGGGCAATCGATATCAGCCAGTCCGGAAAAATTCGCCAAACAGATTTGTGCCGATTTCGCTTTGGAACTGGCACGGGTCCTCTGGGTGGAAGATCACCTCTCTGGCGAGAGCCGTTACGAAGTGGTTCTCTTCACTCCGGTCAATCGAATGGGAAGTACAGTGTTTTATCGGGTGGACAAGCGTCCGCCGCTGAGCTTTGAATTGCGGCTTATCAGCAATGCCCTAGCCAACCTTTAGGGTATTTATACCGTCGAGTTGAACTCACCGCTTCGATAAGCAACGGTCGTTGTTCTTCTTATCCGATTACTGTTCTGTATTCCTCTCGTCCCCATTGGACAATGAAGTTGATCTTTTTCGGCCTTTTTACAAGGCTTGCTCTCCCGCACAAGATCGGCACCTCGCCGATTGATTTCTCATTTAGCAGTTTTTCAATCCGACTGTCTCAGAGCATATTTTCATCCTGGTACTGGCAGGGGTGAACCGTATTGTCCAGGGCCTTTTTGTCGATAAATAAAATTGTCAGGTATGATAAGAACAAATGAACTGCAGGACTCCTCTATGTTTCCCGCTGAACGGGCGATTGCGTACTCTTCAGCTGGTATAATGATATTGCTTTCAAGGCGCAATTGTGCTTATTTATTGCGGGTGCGGTCGATTATCTAAACCGAATTGTATTGCCGGTATCACCTGGCCCTCATTCAACCCGGAGGAAGCAATGTTTACCATCGTCAAACGCGAGGAAATGGCGGAAGGCACGATTATTCTCAACGAAATTGAAGCGCCGCTGATCGCCAGGAAGGCCAAACCAGGACAATTCGTCATCCTCAAGGCCAACGAGGAGGGCGAACGAATCCCGCTGACCATGGCCGACACCGACGCGGAGCGGGGCACCATCACCATTGTCTACATGGTGGTCGGCAAATCCACCGCCATTTTCCGTGATCTCCAGGTCGGCGACGCCTATCAGGACGTCATCGGCCCGCTGGGCAAACCCACCCACCTTGAAAAGGTTGGCAAGGTTGTCTGTGTCGGTGGCGGCACCGGGGTTGCGGTCCTCCATCCGATCACCCGCGCTCTGAAAGAGATCGGTAATGAGGTTATCTGCATTATCGGCGCCCGGAACAAAGGTCTGCTGATTCTCGAAGAGCAGATGCGCGCCGCCTCCCACGACCTGAGAGTCTGTACCGACGACGGCTCTTACGGCCACCACGGTTTCGTTACCGAGGTGCTCAAGGAGGTTCTCCAGGCCGGCGATATCAAGCTGGTGGTGGCGATCGGCCCGGTACCGATGATGAAGGCGGTCAGCAACCTGACCAAGGAGTATGCGGTTGCGACCATGGTCAGTCTCAACCCGATCATGGTCGACGGCACCGGGATGTGCGGTGGCTGCCGGGTGACTGTCGGCGGCGAGACCAAGTTTGCCTGCGTTGATGGACCCGAATTTGACGGCCATCAGGTCGATTACGACGAATTGATCCTGCGTCTGCGGGCCTATCAGGAAGATGAGCGAAAAAGCCATGAGCACTACTGCAATATTCGCGATGCCGTCAAATCTTGAGTGAGACGTTGCGCTGAACAGAGCATTCGCTGACGATCATTTTTTTTCAACAGGCGTGGCCCTGACTGGCCACGGCGGAGGATGTTATGGCCATTACAGCAGAGAAGAAAGGGCAAAAGGGGCGGGTGCCGATGCCCGAGCAGGAGCCAAAGATCAGGGCGAGGAATTTTCTTGAAGTGCCCACCGGCTACACGGTGAAGATGGCGCAGGAAGAGGCGGCCCGCTGCCTGCAGTGTAAAAAGCCGGGCTGTGTTGCCGGCTGTCCGGTCGGGGTGGATATTCCCGGATTCATCGAACTGATTGCCCAGGGGGATATGACTGGTGCGATCCGCAATCTCTGGAGCAAAAACGCCCTGCCGGCGGTCTGCGGCCGGGTCTGCCCGCAGGAGGTGCAGTGCGAAGGCAAATGCATCGTCGGTAAAAAAGGTGAGCCGGTGGCGATCGGCAATCTTGAGCGCTTTTGTGCTGATTACGAGCGGGAGTACGGCAGCGGTGAACTGCCGCCCAAAGCCTCCCCCACCGGCAAAAGGGTGGCGGTGGTCGGTTCCGGCCCTTCCGGGCTGACCGTAGCCGGCGACCTGATCGTCAAAGGCCACGAGGTGACAATTTATGAAGCCTTCCACAAGCCCGGTGGGGTACTGGTCTACGGGATTCCCGAATTCCGTCTGCCCAAGGCCATTGTCGCCCAGGAGGTCAACTTTCTTGCCCGCCTCGGGGTGAGCATCCAGTGTAATGCGGTGGTCGGCCGGACGGTCTCCCTTGACGAACTGTTCGAAGAGGGCTACGACGCGATCTACGTTGGGGTCGGGGCCGGCCTGCCCCGCTTCATGAACATCCCCGGGGAGAACCTGGTCGGCATCCTCTCGGCCAACGAGTACCTCACCCGGGCCAACCTGATGAAAGCCTACAAATACCCGGAGGTGGACACCCCGATCCCGATCGGCCAAAACGTTGTCGTCCTTGGCGCGGGCAACGTGGCGATGGACAGCGCCCGCACCGCGATGCGCCTTGGCGCTGAAAGCGTCAAGATCGTCTACCGCCGTTCCCGGGAAGAGATGCCCGCCCGCCAGGCAGAGATCCATCACGCCGAGGAGGAGGGGATCGAACTCTTTCTGCTCACCAACCCGACCCGCTACCTCGGCAACGACCACGGCCGGCTTACCGGGATGGAGTGCCTGCGGATGGAACTGGGCGAGCCCGACGACTCCGGCCGGCGTCGGCCGGTGGCGGTGAAGGGCTCGGAGTTCGAACTGGCCTGCGACCTGTGCATCGTCGCCGTCGGCTCCGGAGCCAATCCGCTGCTGACCAGCGAAACCCCGGATATGCAACTCAATCGCTGGGGCAATGTTGTCGCCGACCCGAGGACCGGCAAGACCACCAAGAAAGGGGTCTGGGCCGGGGGGGATATCGTCACCGGTGCGGCCACGGTGATTCTCGCCATGGGCGCCGGCCGCGATGCCGCCAATTCGATCCACGACTACCTGACTCTCGG
>JAWOIQ010000118.1:0-9435 GCA_046484585.1 Desulfurivibrionaceae bacterium
CCCGCTCCTCGCCGTACTTGTCGTAGAGTCCGGAGGTGGCCTTGTAGGTGCCACCGGCAACGCCGATATCCTCACCCAACTTACCGCGAGGCCGGAAGCACGGTCAAGAAATTCAAGGATCATCCCGACTTCCGCAAAGGAGAGTTCTATGTCCAGATCGGCTCTTTCGTCGACAAGGGCAATGCCGGGCGGCTCAGGGACAAGATGGTGGCCCGGGGGCGAAAGACCGTGATTCAGGAGTTCGACCGGGGCGATCTTCTCTTCTTCCGGGTCCAGGTCAAGGCCGGCGCCACCCTCTCAGAAGCGGAACAGATTGAAAAGGAACTCACCCGGGGCGAATTCCCCGCGGCCTACGTGGTGGCCCGCTGACCCCCGAACCTTCAGCCTCCCCACTCCCCTGCGGTTTCCTGGAAAACCATTTATCCGATGGCCGTAAAAATTGAACGGATCCAAATGCCCTCAGGCAGCCATCTTTGCCACTCGCAAAAAGTCAAAAACAAGTCATTGTGAGCGTGGCAAAACAATCCACAAAGATTTAACTGGCTGACCATAGCGGATGGCTTCGTCGCTTCCGGCAGAGGTCAGGCGGAATCCAACAGTTCCAGATTCAACCTGAATCGGTGATCATTGGGAAATGGGTATTGGGCAAATAAATACAATCAAGTTGATGGTCATCTCATCCCTGTTGCTTTTGTCTGATACAGGGCTGGCCGGTAATGGCGAGAAGGTAATTTGCACCGAGCCCCGGCCGCAAGTCTGCACCATGGAATATGATCCGGTCTGCGCGACGCGGGATACCGGAGAGAAATGCCTCAACACCCCCTGTGACAATACCGAAGAAGCGACTTACAGTAACGGCTGTGTCGCCTGCGCCGATCAGCGGGTATTTTCGTATCGGCCCGGCAGTTGCGAATCAAGGGAAGACGGAACCTTTCCCGATTAAAAAGCGGCACTATTACAATCCAGCCGCCGGATCAGCGGGATCGCAAAACGGGTTTGAAGGTATCAGCCTGAACAGATTAGTTATAGAAACTGGACAGAATAAGCTCTTGCTCAATAATTATAATCAGGGAATCTGACGTCGATCACCCATTGGTGATCGTACCAATCCCTCATCCTTATCCGCCGATAACCATCGTGCCGGGATCCCAGATGAAAGACGCGGTATTCCGGGCTGGCGGAATAGCCGATAAAACAGCGTCGGGGGGTCGTGTAACTCAGGACGTCGCCAACCAGCATGTCAACCGCCGCCCAGCGTTTGAGGCTGTAGCCGACATTACCCGGCCGGCCGGGGGTGAAAACCGACTCCGGAAAACAGTCAAGGGAAATGCTGGTATTGAACTGCTTCGGTATCTGTTGAACCTTGATCTTCACCACGGTGCCGGCCGGCATCAGTTTGTCGACAACCAGCGAATTGTCGATGGTGACAAACTCAAGGGGCTCGCCCCGTCCTATCCCTGCCCACAACAACAAGACCAGGCTATATATTGTGATTTTTTTCATCGCTTACATGGGGGCAAATCTTCCAGGTTCTGGCCAAACCCTGATTCTTAAATGCATTACAGAAATGCAACTGAATTGCATGGCAATTCCGGAAGACCCATTCTTCATCAGGTACCGACTTTCGTCTTCTAAGTATACGGCAGAAGCTCCTTAATGTTAAATGATCAGGATTATCCTTTTAAATACCACTTTTCCCCAGGGGAGGATCCATGAGCCGACCATAAAAAAACGCGGGATCCGGTAGGCACCGGTCCCGCGTTTTTTTTGATCGATATCGAAAGCCTGTGATTAATGCTTGAGGAACTCGCAAAATCAGGGGAGATGGCTAAGCAAAAAGTTGGCTACGCCACGCCCCAGTAGATCGGATTGCCATGTCCCTTTTGGGTGCTCTATTGCGACGCCGTCAATGTTTGAAGGAGCGCTGGCCGGTAAACTTCATGGCGACCTTGGGATCGGCCTCGTTACAGGCCTCGATGGTCTCGAAATCGCGCATTGAACCGCCGGCCTGGAGAATCGCCGAGACTCCCTGCCTGATCCCGACATCGGCCCCGTCCCGGTAGGGGAAGAAGGCGTCGGAGATCATCACCGAACCGGGCAGCCCGGCCCGATCCTTTTGGGTCTGCTCGTCGATCGCATCCCTGTCGCCCTGGCCGCGCTTGCCCTGCTCGATCTCCAGGGCCAAATCGGCGTAGGGAATGCCGTAGGTATCGAAGCAGAGGATATCGGCGTACTTGATATAGGCCTTGTGGACCGCGATCTCCGCTACCCCGACCCGGTCCTGTTCGCCGGTGCCGATCCCTACCGTGCAGCCGTCCTTGACGTAGATCACCGAATTCGAGGTCACCCCGTGTTCGACCGCCCAGCCGAAGAGCATGTCGTCGATCTCGCGCGGAGTCGGCTCCCTTTCGCACCGGTACTCCTTATCTTTAAAGGTGGTCACCGCCGGTCTCAGGTCGGCAGCAGAACGGATCGAGTTAACTGCCGACTGCTGGACGATGATGCCGCCGTCGATCAGGCTCTTGAAATCGACGTAGCGAAAATTCTCGAAAGCAGCCAGTTGATCAATCCGGCCGATCTTGATAACCCGGAGATTCTTTCTGGCGGCGAGAATTTCCAGGGTACCAGGCTCAAAATCGGGAGCGCAGACCACTTCAAGATAGTTCTTGCTGAGGGCCTCGGCAGTGGCCTTATCGCAGGAGCGATTCAGGATAACGGCCCCACCGAAGGCGGCAATCCGGTCGGCCCGGTTGGCCCGATCGTAGGCAGTGACCAGGGAGTCGGCCACCGCGACCCCGCACGGATTGTTGTGTTTAAGGATTACCGCGGCCGGTCGATCGGCCATGTACTTAATGATATTCAGGCCGTTATCAATATCGGTCAGGTTGATCTTGCCGGGATGCTTGCCGACCTGGAGCATATCCTCGACGGCTATGCCGCTGACCAGACCGTGACCGGGCTCGATGAACTTGCAGTCACCGAGGACCAGGTTGCCGTTGACCAGCTCGTAGAGGGCCGCTTCCTGATCGGGATTTTCCCCGTACCGGATTCCCTTTTCATCGACGTTGCCGTCCTCCTGGGGAATGGCCCAGGTTCTTTTCCGGTAAACCAGGGTCTGGTCGCCGAAGGTGATTTTCATGTCCATCGGGAAGTGATCCCCGAGAATCGTCGAATACATTTTTTTTATATCGCTCATCAAAGAAGCCTCCATTCTATATTTACCGGCGAATACGCCAAATCCGAATCTGTTGTCAACTACCTGAATCCGTGAGCGTTCGAGAACGGTGCAGATGCAAGGCGGCAACGATGTTGATAATACTAATGTTATATCAACAAGTTGCCAACGCCGAAGATGAGCCGTTGCCGAGCGCCCCGCAGGGCGGCGGGTGCATTCCAGCCGCCACGGGTCACTGCCTGTATTTGACCTAAAAACAATTATACATCGTGAATCAATGCCACTAAGCCGTCACGGATTCAGGAACTGTTCCAAACTCAAATCACTTCCTGAAAAACCGCATCCCAGTCCTTGCGGACCGGATCGAAACCCCTGGCCCTGATGTCCCGGCTGACTTCCTCGATGGTGCGCTGGTCATCAATGGCAAACTGCTCACCTTGCTGGTCCGGATTCGAATATCCCCCCGGGGCGGTACAGGACCCCGCCGAGTAGCGGGTGGGGGCCAGGCCGAGCATTCCGTTTCGAAAACGCGCTTCCTCGCGAGTCGAGAGAAGCAGGCCGACGTCATGATCAAAGATGCGCAGGGCAAACAATAACTGGGCGAGATCTTCCTCCCCGACCTGGACCATCGGTTCAAAATTGCCGGCGGCCGGCCGCAAGCGGGGGAATGACACAGTCAGGGCGGTTTGCCAGTAGTGAGAACGCAGCCAGGCAAGATGCATCCCCAGGGCAATCCCCTCAAGACGCCAGTCCGCCAGGCCGAGAAGGGCGCCGAGTCCCACCTCCCGCATTCCGGCCCCGGCGGCCCGGGCCGGGGTGGCCAGTCGATAGGTCATGTCGGACTTGGGACCGGCCTGGTGCACTTTTTGATAAGTGTCCCTGTCGTAGGTTTCCTGATAGACCGCCACCGAGGTTATCCCGGCCCTGAACAGACGGCGATAATCCTCCTCGCTCAGGGGTTGTATCTCGATGGATATCGAGGCAAACCTCCCTCGCAGACGACCGGTCAGCACTTCAAGGTAATCGACACCCATCCTGGCTGGCGCTTCGCCGGCAACCAGCAGGAGATGACTGAAGCCCCGTTCGGCCAGCAGCAGGGCCTCGCGCTCGGCCTCATAAAGGCTCAAAACCCGTCGCTCGATTTGATTGTCAACCGCGAAGCCGCAGTAACGGCAATTATTGGTGCAGAAACTTGAAAGATACAACGGCGTATAGAGCTGGATGGCCCGCCCGAACCGCAGAGCGGTGAGCTCGGCCGCCCGGGCGGCCATAGCCGGCAAACGCTGCGCGGCGGCCGGCGAGAGAAGCACGCCCAGGTCGCGGATCGACAAACGGTCTTTCTGCAAAACGTTTTCGACCTGAACCACATCGGAGCCATAAACCAGTCCGGCTGTCTCCCGGAAATCCGGCGCCGTGAATTCTGTTTGTTTATTTAATTCGATATCTGGCATCTGAAATTTATTCTTGGCTATCAATCAATCTGATATAGGAAATCAATTGAGAAAGTCGAGTCCCATTTCCGGGGATGAAGCCTCGGGCCGGGACCGGGAGCCGGCCAGACCCGCTTCATAGGCAGTGCGCCCCGCCACAACTGCCATGGCAAAGGCTTTTGCCATCATGACCGGGTCGGCGGCCACGGCCAGGGCGGTGTTGACCAGAACAGCATCGGCCCCGATCTCCATGGCCTCGGCAACATGGGACGGAGCCCCGAGCCCGGCGTCAACGATCACCGGCACCCTGGCCTGCTCGATGATGATTTCCACCTGGAATCTGGTCAGCAGGCCCTGATTGGTGCCGATCGGTGAACCAAGGGGCATAACCGCCGCCGCCCCGGCATCCTGGAGCTTAAGAGCAAGGATCGGATCGGCATTGATATAGGGCAGGACCTTGAAACCCTCCTCAACCAGGATCTCGGTCGCCCGCAAGGTCTCGACCGGATCGGGCAGGAGTGTACGCGGATCGGGGGTGACCTCGAGTTTCAGCCAATCGCCGCCACCGGAGGCCCTGGCCATTCTGGCCAGCCGCACCGCTTCAACACTGTCCCGGGCTCCGGAGGTATTGGGGAGAAACAGATATCGCTTACGGTCGAGAACGCTCATGATGTCGTCGCCGGGATCGTCAAGATCGACCCGCCGCAGAGCCACGGTCACCATCTCGCTGCCCGACGCCTCGAGCGCTTCTTTCATCACCCGGGCGGAAGAAAACTTCCCGGTCCCGACCAGCAGACGCGATTTAAAAGTATGCCCCGCTATGGTAAGCATCAGCCCCCCCCCACGAAGCGGATCAGCTCTAAAACCGAGCCCTCACTCAATTGCCGGTCCGGGTAATCTTCGCGAAGCACGATACCGCCGTTGCATTCAGCCACCACCGTATCGGGATTCAATTCCAGATCCACAATAAGTTCTTCAATAGTAAGTCCATCCCTTACCTCTTTCTCTTTTCCGTTACAGACTATCTTCATATTTCCGTTAATAGTTATTATATAGTTGCTGAGTACAGGCCGGTACTTTGGAATCACTGAATAACGAAACTGGTTCGTTGTCCCGTGCCCGCTTAAGAAACTCCGAGCAGCAGCCGCAAGATCTGGTTGGCCTGGTGATGAGCGGCAACCCCGACCCGGGGAGCCATCAGACCCCGGCCAGGCCTTGCCGCGGTTTCATTGTCACCGACCAGATAGACCCGCTCGCGGATCTTCCTGGTCCTGATCATATTACAATCCTCATAACCGGCGAGACCGGAAGCGCCGACAAAACCCTTGCCGGCGAGAGGACCAAGCGCACAGCGCATAGCCGCAGCCTTCATTTCCGCTCCATCAAAGCATTCGGCCAGGACATCGACTTCGTTAAACAAGACCGGAATCGACTCCTCCGTTAAAATCACGTCAATTATCTCTATACGAAGATACGGATTAATCCTGGCGAGATTATCTTTCAGGGCATCGATTTTTTTTTCGCCGATCTGGTCGATAAAATACTGCTGCCGGTTGAGATTGCTCGGCTCGACCAGATCAAAGTCGGCCAGGAGCAGATGACCGATCCCGACCCGGGCCAGCGCCACGGCCACCAGCGAACCGAGGCCGCCAAGGCCCATGATGCCGACTGAAGCGTTTTTGACCTTCTCGTGAACCCCGGGGGTGTGCCGGGCGTAAAGCAACCTTTCAAGTTCTTCGGCCGGCGGTTTTTCTCCTTTCCGGATCAACCAGCAGCTGTCACCGTCTTCAAGGACATGCGAAGGTGACACGGGATGCCCGTTGACGATGAACAGATTGGCATCGGGCTTAATCTCCCTGGCCAGATCGCTAACCTTCAGGCCATCCCGGAAATTCCGGGGAACCTCGTTAACATGTAACATCCGCACCCCACGTACCTTTCCCGTCGAACGACAGGTGCCCGGATCATCCGAGCCTGCGGCAACAACCGGATCAATACCATACCCTGAAAAATGCGGCTATGGTAGATTTTTTGTAACCGTTCACCGGGACGGTCGCCAAAGTATCCAAAACCGCCGGACTGTAACCGTTTAGCAGTGGTGCAGATTTGGACAAGCGGACCGGCGCCGCGTACCTCGTGTACGTAAGCCGGGCCGATCGTCCGAAGATGCGGTGCTGCTGAACGGTTACGATTTTCTACCCGGACCCGTGACTTGCCGATCTATAAAAAAAGGCCGACATAGCAAGCATGTCGGCCTTGGGTATTACTATTTTACCGGCAAATCGAAGATTAGTTAGCCGACTCTGCAGTAACATCCTCTTCGCTGTAGTTAACCAGTTCCAAAATGGCCATTTCGGCCGCATCGCCGATCCGGTTTCCGGTGCGAATGATTCTGGTATAACCGCCGCTTCGTTCCATGTACTCATCCCGCAACTGACTGAAGAGCTTCGCAACCACCTTCTTGTCGCGAATAAAGGACAAGGCCTGCCGACGGGCATGCAAGTCGCCACGTTTGCCCAAGGTGATCATTTTTTCAGCAACCCTTCTCACCTCTTTAGCCTTGGGAGTAGTTGTCACTATGCGCTCATGCTCCAACAGCGAAGTGACCATATTTCGGACCATGGCGAGCCGATGCGGGGTGGTGCGGCCAAGTCGTCTTCCTGCTTTTCTATGCCTCATCTCAACAACCTCTTATTGATTATCCTGTTCTTCCGCCTCGGCGGTAAAATCGGGTTTTTCCCAGCCTTCAATCTTGGCGCCCAGGGACAGATCCATTTCGGCAAGCAATTGCTTAATCTCGTTCAGGGACTTGCGGCCGAAATTCTTGGTCTTGAGCATTTCGTTTTCGGTTTTCTGCACCAGCTCGCCAATATATCTGATATTGGCATTGCGGAGACAATTGGCGGAACGAACCGAAAGTTCCAAGTCATCAACCGGCCGCGAGAGATAAGGATTAATTTCTCCTTCAACCGCCTCTTCCTCGGGAACGATCTCCGGCTCGACAAGACTCTCGTCGAAGTTGATAAACACACTCATTTGTTCCTTGAGAATTTTGGCGGCATAGGCCAAGGCATCCTCGGGCTTAACGCTGCCGTCGGTGCTCATCTCAAGAGTCAATTTATCATAGTCGGTCTGCTGCCCGACCCTGGCCTGGCTGACCAATATTTTAACCTTTCGAATCGGGGTGAAAATAGAATCGATGGCGATCACGCCGATAACCTGGTCCTCACGCTTGTTCCGCTCGGCCGGCATATAGCCCTTGCCCCAACGAACCTCGAATTCACCGATGAACTTGCCCTCGGAACCCGAAATTGTACAGATATGTTGTTCGGGATTCATTATTTCGACGGTCCCGTCAGAGATAATATCGGCGGCGGTAACCTCGCCCTTGCCCTTTTTCTCAATCTTAACGGTCTGGGGTTCGGCTGAATTAAGCTTGAGCCTTACCTCTTTGAGATTAAGAATTATCTCGGTAGCATCTTCCACAATACCGGGCAATGATGAAAATTCATGCAAAGCGCCTTCTATATTTACCGAGGTGATTGCCGCCCCCTGGATAGAGGAGAGCAATATCCTCCGGAGAGAATTACCGATGGTGGTGGCATATCCACGCTCAAGAGGCTGGCAGACGAACTTACCGTAACTATCCGTAAGAGATTCCCGATCCACTTCAACCCGTTCGGGCATAATCAACTCATGCCAGTTGCGGTAAAGGGGATCCTTCTCAAGTTCTCTATTTTGCTTCTGTTCATTATCCATTATCAAAAGCTCCGCAATTGATTAATGAAACAAATCTGATCATTTACCAAGCGCTCAGAGATGCAACAAAACATTGCCGAGGAAAAGGTCGACAACTCCCTTCCACGGCAACATTGATTCCAGGCCGAAATTATTTGGAGTAAAGCTCGACTATCAGCTGCTCCTGGATCGGCATGGTAAGTTCCTGCCGCTCGGGTTCGGATTTCACCTTAGCCTGAAAAGAGGCGCCATCAACTTCGAGCCAGCTGGGCACACCGCGTCTGGCTACCGCCTCAAGGCTGTCGCTTATGACTTCGACCTTCCGGCTCTTTTCGCGAACGGAAATGACATCGCCTACTGAAACGTTAAACGAAGGCACGTTGACCCTTTTATCGTTGACCAGAATATGATCATGTTTGATAATCTGTCTGGCCTGACATCGTGAGTTGGCAAATCCAATCCGATATGCAACATTATCGAGGCGCTTTTCAAGCAAACCAAGAAGATTCTCACCGGTAACGCCTTTCAGGCGGTCGGCTTCCTTGTAATATCGAAGGAACTGCCCTTCCATGATGCCGTACATCCTCCGGACTTTCTGCTTCTCGCGAAGCTCTTTCCCGGTGGTGCCTCGGGGGTGGAAGCCGAAACGCCGCTATGGATGTGCATATACGCCGGGCGCCGCTGGGGTTCAAGCCCCGCTGGACCGGGGGGCACGAGTTGACTTGACCTGGTCGATGGCGGATGCACGGACGAGGCGCGTCCGCTTGTTTTGGAGACCGGTTGATGAAGATAGCGATGATCGGCACGGGGTATGTGGGCCTCGTCTCGGGAGTGTGCTTTTCCGACTTCGGGCACGAGGTCGTCTGTGTCGACAAGAACCCCCAGAAGATCGAGATGCTGAAGGCGGGCCAGGTCCCGATCTACGAGCCCGGGCTCGATTCGCTGCTCGAGCGGAACGTGGCGGCGGGCCGGCTGTCCTTCACCACCGATCTGGCCCAGGCCGTCGACGGCGCCGAGGCGATCTTCATCGCGGTCGGCACCCCCACCCGCCGCGGCGACGGGCACGCCGACCTCACCTATGTCTTCGCAGCG
>JAWOIQ010000140.1:0-22617 GCA_046484585.1 Desulfurivibrionaceae bacterium
CCTGATCCGTTTTTGCGCGGGGACATCTCCTTCCGGCGGCGCCGCGAAGAGAGTTCTGTCAAGCCGGGCCCGGCTGTCGCCGGCCCATTTTTTCCAGTTGTTTCTGCCGTAATGCTCCTTTAGAACCTGGTAAAGCCCGTCTCTTTCCAGCCAGGCCCCGTTCTGACGCCGAAAAGCGGCATAGGAGTGCATAAGGCGGGTTTGATCCCGCCCCTTTTGGCAATTTTGGCCGATCAGCCGAAATCGCCGGCAGACCGTGCCGGTGATTGTCCGGATAAAGTTAGCTGCGGACTCCCTTTCCACCCGGTTGGCGCTGACGTGGATTTGATTGATCAGATCCGCCAGTTCCTCTTGGGGCAACAGATCCGGACTGAAGCGCCTCAACCGGAGTGGCGCCAGGGAAAGGGGGTTGCGGGAAAAAAGGGTGCCGTCATATGGCGAGGAGTTGGTCCGACTGGTGATCCCCTGGGGTCCGAACTGGATGCCGTTAAAACCAAGGGATCGAACGAATTCGAGAAATGCGGCGGCCCCGTCCGAATAGGGGGAGCCGCGGCCGATATCCTCTTCGGGCAGGGCCGGGAACGCGGCATCCTGGATGCCGAGCAGGAAGTTGTCGATGCCGAGAGCCTTGAGGGCGGCATCGACCATTGCCTGTTGTCCTTCTGGATATTTTCGCATCGGTTGATTATAGACGGAAAGCCCGGCAATATTCAACCGCGACAAAACTGAGCCCTCCGGTCTGGGCAAAAATTAAAAAAATGCAGCATACTTTTGTACTCTGCATCTCGAGACGGTTTGGGGCAACGCAGGAGCCGGATTTTATGCATTGCCGGGGATTCAGCGGGTTAACAGAACCATGCTTTCCAGATGATGGGTCTGGGGAAACATGTCGACCATTTTTACCTTACGCACAGTGTAGCCGTTTTCCGACATATCCTTGAGATCCCGGGCCAGGGTGGCCGGGTCACAGGAGATATAGATTACCGCCGGATTGCCGATTTCGCTCAGATAGGGCAGAACCTCCCGGCAGCCGCGCCGGGGCGGGTCGAGCAGGACCAGATCGAAGACCTCACCGGCCGCCCCGAACTCTTTAATGGCCTCCTCCGCTGATTTGCGGATGAATGAACAGTTGCTCAGACCGGCCTTTTCCGCATTCTGTTCAGCGCCGCGGATCGCGGCGCGCTGGCGATCGAGACCGACCACTTCTTTAAATTTCATGGCCAGGGGGATCGAAAAATTACCCATGCCGCCGAACAGGTCGAGGGCGCGTTCGGCCTTGAGGGTATCGACCCAGTCGAGCATGGTTGCGATCATTTTCCGGTTCTGCTCCGGATTGACCTGGCTGAAACCGCCGGCCTCCTGGCTCAGGGTATAGGCGGGGATCCGGTGATGCGGGATGGCCGGAAAAGGTAAAAGCAGCAGCAGGGAGCGGTCCTCATCGTCATCCGATCCCGAGCCGCAATAAGGCCCTTGGGTACGGACGGAGTCCGCGGCGAGATATACGGCCTTGACCGTCTTAAGCTGGTCCGAGGCCAGGTCGGCGGCCTTGAGATCGGCCGGACGCGGTTTACGGCGCAGACGGACGATCAGGACCACGCTATCGTCACCGGGACTGGCCAGCAATTCGACCTCCCGGGCCGTATCGAGCAGATGGCCCATCGCCTCGCTGGAGGCAAAGCTTTCCATGACCTTGTTGATCGACGACATCGCCAGGGGACAGGACTCGATAACCTCGACTTCGTGACTGGACCTGCGGAAAAAACCATAGCCGCCGTTATTATCAACCTGCAAGCGCAAACGCTGACGATAACCGAAGGGCCGATCCGCCTCCAGGGGTTCCTCCATGACTTTTTCCAGCTCGGAGCCGTCCATGATTTTGGCGGCGGCAAGATTTTCGCGGAGAACGCCGGACTTTAATTCGAGCTGATAGCCGTACTCGGCATGCTGGAAATCGCAACCGCCGCAAACCCCGAAATGGGGACAATCAGCTTCGATCCGGCGCGGGGAACCGCTGACAACTTCGATCAGATCCGCTTCCAGATAATTTTTTTTGCGGCGTCCGGGTCGGATCAGGACCTCTTCCCCCGGCAGAACATAAGGTATCATAAAGACCATGCCGTCCGCCATTCGTCCCAGGCCCAGACCGCCGGTCACCACTTTATCGATTAAGACTTTTTCCGTTTGCACAATTGTCTCCTTAAATATTTTCAAAAGGTTATATAACCTATTTATATATAATTGGCGGCTATGATAAAATTTTTTTACAATCTCCTGAATCCGTGAGCGTTCGAGAACGGTGCAGATGCAAGGCGGCAACGATGTTGATAATACTTCGGTATATCGACGAGTTGCCAACGCGGCAGATGCGCCGTTATCGGGCGCCCCGCAGGGCGGCGGGGTGGAATCGAGGCGACCCAGTCGCAAAAACGATAATTTTACGTAACAACAAACGAATTAAACAAAATTCCTCACTAAGCCGTCACGGATTCAGGAATCTCAAACGGGTGGACTATGAAAATCTTCATGACCGGCGGGACCGGATTTGTCGGCAGTCATCTTGTTCGATTCCTGGCCGGGAAAGGGCATCATCTGACGATCCTCAGCCGTTCGGAAAAGTCTAACCCGGCTGCCAATGTTGCCATCGTGGTCGGCGACCCGTCCAGGCCGGGAGCGTGGCAGCGCAAGATGAAAGAGTGCGATGGTGTTATCAATCTGGCCGGCGCTCCGGTATTCTGCCGCTGGACCCGGAAAAACCGGCGCAGGATAATGGACAGCCGGATCCTCACCACCCGGCATATCGCAGAAGCCCTGCTTGAGGAGGACTCCCGGGTCAAGGTGCTGCTCAGCGGTTCGGCGGTCGGTTACTACGGCGACAAGGGAGAGCTGAAAATTGATGAAGGTACCCCGCCCGGTGCCGATTTCCTGGCCACTGTCGCCGAAAAGTGGGAGAAGGAAGCCCGGGCCGCCGGGGAATCGGTCCGGGTGGTCCGCTGCCGGTTGGGTGTCGTACTGGGCCTCGGCGGCGGGGTGCTGGCCAAAATGATCCCGCCTTTCAAGGCCGGACTCGGTGCGGCGCTAGGCTCCGGCAGGCAATGGTTTTCCTGGATCCATATCGACGACCTCGTCGAGGCTTTCAATTTTATCCTCGAAAACGAAGATATCGCCGGCCCCGTCAACCTGACCTCGCCGAAGCCGGTAACCAATCGCGATTTTAGCCGCCAGCTGGCCTCCTCCCTCGATAAACCTTTTGTCATGCCTGCCGTTCCCGCCCCGCTGCTGAAATTGATCATGGGGGAGGCGGCCCGTCTGGTTCTGGACAGCGCCAGGGTCTCGCCGACGGTCCTTCTGGACAAGGGGTTTAAGTTCAGGTTTTCTGAACTTTCGACAGCCCTGAATGACCTGGTCCCGAAAAAGTAAGGGCTCGGGAACCGGCTCGGATGCCGGCCGCCGGCGATCTTGATCATCATGGGTTATGACAATCTGTTGCCGACACAAGAAATGGCCCGTTTATCGGACGCTCTTAAAGGCGGGGCAATTCCCCACCGCGAGCACTGCCCGGTAAAACAGATAATCACAGATTGACAAGAATCAAAGGCCTGATCGCCGTTATGAATTCAAGCTGGTCAAAAAATAGAATCTTACACACCCTTCTGTTCTTCCCTTCCTCTCCATTAACTTTTTGGGCCTGATTATCTCTCCAGCCGAAGCTGTCTTTATTTATTGCAGGGCGTTTCTTTGTGCTTTTTTGCTTTCCAGGAATGATATGGAGATTGCGGCCGCGGTCAATTATGGTTAATATGCGCGGTCCGTGATCCGAGATCTTTAAATTGTCATTTTTAAAAAACTAGACGGCGCTAGACGGTTCTGGAGAAACTGGATGGATAATATCTTTCAACTTGACGATTCGGCCCTGAAGCTTTACGGCCAATTCGCCGGCATCGACGATAGCGATCACGCCGGCCAGAACATCACTTCCGGTCTTCTTGAGTACTTGAATCAGGAAGAAAAGGTCCTCGATTACTACCGGCTTCTGCTCGCCCAGGCTACCTGTCTGTTTTCGGAAATACTGATCAACAGCAGTTTTTCCTCCCTCCAGGATGAAAACAGGCAGAAGATTAAATTATTCGTCGATTTCCTGAGAAGAATAGCTAAAGCGCCCAAATTCGACGGCAAGATATACTGTCGTCTGCGGGGTCAGCAGTGTCCGTCCCAGAAGATCGGTTCGGAAACTTATGACTACGAGCTTTCCTTCGGCAACTTCCTCCTTGATTATCAGGTGGCCCAGGCCATCGAGCAGCGGGAGGGCAAGAAAGGCACGGCCATCTATACAAAACTGATGGATTCCTTCAAGGCCATGAGCGTCATGGAGCTTTTCAACTTTTCCATCGATTACGGGGATGGCGGGGACGATGATTACCGGAAAATCGAACACACCATTGAACATCTGGTTCATTACTACGCCAAGAAAAACACCAAGGACTGGTTTGTGGTCCACGATGAATACGGCCAACCGAACGTCAATCTGACCATGCTTGCCGCTACCAACAGGGTCAAATCAGCCGCCCTCCAGAATCTGGTCAACAAAATCAAACCGATGCTGCTCAAGGATCCATCCGGTGAACTGAGCCGTTTCACCACGGTTTACGACGTAATTCTGGCCTCGAAGAACTACCGCGAACAACTCAAAAAAATGCCGATCGAGGTCAATAATGTCCAGTGGCTGACCCAGAGTCTTGAGGATAAGCCGGAAGAGAAGGCCAAAGCGGTCAAGATATCCCGGCTGGTCCTCGCCGAATACGGCAGCAACCCCAAGATGGCCTCGGAAGTCATGGCCAGTATCAACAGTGACGGCTATACCGATATTCGCCCAGATCTCATGGGCAAAAGGCTGTCGCTGGCCTCTAAATTCATCGATCTCGCCGAGCAAGGCGATCAGCAGGACGATCTGCCCGCGGAAGCCCTGAAAAGCATCGAACTCGGACTGGAAAATCTTTCGGATGAAATATTCGACAATATTTCCATTGAAAACGACCAGGTCAGCAGCGTTGACGAAAAGGGCCGCCAGACCAAGTGGTCGCTCCACGATAAAATTCTCGGACTGTTAAGCTTCTTCAAGCAACGATCATCTACCAAGAAAAAGGTCAGGGACATCACCAACAAGGATGTTATCTTCGGTTCCGAGGATTATTCGGTGATTGCCAGGAACTTCAGGATCACCGAACTGGAGGCCTCCCATCTGATCGATCTGCTCAGGGGCTGTTTCGACGACAACGGCCGGTTCCGCCGCGCCTATTTTGAAAAAAACATCCCGCAGTTCATTCAATACGAGAGCAAGGTATTCGAATTCCTCTGGCATTATCTGAAAGAACTTTCCACCAGGCAAGACCGGGTTTCTTTCCTGAACGCCCTGCAGATTCTCGTCGCCCGTTTAACCAGGCCGCAAGACGCCTTGAAGATCCTGATCGGGGACATCTTCAACCGCACCCCGGCGGTGAACTTCTCCGACCGCAACGGCCTGATCCTGGCCACGATCCTCCTGCGCAGCAAAAACCGGGAAGAGCGGAGCAACGTCGAACTGACCCCCGAGGAGGTTCTCCTGGTCCGCAAAGGCCTCAAAAGCGAGATGGTCGAGGTGGTAGTCGCTTTTCTGGAGAAGAACCAGGAAAACGTCATCCAGAAAGTCAGGAAAATCACCCAGGAGCTCTTTGCCGCCTCAGCCAAGGAGAATTTCCAGGAAGAAGAGATGCAGCCCCATTTCCTGCTTTATCTGCTGCGTGAACTGGTTATTTTCCTGGCTCTGGTCGGCAACGATTCCAGCCGGGCGATTATTTACGGCTTGATCAAGGAATTCGGCGATCCGGAATCTTCCTATTACACGGGGATGAAAGATAAAAGCAATATCCGCCATTCCCTTCTACTTCTGCAGGTCGCGACCCGAACCCTGCAAAGGTTTAACGACCCCCAAGCCGACGACCTCCTGGATGAAATAAGCCACAGGGAAGAGCAATTCGTCAACCTCTTCAGCCACCCTTCCCATCTCAGCAATGTGCAAAGGGTTATGACCAAAATCAAAAATCGCAGCTGGTAACCAGAACCTGAATCCGTGAGCGTTCGAGAACGGTGCAGATGCAAGGCGGCAACGATGGTTGATAATACTGATGGTATATCAACGAGTTGCCAACGCCGCAGATGCGCCGTTATCGGGCGCCCCGCAGGGCGGCGGATGCATTCCAACCAACACGGATCACTGTCTATATTTGACGTAAAAACAATCATATATAGTGAATCAATGCACTACGCCGTCACGGATTCAGGAGAAGTTAAACAAGCCTTGCCCGGCCCGGCCCTCTCTTCCGGCCGGCGCTTCCCCACATTCAGATCGTCCCCTCCATGGTTCTGACCCGTTCAGGAACGCGCATCGATTCAGGCAATAAACCCTTCCGTTTTTTTTTATGATCGAGTTATTAACGGCACGTACTATATTGTCAGATACGTCCCGGTGGGTTATTATCTTAACTCGAAGGACTTTTTTTTCAAAAAATCCAGACACATAATTCAGATTTATATAGATGGTGAAAAAGCATGAATAACATCCTGGTCGTAGATGACGAAGAAACAGTCCTGGTGACCATGGTCGAGTGGTTTGCCTCGGCCTTTCCCGATGAAGACTTTAATGTCCTGGTGGCAAGCAACGGTATTGAAGCGGTCAAGGCTCTGGGTTCCCACAAGATAAACCTGCTGATTACCGACCTGAACATGCCCAAGATGGACGGTTTCGAGCTGCTGGCTCACATGAACAACGAGTATCCGCCCGTGCCGATCATCGTTATCTCCGCCTTCGCCACCCCCGACATCAAGAATAAGGCCAAAAAACTCGGCGCCCTACACTTTATCCCGAAACCATTTGCCAGCAATGATCTGGAAGCGATCGACTACAAAAAGATCATGCGGGAATGGAACCGGGAGGAGAGCAGCGATACGGGACACGTCAACGGAATTTCCCTCCAGTCCTTTTTGCAGCTGATCAATCTCGAAAGCAAAACCTGCACCCTGACCATTAAATCCCAAGGCAAAACCGGGGTTATCTATGTCAACAGGGGCGACTTGATGAATGCCAAAACCGGTCATCTCGAAGGCGGGAAGGCGGCGCAAGAGATAATTTCATGGAATAATGAAGACCTGAACATCTATATCGACAACAGCTGCCCGGAAACGGAAAAGAAAATTAAATACACCATCATGAGTTTACTGATGGAGAATGCCCGGTTGGCCGACGAAAAATCATCTCAAGGGGCCGAAGCCGGCTCCCAGAAAGTCAAAGAAGCTGCGGTCGCGCCCACACCACCCTCCCCCTCTCCTCCCGCTCCAAAACCGGCTCCCGCCAAACCGGAGCAGCCCCCGCAAATCAAGTCGAAAACCACGCCGGCCGGTAAAATATCGTCGGTTGACCTCCACAAGCTCGATCTGGTGAGAGTCCAGTCAAGATTAAAGGATTTCGCCGCCCTGGACGGATTTGCCGGGGCGGTCCTGTCAACCACTTCAGGCGAGATATTGCAGCTTGTCAGCACGGAAAGCAGCAACATCAACCTTGAGCAGGCCGCGATCTACGCCAACAGCATTCTCGGTACCTCCAAAAACTCGACGACCAAGATGAAAATCGACGGCGATATCGAAATGGTTCAGGTTGACACCAAAGCGGGACACATGTTGATTTCAGGCCAGAAAGGCTTCAACATAATGCTTATTCTGGCGACCACCAGCAGTTTGGGGCTCGGCAAAATCATGGCCTCAAAGACCCTTGGTGAAATAATGGAGGATCTCAAGTCGTAACGGGCGGGATATCGCTTAGTTAAGTACAAAATAAGGGACCGCGTCTTCTTGAAGACAAGGTCCCTTTTTATGGTAAAACCGCAAACGTCCTTCTGAAAGGCGCGGCGGGAGGGTTTCTACAACGCGGTCACGGAAAGACAAAATAATTACGGATTGAAAAAAGCAAACCGCCCAACCGAGGTTCAGGGATTCAGGAATATTTCTGGTTCGCATACTGGAGCCAGCCGCCGGCCGTCACCAGATCGTGGTCGAAGCGATTAAGTTCGAATGAGAAGGAGAGCTCCCGGCCGTTGCCCCTGACCTTCAACTCGGCGCCATCCACCTCAACTTCAAGATCGCCGCAAAGCTCGAATATCTGATCGATCTCCGCCTTCTTCAATTCCACGGCAAGCAAGCCGCAGTTAAACATGTTCTGGCGGAAGATTCGGGCGAAACTCTCGGCAATTACCATATTTATGCCGTTAACCTCGAAAACCCAGACCGCGTGCTCCCGGGAGGAGCCGCAGCCGAAATTGGCCCTGGTAACGATCACCTTGGCATTGCGCATCTTCTCCGAGGCACAGTCAAATCCCTCAAGATTGAGATCTTCGAGCATAAAGGGCTTCAGCGCCTCTTTGCTGTTTTCGGTCAGATACTTGGCCGGGATTATTTCGTCGGTATTTATATCGTTTCTGTCCAGGCAGATAGCCGGGCCGCCGAATCTCTTCTTCATCAATACTCCTCCATCCTGTTCATCAATCAAGTAAAGGTCTGGGATCGGTAATATAACCCTTAACCGCGGTAGCAGCCGCCGTCAGAGGACTCATCAGGTGAACCATGCCGCCCTTCCCCATCCGGCCGTTAAAATTTCGGTTGGTCGTCGAAGCGCAGACCTCGCCTTCAGCCAGCACTCCGTTACTCATGCCCAGACAGGCTCCGCAGGTAGGGTTGGTCACGCAGAAACCGGCCGCCAGGAAGTGCTGGATTATCCCCTCGGCCAGGGCCTCGTTGTATACCTTGGGGGTGGCCGGCGATAAAATACCCCGCACTCCCTCGGCCAGTTTGCGCCCCTTCAATATCCGGGCCGCTTCGCGCAGATCCTCGATCCGGCCGTTGGTGCAGGAGCCCATGTAGATCTGATCGACCGGGGTCCCTTCCATCTCGGTGACATCCTTGACTTCATCGGGTTTGAAACCGTAGGTTACCTGGGGGACCAGATCGGAGACATCGAGGTTGAATTCTCCCCAGTATTCCGCATCGGCATCGGAGTGCCACCTGGCGAAATCGGCTACCGCGTCATCGATCGTCGGATAGTCGCTGCCGATGAAGGGCCAGAGATATTCCGCCGTCACCCGGTCCGGCAGACAGATCCCGCAGGTGCCTCCCGCCTCGATCGCCATGTTGCAAAGGGTCATCCGCGACTCCATACTCATCGCATCGACTACCGGTCCCCGGAATTCCATGACTTTGTCGGTGGCCCCGCTGACCGTCAGTTCCTTGATGATCTTCAAGATGACATCCTTGGCATAAACTCCGTCCGCCAGGGTTCCGGTCAGATTTACCCGGAGGGTTTCCGGAATCCGGAAGGAACAGACCCCTTTCAGGATACCTACTTCCAGATCGGTGGTGCCGACTCCGGCGGCGAATGCCCCGAAGGCGCCGTGGGTGCAGGTGTGGGAATCGCCCATGATCACGGTATATCCGGGTCGGACAAAGCCTTTCTCCGGGAACAGGGCATGACAGACCCCGTTGGAACCGACGTCGAAAAAGTCGCGGATATTCTGTCTCCTCGCCCAGTCCCGCAGGATTTTGGCCTGGGTCGCGGTTTTGCTGTCTTTCGAGGGGGTGACGTGGTCGATCACCACCTTGATTTTGGTCGGATCGAAGACCCGGTCCAGGCCGCGTGCGATCAAATCGTTGATCGCGATCGGCGTGGTTATTTCGTGGCACATCACCACATCGAGGTCGAGGACGACATTCTCGGGGGTAGGGGTGTCGCGGGTATGGGCCTTGAATATCTTCCGTGCTATGGTTTCACCCATTTTAATTCCTCCATCGCTGATAGAGAATCAATAAATCTCAGCGTAATGTGATAAAATAAGTTCATCTTAACGGTTGAGCAAGGTGTGACATAATAGTTGATGTCAGAAACTTTTCAACGATGTTTTGCAGGCGCTTCAAAAAAGGTCCTTGAGCATGACCATCCAATGGAGTTCGGATCGTTCATCGATTTTTCCGGACGCCAAAAGAACAAACCCCGGAAAAACTTGACCTTTGCTAAATAAAACTGCTATTAAAACACTAATCGGCAATGGGATGTGCTCCGGCGGATGCGTAATCTCTGAAGAACATAAAGTTAGCGGTTTTCAAGCTTTTCCGGCGAAGACCCCCGGGCCGGATTACCGACGGCGGCACTAAAGATCGATGAGCGAACAGGCCGAAGGTAAGGGGCCGGCGGCAGACTCCGAAGCGGATGTCCTGCCCGGTCATCCCTTACAAATGCTCCCCGCGGGCCAATGCGTCTTATAGAAGGAGAATGATTGATGACCCAGGCCGGGACCTCAATTAAAGAAGCCAACAACGATATCCGGATCAGGACATCCCTGATCAAGGAAATTTATGTTGATCAATACGGTTCCGACTCGGAGCTTCTAAACGAAATTCTTGCCGACATTGCCGATCTTTATCAAGGCAAATGGGCATCCCACCAAGCCTGCCAGACCGGTTATCATAATCTCGGACATGCCCTGGATGTCGCTCTCCTGACGGCCAGAATGATCGGAGGCTGGAATAAGCTGAACGACGCCGATCATCCCGAAATCGGTGAGGATCTTTTTCTGGCCGCCATGGCCGCCGCGCTTTTTCACGACTCCGGATATATCAAGGAAAATGGGGACGACAAAGGTTCGGGTGGCAAATTTTCTTTTAACCACGAGGCCAGGAGCATGGCTCTGGCCAAATCATATCTGAGCCGGGGGAAATGGCGGAACCGTTCACTTGAACTTGTACCCGAGATGATCTCCATAACCAGATTCCATGAACCCCTGAAGATCGAGGGGATATTCGGATCGAAGGAAGAGGATGTGGTTGCCCGGATGATGGCCACTGCCGATCTGGTCGCTCAGATGGCCGATGTCGACTACATGAAACGGATCCGAGACCTCTATGCGGAATTAAAGGAGGCATATGAATACGAAGGTAAAGATAATCTGGAGGGTAAGGGATACAAGGTGTTTTCCTCGGCCCAGGAGATGATAGACGGGACGGTGGGGTTCTACGAAAATTTTGTGCTGCCCCGCTTGAAGCAACTGGGCCGGATGGATCAATATCTGGTCGTATTTTTCGGCGACGGCCGCAACCCTTATCTGGAAAATATCACCGCCAATCTTTCCGACCAGTTTTTCGCCAAACGCAACAGCTGGCAGCGCTTGGGCGAAGTTTTAAAGGATCTCGGCATGGCCACCAAGGATCAGATCCAGAAGGCCCTCGAGCTGCAGAAACAATCGGCAAGCAGCTCCGGCTCCTCCACCCGGTCACTCCGCAACGACATTATATCCTGGATGGAGGGCAACCTGATCGCCGACAAGTTCCTCGGCGAACATCTGATGGACATGGATGTGATCAGCCCTCCCCTGCTGCGCAAAGGGTTACTCCACCAGATTCTGCCGACCAAGATGATAGAGTCGATGTCCCGCGAGGAATTGACGGTCCTTCTGCAGATATCGATGCTCTGGCAGAAAATAGGCCGTGGGAATTGGCTGTTCACCCAGATCCTTGAAATGAGCAACGAGCTCCTGAACTGCGAGGGCGGTCACATCCTTCTGGCCAAGACCGAAAGCCAGGAAATGCTGGTCGCGATTCCTACCAGTACCGAAAATGATCAGCAGAAAAGTCAGACCTTCCCGGCCGACAAGGGGTTGGCCGGATGGGTCTTCAGCCACGGTCATCCGGCCATAGTAAGCAACGTCAGCGAAGACAAGCGCTTCGACTCGGCAATAGACTCCAATCTGCACGGCAAGGTCGAAACCAGGTCGATTCTCGCGGTTCCCCTGCATATCAACGGCGAGCTGATCGGGGTCATGGAGGCCATTAACAAGATCGATGGAGAATTCACCGAGCATGACATGAATACCCTCACCCTGGTCGCCAATATAATTACGGTCTCCCTTGAAAGTGTTTTTCGTTTCCAGGAAAAAAAATCCTGATTTTTTTTTAAAAAAACCTGAATCCGTGAGCGTTCGAGAACGCCGCAGATGCACCGTTAAAAACTATTAAATGCAATTACAAACTGATAAGTGAAATTCCCCACGAAGCCGTCACGGATTCAGGAAAAAGAGCTTTTTTGCCGGGCGAAGTCGATTTATCTTGCCTGCTGGCCCTTGTTTTTTCCAATAAGCACCCCACCTCAATCAGGTTGGTTTCACATGAAAGCTATAAATCGGCTCGACTTCTTTAATACCGCCGGGAAATTCGCGCTGTCGCTTTTTCTGATTTGCCCTCTTTTTTTTATGACCCTGTCCCTTGGGGATAAAGCCACCGCGGCCCACGGCATCAGCATCGACGGCGAGGTGAAATACCCGGCCGATTTCAAGAAATTCGATTACACCTCGGATCGGGCCCGCAAGGGCGGCCATCTTGTCCTGCACAGCCTCGGCGGTTTCGACAAGATGAACCCCTATACCCTGAAGGGCGAAGCGCCCGAAGGGCTCACTACGTTCGTCTTCGAGAGTCTGGCCGTGAAAAGCCTTGACGAACCTTTTTCCGAATACGGTCTTGTCGCCGAGGATATCGCTTTGGCAGAAGACAGGATGTCGGTGGTCTTCACCATAAACGACAAAGCCAGGTTCGCCGACGGCTCCCCGCTGACCGCCGAGGACGTTAAATTTTCGTTTGAAATCCTGAAAAGCGATAAAGCCAATCCGCGCTTCCAGTTTTATTACAAGGACATTAAAAACGCCGAAATAATCGGCCCGAACAAGGTCCGTTTCAATTTTGCCCGGCGAAATCGGGAATTGCATATGATCGCCGCCGAGCTCCCCGTCCTCTCGAAAAAATTCTACACCGAGCATCCTTTTACCGCCCCCTCCCTGATTCCGCCGCTTGGCTCCGGTCCGTACATCGTGGAATCCTTCAAGCCCGGCAAATCGATTACCTACAAACGAAATCACGCCTACTGGGCAAAAGAACTGCCGGTTCGCCGCAATCAATTCAACCATGAGCGGATCACGATCAAATATTACAAGGATCAGAGCGTCTCCCTTGAGGCATTCAAAACCCATGAGTTCGATTACATGCCGATCAATGTCGCCAAGCAGTGGGCCAGGGATCTCCAGGGTCCGAAATTCACCGAAAAGCTGATCGTCAAGGAGAAGTTGGATCATTCAAACAATCAGGGCATGCAGGGCTTTGTAATGAATACCCGCCGTGAACTTTTCAAGGATCGTCGGGTTCGGCAAGCCCTTGTCCTTGCCTTTGATTTCGAGTGGACCAACCAGGCCCTCTTCCATAATCAATACACCCGCACCGACAGCTACTTCAGCAACTCTCCGCTGGCGGCAACGGGTTTGCCCGATGGTCTCGAAAAAGAATATCTCCTCGCCCATAAGGAGAAGTTGCCCGCCGAGGTCTTTACCACGCCGCTGCAAGTACCGATCTCGGAAGATCGCGCCGCGCTCCGCGATAACCTGCTCAAGGCCAAGCAGCTTCTCAACGAAGCCGGCTGGAGGGTTAAGAACAACATTCTCACCAACGAAGAGGGGAAACGTTTCGAGTTCGAGATCCTCCTCTATTCACCTTTCTTTGTCAGGGTAATGGAGCCCTATACCAGGAACCTTGCCAAACTCGGGATCAGGGCCACGATCAGGAAGGTCGACGTGGCCATGTACATTAATCGGGTCAAGGCCTTTGATTTCGAAATGATGGTCAATGTCTTCGGGCAGTCGCAGTCGCCGGGCAACGAACAGCTGGATTACTGGCACTCGAGTTCGGCGGACCGGCAGGGCTCGGGAAATCTTATCGGCCTGAAAAACGAGGTGGTGGACGATCTGGTCGAAAAGATAGTCTACGCCGATAACCGGGAAGAGCTGAGCGCGGCTTGCAAGGCTCTTGACCGCGTTCTATGGTATGGTTATTACGTGGTGCCGAACTGGTACATTCCCTTCCACCGGGTTGCCTACTGGAACAAGTTCGACAAACCGGCAACCGCCCCGCTCTTTTATTCACCGATGGACGCCCTGACGACCTGGTGGATCAAGGAGCGGCAAGAGGGTGGCATCGGAATAAATTCGTTACCGGAGAATTAAATCCGTTCCCTAGAAAGATGAATCAACCGGAGAAGTTCTGATTTTATGGCCGCCTACATCATTCGCCGAATTCTATTAATGATTCCCACCCTGTTCGGGATTATGCTGATTACCTTCACTGTCACCCAGTTTGTCCCGGGCGGCCCGGTGGAAAGGCTTATTTCCCAGATCGAGGGGCACTCGGTCGGCGGCGAGGTCCGGGGGGGAGGAACCGGGCTTTATCAGGGCAACAGAGGATTGGACCAGGAAAAAATCGAGCAGCTCAGGGCGTTGTACGGTTTCGATAAACCGCCGGTAGAGCGGTTTCTGAGCATGATGAAGAACTATCTGCTTTTCGATTTCGGAGAGAGTTACAACCACCATAAAAGCGTGGTGAAGCTGGTTATCGAAAAACTGCCGGTCTCGATGTCCCTCGGTCTCTGGTCCTTTTTAATCGTCTATCTGACCTGCATCCCCCTGGGCATCAAAAAAGCGGTCAGGGACGGCTCCAAATTCGACGTGATCTCCACCTCGGCAATTCTGGTCGGTTACGCGATTCCCGGTTTCGTCCTTGCCATCCTGCTGATCGTCCTGTTCGGCGGCGGCAGCTTCTGGAATATCTTTCCCCTCCGCGGCCTGACCTCCGACAACTGGTCGGAACTGGGCCTTTTCGCCAAGATTCTCGATTATCTCTGGCATATGGTCCTGCCGATCATCTCGATTACCCTGGGCAGTCTGGCGGTGATGACCCTGTTGACCAAGAACAGCTTTCTCGAAGAGATCCGCAAGCAGTATGTCCTGACCGCCCGGGCCAAGGGGCTCGGCGAGAACCAGGTCCTCTACCGCCATGTCTTCCGAAACGCCATCATCCCGATCATTACCGGTTTCCCCGGTTCGTTTGTCGCCGCTTTTTTCACCGGCAGCCTGCTTATCGAGACGATTTTCTCCCTGGACGGCCTGGGCCTGCTCGCCTACGATTCGATCATTCAGCGTGACTATCCGGTGGTCCTCGGCACCCTCTATTTCTTTACGATCATCGGCCTGATCTCCAGGCTCCTTTCGGACCTGAGCTACGTGGTTGTCGATCCCCGGATTACCTTCGAGAGCGTGGAGTCGCAATGAAAAAACAGCACCGGGGCATAATGCAGCGCCGCTGGGAGAAGTTCAAAACCAACCGCCGCGGCTACTGGAGCCTGATTATTTTCTCGATAATCTTTATTCTCAGCCTCTTTGCCGGCTTGCTCAGTAACGACAAGCCTTATATCATCCATTATGAAAACTCATATTATTTTCCGATCTTCGAGACATATCCGGAAACCGTTTTCGGGGGGGTCTTCGAAACCGAGGCGGATTACCGCGATCCCTTCGTGCTCAGGAAGATCACCGAAAACGGCAACTGGGCCCTGTTCCCTCCCAACCGGCACAGTTACGACACCATCAATCTCGGCCTTAATCAGGCCGTCCCCTCCCCTCCCACCGAAGAGAACCTGCTGGGCACCGATGATCGGGGCCGCGATGTTCTGGCCCGCCTGATCTACGGTTTCAGGCTGTCGGTCCTGTTCGGCCTGGCCCTGACAACCATCGGCACCCTGCTGGGCATTGTCGCCGGGGCGGTCCAGGGTTATTTCGGGGGCCGGACCGATCTGTTTTTCCAGCGCTTCATCGAAATCTGGAGCGCCATGCCCGAGCTCTATCTGTTGATCATCTTCGCCGCCGTACTCAAACCAAGCATTGTCCTGCTCCTGATCCTGCTCTCCCTGTTCGGCTGGATGGGGTTGTCGGATTACGTCCGGGCCGAATTTCTCAAGGGGCGCAATCTCGATTACGTAATGGCGGCCAAGGCCCTGGGAGTAAACAACGCGACCATCATGTACCGTCATCTCCTGCCGAACGGCATGACTCCGGTGATCACCTTTCTGCCCTTCCGGATGTCCGGCGCGATCCTGGCCCTGACCAGCCTCGACTTTCTGGGCCTCGGCGTCCCGCCGCCCAGCCCGAGCCTCGGTGAACTTCTGGCCCAGGGGAAAACCAATATCGAGGCCTGGTGGCTCTCCCTTTCCACCTTCGGAGTTCTGGTCGGCACCCTGGTGCTGCTGATCTTCATCGGCGAGGCCTTGCGCGAAACCTATGACCCCCGGAAGATCTGATGAGTAACGACCCTGGACCGCTGTTGGCAATAAAAGACCTCTCCCTCTCCTTCCGGAGCGATACCGGGGAGAGCCGGATTCTGGATAATGTATCCCTGACCGTCAATCCCGGCGAAACCGTGGCCCTGGCCGGTGAATCGGGATCAGGTAAATCGGTGACCGCCCTTTCCGTTCTTCGTCTCCTGGACCCCGATGCCGCCCGGATCTCGGGAAGTATCAGCCTGGACGGCCTTGAGCTGACCTCGCTTGGTGAACCGGCAATGCAGAAAATCCGGGGCAACCGGATCGCCATGATCTTCCAGGAGCCGATGACCTCCCTGAACCCGGTCTACTCCGTCGGCCATCAGCTCATCGAACCGCTGATGATCCATCAGAAGTTAACCCGCGAAACGTCCAGGCGGCGGGCCATCGATCTTCTCGACCGGACCGGTATTCCCGACCCGGCCGGCCGGATCGACAGCTTTCCCCATCAACTGTCCGGCGGTCAGCGCCAGCGGGTGATGATCGCCATGGCCCTGGCCTGCGGGCCGGAACTGTTAATCGCCGATGAACCGACCACCGCCCTCGATGTGACGATCCAGGCCCAGATCCTCGCCCTGATCAAAGATATCCAGGAGGAAATGGGCATGGCGGTGCTGTTGATCACCCATGATCTGGCCATGGTCCGGAAAACGGCGGACCGGGTCAATGTCATGCATGAAGGCCGCATTGTCGAAAGCGCCCCCACCGCGACGATTTTCAACAAGCCCCAGGATCCCTACACCATTCACCTGCTTGAAAGCGTACCCCGGGGAAGCGCCCGGCCCAAGCCGGATAGCGCCCCGCTGGTGGTAATCGAAGACCTGAAATGCCATTTTCCGATCAAGCGAGGTTTCTTCAAGCGCACCGTGGGTACCGTAAAGGCGGTGGACGGCGTCGATCTGACTATCCGCGAGGGCCAGACCCTCGGCATCGTCGGGGAGTCCGGTTCCGGTAAAAGCACTTTGGGCATGTGTCTGCTCAGGCTGACCGGCGGCAGGGGGGTGATAAGATACGACGGCCATAATCTCATGGAATTCAATAACAGGCGAATGCGCCCCTTGCGAAAGGATATCCAGGTGGTTTTCCAGGATCCCTTCTCTTCCCTGTCCCCGCGAATGACCATCGAACAGATCGTCGGCGAAGGACTTAAGGTCCACAAGATCGGCATTGACAGGGAAGAGAGGCGCAGCCTGATCATGAAGACATTGATCGAAGTCGGCCTGACCGAAAAAATGCTCGATCGCTATCCCCATGAATTTTCAGGCGGACAGCGCCAGCGGATCGCCATCGCCCGGGCGGTTGTCCTGCATCCCCGGCTGCTGATCCTCGATGAACCGACCAGCGCCCTCGACATGACCATTCAGGCCCAGATTATCGAACTGCTCAAGGATCTGCAGGAGCGCCTGAACATGACCTATCTGTTCATCTCCCATGACCTCAGGGTAGTCAAGGCCCTTTCCGACGAAGTCGCGGTAATGCTCGACGGCCGCATTATCGAAAGGGGCAGCGGCGATATCTTCGACAATCCGCAACACCCATACACCCGCAAACTGTTCAAGGCGGCCTTCAACCTCGATACTCAAGGGTAATCTTTAGATGTCCCCAAGAATCCGTGTGCTCGATAATAATATAGTTCGTTGTCAAAAAATATTATTTGCCAATTTCACAATTTGACATCCCAACCACTAAAGTTTATACTTTCAAATATAAACAACAAGATTGGGGCACATTATGAAAGCAACAGCCAAAGATTTAAGATTTCATTCCAAGGAATTAATTGAGACGGTAAATAGAGGCGAGGAAGTCGTAATCACTTTCCGTGGGAAACCTTGTGCCAAACTGGTCCCTTTTGAGGAGAAGAAAAGTACAGCCTCGCAACATAAATTGTTTGGAATATGGAAAGACCATGACCAATCTCAAAACGTAGAGGAATATGTCAGAAATTTAAGAAAAGGACGCTTCTAATGCTAATAGTCGATACTGACGTGCTCATTTGGTATCTGCGAGGAAACGAAAAGGCATTTAAAGCCATTGAGAATTTAGAAAATTTCTCAATCTCAGTTATCACTTACATGGAACTTGTCCAGGGCATGAGAAACAAAAAAGAATTAAACAGCCTCCGCCAGGCTCTCCACGCCTGGAGTGCCACAATCCTGTATATAACGGAAGAAATTTCTGCCAAAGCAATGTTTGCAGTTGAACAGCATTTCTTGAGCCACTCTATGCAACTTGCTGATACCCTAATTGGTTCTACTGCTGTTGCCCATGGCCTTCCCTTACTCACAGGCAACGACAAGCACTACAAAATAACGAAGGAAGTCCAAATCAAGAAATTTCGTCCATAACTATCTGACGTTATAACGAATCAGCGAACCGGGAAAAAAGTTTGAAATTGTGCTGGTTACGTTGGCGCAGGCGCGAAGGATCCTGGCGAGCTTCAGTTGCGGAAAAAAATGGACTCCTATAATTCCGTTTTGGATGGTAAAAAAAGAGGATATAGTGCCTTTAAACGGTTGCTTCTGGGATACTCTTTGTTGACTTTCAGCTCTAGTTAGCGTGGCCGACCCGAAAACAATGCTCTAAAGGTTACCGCTCTCAAGGGGCGCCATTTTCAAAAAAACACCAAGAGAGATCAACAACAAAGCGGCGCTAATAATAATTGCCACGGGATAATATAAATTTCCGGCTAATTCCAGCTGACTGTACTTGATGACCATAATAAGGCCTTCAAGTGATAAAGCGACACATACAGTTCCAATAAATCTAGGTAGAGTTCTTCTTAACATAACAATAACATCATGTTGTGCCGGCTCTCCGTATTCCTTACTTATAACCATAGCCAGTTCAAACACGGCAATTGCAATAATGCTGCTATTTATTATTTGTATGAAAACTTCTGTAAGCTGATGTCCGTCCACAATATTTACCAAAGCATAATAAAATGCAACGAACATGATTGATGCGGAAAGAACAAGAAAAACAAAAGAAAATGCCTTTGCAAATATCAGTTGTATCGGAATACTTTTAAAACATATTTTATTCATATTACCTGAATCCATGATGAATAATGGGTGCTTTCCCTTATCAACCTGCCTGTTTATCTGTCCGTGATCGCGGTGGAGAATTTACCGCCGCCGCTCACTCCTCACTGGCCGAGGCGCAAAACACATGGCGCCGGCATCGACAAACAACGCAAATTCAAACGATTAATCAAGCCAGAAAGTCGAGATTTTTGACTCCGCATTTTTCACGGAATCGTCACCCTACCCGGAAAGCGGCATGGGTGATTGGCACAGGCCCATAAAGCCCGGGCCATCCGCATCCCGATCAGTCTGAACGATGTTTTTTCCGCTTAGTTTGTAAGCTGTAGTTCAAGGTAGCATAAAAAAGAACTTCGCCTCAAATCTATTTCACAATACGCTCAACAAGGCTGGAAGATTATGGAAAACGCCAAGCCCGATTAGAGCCCCTCGAAGCAGGTCCGCAGACAAGCACTTAAACTAGTGCCATTCTATGGATGTCCCCCGGAATTATCCGAAAGGCCGAATTAGAGAAGATCGAGGGGGCTCTGCAGGTTATTGATATCCTTCTGCATTACATGGGTGTAGAGCTCGGTGGTCTTGACATCGGCATGGCCGAGCAGTTTTTGCAGGGTTCTGATGTTGACCCCGTTTTCAAGCATATGGGTGGCGAAGGAATGGCGCAGGGTGTGGACAGTTGCTCTTTTATTGATCCCGGCCTTTCGGGCGTGATTCAGGGCTATGACGGAGTGGCGGCGGTGGACAGCAAGTACCAGATTGTAGTCCACGCCGAGGCCTGGGGAGAGGCCCAGGAGCACGATCTTTTAAAACCGATGGTGGAAGGGACGACGGAGAACTTCGAGGCCATCGGCGACAAGGAGATTTTCGACAGGACCAGGCTGACCGCCGACAGCGGCTTCCATAACGAAAACAATATGGAGATGCTGGCCGAAAAAGAGATCGACGCCTACGTGGCCGATAATCAATTTCGCAAGCGCGATCCCCTGTTCAAGGACCGGGACCGCTATAAGGAACGCCACCGCAAGGAACGGGCCAGGATCGAAGGCAGGAGCGGCTTGTTCAAGGTTGATGATTTCACCTTCGCCGACGATCTCGCCCACGCAATCTGCCCGGCCGGCAAAAAGCTTTACCGGAGCGGCACAAACATCGATGACGGCAAATTCCTTTCGCACAGGTTCAAGGGGCCGAAATCGGCCTGCGTACCTTGCAAACTCAGAGCGCAATGTCTGCGCAAACCGGATGCTACGGAGATCAGGCAGGTGGCCTTCTTCCACGGCCGCTCGGAAAAAGGCAAAAACACTTTCAGCGAGAAGATGAAGCGCAAGATCGACTCGGCGGTCGGCAAGTTCATTTACAGCAAACGGCTGGGGACAGTCGAACCAGTCTTTGCCAATATCTGCAGCACCATCGGTCTTGATCGCTTCACCATGCGGGGCAAAACCAAGGTCAACAGCCAATGGCTGATGTTCTGCATGCTGCACAACCTCAAAAAGATCCACCGATTCGGTCCGGGCTATGCGTGACCTGATGGAACTCAAAAGGAAGAAAAGGGCTAGGAATTAACCGGATCATTGAGTAGGTTTAATCAAATCGATTCAAATTTAAAATTGAAAACAAAGAATTGAGCCGGGTAGAGGAAATGCGGCCGATATAGGCTTTTTTATCGGTCGGCTTTTTCTACGGACTCGTTAAATGCCCATGAATAATCTCAAAGCACAGATATCAAAATACTCATCTGAGCGTCCTATTGCATTTGACAAAATTGCAATAGCTCTAGCACAGGCGTCGCTTTTAGCAGATGATGAAGCGTTCCCAATTGTTGTTGAATTGGCACAAATGGACGAAATCTATGACGACTATTTTGCAGCTCCCGCTATGGCTTCCCTTCCAGGCTGGGGGGAAAAGGGCATATTACAACTTCTGAATTTTGCTTTTGGCGAAAACAACAAAAATCGTACTCGTAGTAGAGCGTTCGAAGTTTTGCTTGCTGTATCTCGCGGTATTGTCCCTCAATCCAAGCATATTAAGTTTTTGGGATCCCCATGGGATGACTGCAAAAAATATGAAATATCAAAGGAGGAGGCAAACTTTTGCCTATACAGCCTTAGGGAGAATTTACTCATTGCTTTCGGTGACGAGTACAAAAGGTCTGATATCTTATTTATTCTTGGGTTAATGGCACAATTTTCCGGTACAGGAATGGGCGGAGAGAAAGAAGACCTTGATCACTTTCTATCTTTAATAATTGACAACCAACTCATCTTAAACCTAACAACCATTAGAAATTTCGAGGAATTAATTGAAAGAGGTCCTGACCATGAGGAAGAAATTCAAAAGTATTTAACTCAACATCCTGTACTATTGGACCCTTTTGTTAATGAGCTTTACACTAAACAAGAGCTTGGGAGTGACTTCATTACTGATTATGTGGTTAAACGAATTAACAACCAATACGTTCTGGTTGAAATTGAAAACTCAACTGACAAACTTTTCCTGCAAAACGGGAATATTTCTTCTCATCTTACAACAGCAATAGCCCAGGTTAGAGACTTCCAAGCATGGGTATCCGACAATTTGTCATATGCTCAAAAAAAATTACCGGGAATTAAGCATCCAGAAGGCTTAGTTGTGATTGGCCGGCGTAATGAACTGACTGAAATAGAGTTAAAGAGACTTGCAGAAGAAAATTATAGCCGAAGAGGTCACATTAAAATTGTGACATATGACGACCTATTAGAAACAGCTAAAATTGTTTATAAAAACATAATTGAGAAACCTTCAGTGTATACTACTAAAGACACGAAAAGCATTTAATCGGGTAGCCGGGGGTTTTTCTCCCCCGGCCCCCACACCACCTAGCAAGCGGGTCCGCACTAGGCGGTTCCCATGAGCTACCGCGCCGTAGCGGGGTAATGGATTTTCACCCACAAGTCTTTCACGGATAGCAGACCTTGATCCTTCAGCCATTTGTTGGTCATTCCCGATTGGGTCGCCAGTGTTTTGGCGAGTCGATATGGCCCTTTGCGACTCAGGCCGATGGAAATGGCCAGCCGCAGGTTGCAACCGAGCTTGGTCAATTCGCGAACTTTGGTGCGGCACCAGCGCCACTGCTTGATGTAGCACATTCGTAACCGTCTTCTCAGCCATTGGTCAATCCCCGGAATCGGGCGGTAATATTCCGCTATCCCGAAATAGCCCATCCAGCCGCGAAGATATTCCGCGAGCTTCGCAAAACGGTATTCCATCGACACACCCCAGCTTCTGCCGGTCAGTTTCCGCACCCGCCGCTTGAATTCGGCGAAAGCTTTATCCGACCAG